>CANIWJ010000040.1 GCA_947471035.1 Verrucomicrobiota bacterium
CTGCTGCGCCCTACGGGTGAACCGGAAACCAAGCTGGGCCCGCGTTGCCCTCGGCGGCATGGCCCGCTGGGCCACCTCCGCCTCGGTCGCCTTGGCCGAGCATGGTTTCCAGCTCACGAAGCAGCGGTTTATTTTGAAGACAGCGCCTAGAGCACTGACACAGAGTTCACAAAGGTACGGAAGAGCGGAAAATAATGGAAAATTCCGGAACCATTCAGGGTTCTTTGACGTGTCCCCGCTCATCGGATTTATCCGTTAATAACCTATTTATAGTAATGAATTAAAGTATATTTGCTATTTTTATCTAAAATTTGCATGGAAAAACAAGAAAAAGTAGCTCACACCTGAGTTCGCTTCCTTCCAGTCCCCGCGCATTACCCCATGCCTTCCATGAGTTTTCCCGATGCTAGTCAGCGCCTTGCGATATCTTAAATCGTCCCCGGGTATTTTTCCTCCGACCGCTCACGCAGAGCAGCAAACCATTTTGCAACCATGAACGAAATCCGTCTCTCCAATCATCGGCGTAATCATCGCAGCGAGCTCTCCTCGACGCGCATCCAAGAAGCCATGGACACCTGCTCCGCCAACGGCGGCGGGCGTGTCGTCCTAGGGCCCGGCTCTTACCGCTGCGGCACGCTTTTCCTTCGCGACAACGTCACGCTGCACCTTGAGGCCGGCGCGAGCATCCTCGGCAGCCCCAACCTGGCCGATTATCCCGCGCCTGAAACCAGCTTCGTGGACGCGGTGGGCGACATTCGCGGCCGCGCCCTTATCCTGGCGGAGCGGGTCAAGAACGTCGGCCTGACCGGCGAAGGCCTGATCGACGGCAACGGCGGGGCCTTCCTGCAAGGCGCGCCCGAGCACAAGAGCCGTCCTTTCCTGGTGCGGTTGGTTCACGCGCGGGGTGTTACGCTGAGCGGATTGCAACTGCGCGCTTCGGCGGCGTGGACGGTGCATCTGCTCGATTGCGAAGACGTGCTGGTCGAGCACGTGACCATCGATAGCCGGGTTAACGAGAACAACGACGGCATCGACATCGACAGCAGCCGTCGGGTGACGGTGCGCCATTGCAAGATCTTCACCGACGACGACGCGGTTTGCCTGAAGGCCACCCGCCGCGAGGCCTGCGAGGATGTGCATGTGCACGACTGCCTAATCTCCACTGAGTGCGGCGCGATCAAACTCGGAACCGAATCTTACGGCGATATGCGCCGGGTAAAAATCCACGACTGTCACATCCTTTATGCCGCGACCTGCGCGATCAAGGTGCTGACCAGCGACGGCGCGTTTATCGAGGACGTCGATATCCGGAACGTCCGGGCCGACCTGACCACCGGGCCGATCTTCGTGCGTCTCGGCGCGCGTGGCCGCACCTACGCCAAGGGCGATGAACCGAAACCGGCGGGCCGTATCCGCCGCCTGAATATTTCCGGGTTGCGTGCCAAAGTGTTCCAGCCCGAGGCGACGAGCTTGCAGCATTTCACCCGGGCGCTGCTTCCGCCCGAGTCGTTCTCGGCGGTGTTGATGACCGGCGTGCCGCAGCAGGCGATTGAGGACGTGACGGTGAGCGACTGCGAAATCGAGCTGGTGGGCGGTTACCAAGGCGACGTTTCCAAACTGAATCCGCCCGAGGACGAGGCGATGTATCCCGAGCATTTCTACTTCGGCGTGCTGCCGGCCTCGGCGGCCTACCTGCGCCACGTGCGCGGAGTGAAGTTTGAGAACGTGAAGTTCACCCTGCAAAAGCCGGATGTGCGTCCGCTGGTCGCCACGGCCGATGTGCAGGGTTTTGTGCAGCAGGGTTGATGCCCCAGCTATCCCTCGTATTAAGACTATAACGCAAAGGCGCAAAGGCGCGGAGAAGCGCAAAGTAATCATTCTTCTCCGTACCTTTGCGAACTTCGAGGCTTTGCGCCTTTGCGTTAAAATGAATCCAGCTTGTTCAGCGTTTTGGTATGAGCAGCGGGCTTGTGGGACGCAGGCGCGTCCCGGACCGTTACGGCTTTAACTGAGCTGCGTGCGGCGCGGGCGGCGGTTGGCGACGCAGCCGAGCGCGCCGAGGGCGGCCAGCCAGCTGATGTTGGCGGGCTCGGGAATGGCGGTGATGGTGAGGTCGAGTGTGGTGGCCCCGAGGCTAAGATTACCCGCGTAGCCGGCGCCGAAACTGAGGGTGAAATCGCTCGTGCTAAACGTCGTGTTGGAGAAGGTGGCGAGGCGGTAGGTGCCGAACTGGCCGCCGCTGAAATCGAGGAAATAGGAGCCGCTGCCGGATTTGTTGAGCGCGCCGCCGAGCGCCAGCAGGGTGGTGCCGGTGCCGGGTGTGCCTAGGTTGAACGAGACCCGGGCTCCGCCGGCGAAGTTGAGCGAGGCGGCGGAGGCGGAGAAGCTCTGCATGGCCAGGGTGGCACCGTTGGCGAGGGTGAGCGCGCTGCCGGAGGGCAGGGCCGTGGCGGAGCCGATTTGCAGGGTGCCGGCGTTGATCAAGGTGGCGCCGGCGTAGTTGTTGGTTCCCGACAGTTGAAGTGTGCCGAGCCCGGCCTTGGTGATGGCCGAGGCGGTGGAGTAGTTGGTCAGGTTTGCGCTGATCTGTAGATCGACGGGTGCGGAGCCGTTGGCGACCGTGATGATCGTGCCGGTGAGGTCGTTGTCGCCCTGGCGCAGCCAGATGGTGCCGCCGATGCTCGAAAGCGTGCTGCTGGCGAGGCTGTTGATCGACGTTTTTACCCCGCCATCGACGAGCCAGTCGATGCGGCCGCTGCCATTGGTCGATTGGAGTGTGCCGCCGGTGAGATTGATCGTCGCGGCGGCGAGGCTGAGGTTGTTACCGGAGCTGTGGGTGACGGTGCCGCCGTTGATGTTGAGGGTGGTGACGCGGGTCCCGGTGTTCCAGCCGAGGGCGTCCTGGGCGCTGGTCTGCAAGGTTCCGCCGGAGTTGACCGTGACGGTGCCACGGAGGATACCGGTGCCGCCGCCGCCGCTGGCGTTGAGCTGGAGGGTGCCGGCATTGATCGTAGTGCCACCCGAGAAGGTGTTGAACCCGGTGAGTTGCAGGGTGCCGGTGCCGGTTTTGACCAGACTGCCGGTGCCGGAGATCACGCCGGCGTAGGCACCGGGGCTGGTATTGGCCCCGCCCACGGTGAGGATGGCCGAGCCTAGCGAGACGTGGCCACCGGTAGTGCCGCCGCCGGACAGCGAGCCGAGGCTGTTGCTGAAATTGTTCAGGTCGAGGAGCGCGCCGGAAGTGTTGGCCAGGGTAACGGCGGAGTTGATGCCAAAGGCCTGGGTGGAACCGGCGCGGAGGGTGCCCGCGCTTACGGTGGTGGGGCCGGTGTAGGTGTTGGTTCCGGACAGGAGCGTCAGGCCGCTGCCTGCTTTGGTGATGGCCGAGGCGGTGCTTTGGGCGGCACCCTCGGTGAGGTTGGCGGAGATGTTCAGATCCACTGCCGCCGCGCCATCGGCCACGGTGAAAACGGTGCCGGTGGGGTCGGAGTTGCCTTGGCGCAGGCGAATCGAGCCGGCGATGAGCGAGGTGGTGGCGCTGGCGTTGGTAGTGATGGTGGTGTTGCCGGTGGTGGTGGTGGCGGCGTTGAGGTCGAAAAAATCGATTTCGCCGGTGCTGGTGGATTGAAGCGTGCCACCGGTGAGGGAGACGGCGACGTTGGCCAGGGTGAGGTTGCCGGAGGCGTTGTGGGTGACGGTGCCGCCCGCGATGACCAGGGTATCGACTTTGGTGCCGCTGTTGTAGCCGAGTGCATCCTGAGCGGTGATGAGCAGAGTGGCGCCGGAGTTTACCGTGACCGAACCGCGAATCGCGCCGGTGCCGCCCACGCCGCTGGCGTTTATTTGCAGGGTGCCGGCGTTGATGGTGGTGCCGCCGCTGAAGGTGTTGGTGGCGGAAAGGATCAGGGTGCCGGAGCCGGATTTGACCAGTGCGCCGGTGCCGGAGAGAGCGGCGCTCCAGGTGAGCGGGCCGGAGTTTACGGTGACGGTGCGGTTTCCGGAGGCCAGGGTGGTGGCGAGGGCGACGGTTTGGGCGGCGGTGGAGGAAACGGTGACGTCGCCCGAGAGCGTGACGGCGTTGCCGGTCAGTTCGTTGGTCAGGGCGGTGGCGTCGAAAGTGAGGCCGGAGAGGGTGAGGCTGGTGAGGTTGTTTTGGGAGTAGGACGCGCCCGAGTTAATAAACGTGAGGGCGTAAGTGCCGGATGATACGGGGACGCCGCCGGTCCAGGCGTTTAAATCGTTCCAGAGCGCGGGCGAGCCGCTGGTGCCAGCGCCGATCCAGGAGAGCTGGGCGCGGCTCTCAGCGACCGCGAGCCACGCGGCGAGAAGCACAAAGTGGGCAGAGAGAACGCTGGAGAGGGTAGGCAACGCTAACGGGGTAAAGCTAAGACAAAACGGTGGGGTGAAAGGCAGACCGTGCCTACGCTGCAAAAAAATGCAAACGAGCTTACGCGTAGCGGGAATGCGTAGATTTGCGCCCGTCCCGTATTACGATCGTTGGTCCGTCGGCTCAGGCCTGACTGGGGGCCGAGACGTGACCAGCGCGGATATTATCGGAGCGCGGCCTCTACGGCGCATTCTTGCGCCGTGGGCCGGGCCGGGCGGGGTTGCACTCCACCGGACGGAGCGCCGCAAGGCGCGGAGGAGGAAGCAGACGGCGTGCAGGGCCCAGAGGCTCGGTGCCGGGCGGGCGCGACGTGTGCCGCCGAGTTTGCGAGGATCAGGCTCGGGGCTTTTTCTTGCGCGTTGCGAGGAACAGCACGGCAGCAAGCGCCGCGATTGCTCCGACGATCCACCAGAGGAGATTGGACGACTTGGCGGGGGGCGTTGCCGGAGCCGTTGCAGGCGTTGGCGTGGCCAAATGGGCGGCGGCGGGCGCGGATTGCGTTGTAGCAATGGGAGCCGCTAGCGTGGACGGGGCGGCGGGCTTTTCACCTGGCGGCGTGGGCGGCGGCGGGTAATAGGGTGTCGGCGGTGGGATTGTCAGCCCCGTCTCGGCAAGCATCGCCTGGAACTTCGTTTCATACCACCGCTCCGCGATAAACTTGCCGTCCTTCTCATAGACGAGGAAGCGGATGTCTTGGTGGCTGCGATGGGGGAGGTATTCGCCTGGCTTCTCACGGTCTTCTGTTTTCCACGCGTCAGGCCAAGGCATCGCGGCCGATTGGGCGAAAATAAGATTTCCTGAAGGAAACTTACCGCGCTCAGATTGCCCAATGATAGAAAAAATTTCTGTGACGCTTTGCCCGCTCGTCATTGCGTTAAGTCCGTAAAAGCCCGGAGCAACAGACGCGAGTTGCTGCCATGAGTTGAGTGGAGCGATTGAAACATGGCGTTTATACACGCCAAGTGATACGGCCAATTCATCGGCCACGTTTTGCATCGGAGTCGGCCTGACACTCGCCCACAAAGGCGTTAAAACCATGAAGACCAAGAGATATAAGATTTTCATAAGGCTACCTCCAATTTGTTGTAGATCTGAACCGGAAGATAGCCTGCGGACCAAAATCCACACTGATATCACCACCGCCACCTCTCATTAAGCCGCTATCATCGTGATCATCGTCATTGCCTTCAGTGGGTCCGTGTCCGATTTCGTGAGCGATAGTCCCGAGCTTTAGCGCGCGATGCCGATCTTGCCGATCAACGATGTCTACGGGTGCGAAGAAAAACTCTGGATAGTAAAGGTATCGCTCCAAAGTGGTCTGCGTGATGATTCGTTCACGAAGAGGTTCGAGGTAAATCGCGCTGTAACCAAGACTGCGCCATCCACCAGCGGCCAAGGTTAAAGGTGTTCCACCTAGAAGCGGATTTTCGGATTCGGGATCGCCATCTTGGCTGGCCTTTGGTTGCAGTCCAAACACGACGGCGTGCGCCCAGAAAAACTCGGTTCCTTGAACGTCGATAGCGTCATTGTAGACATCGGGGAAGACATTGGGCGTATGGCCCTCGGCGCTCTCGTTGAGCTTGAAGGTCACTGTGGGGTTGGGGTTCAGGCCGACCGCGTTGGCGTCGATGATCTCGATGAAGGCGGGGGCGTATTTCGCACGCACCGGCTGGAGCACGGCGGCATGGGTGTTGTGCAAAGGCAGCTCCTGCCAGCCGTGCAGGTCGTTGAAGCGGTTGTCGTCGTCGGTGAGCGTAAAGCTCTGCCCGACCAGCTGGGCCGCCGTAACACCACCGGCCTTGTAAACGTCGAGCGTGTCGTTGCTGACGGGGTTGTCGCTATTGGCCTTCGCTAACAGCTCTACGCCCGCCACCGACAGGTTGCCAAACTCGAAGCGGTTACCTTCGCCGGGTAGTCCAACGCTCAGCCCGAGCCGCACTGAGCCGTAGTTGGGCGTGTCGTCGGCAAAGGTGGTGATCGTGCCGGTCACGCGGTTTTCCGGGATCGGGTTGGGGGCCGCCTCCATCGAGTCCACCTCGATGTGGAGCTTACGCCAGATCGTGAGTGTAGGAGAGGTGACGCCCGCGAAGCCCCGCACCGGCTTGGCGTCCGGGGCGACGTAGCGCGTGGCGGTGGCGTTGGTGATCTGGAGCGCGTCGAGCTGGCTGGCCGACTCATTCAACACGCCGGCGATACGATAGTTGTTCCCGGGTTTCTGTGACAGGATGAACTCGGCGGTGGCCTCTCCGTTCGCATCCAGTGTGACGGTGGTCGTCTTCAAAAACGCGGAGGAGAAGGTGCCCTCATGGATGCTCCCGTTATCGCCTGGATATGCTCCGCCGCTCCGATTGTCATCACCCGCTGTTCCGTTTGTATCGACCACATTATCAGGGTCCCAGTCGGCTGGGGTTGGATCATCTATGTCAAAGGCCTTTAACTCGACGGTTTTTCCGGCGGCACCCGCCATACGCACCTTTACGTTGATGCGTATGCGAAACGATTGGGCGGTAGCGGACGCACCGTCCACAAAGTAGCGCTGCCCTTTAAGCCATTCCAGTGACTTGGTGGTGTAGTCGGCGTAATAGGCCGGCACCTTAAACTTTTCGACGAGATTGGCGGTGTGCTGCGATTCCCATTTGATTTCTCCGGTCGCGATATTCACCGCGACTTCGGCGATTTCGGTGCCGTCCTTCTCGACAACCACCTTGAGCGGCTTGGCGGTCATGCCGCGTAATTCAACGAGGATAACGCCTTGGTCGTTATCCTTTATATTGGTCAGGAAGGCGGAGGGTAGCTCGATGCCTGCGGCGGTTATCTGCTGCGTCGTCGCCGTGGCGGCGGGTTGTATAAACGAGGGGCCAAAGCCGGTCGTAAGCGTGCCGGTTTGATACGAGAATGCCGTCGCCCTGGTCAGGTTTGTATATACGAAATTCAGTCCGCCGTCGGCTTGCTTGAGCTTGTATTTCACCGACGCGCTCGGGGGTAGGACTGTAATCAATTGTTTAATATCAAGGAAGACCGGAAAGAAGTCGGCCAAGTCATCCTCTCCATCAACAACGCTGTTTATATAATCGGCCTGGGGGGTTGTGCCCGGATTATCATCATTGTCATTGGAGGCGAATCTGAACGGATGAGTAGGGGAATTGCTCAGCGTGCCTCCGCTTGAGAGGTCTTTGTTGTCAATGTCGCCGTCATGATTTTGATCTGCCTGGATAGCAGCAGGCACAAGAATGACAGAGGAGTAAGGGTCAGCAGCAGTCTTTCTACCGATGCCTACAAGTAGTCCTTTATTATTTAAATCATAAGCATAAAGGTAGTCCCAGCCTGGGCTTAGCTGCGCAGTCGGGTGAAGAACGCCATTTCTAATAAGGGCGGACTGCCATGTGCTCCGATCATAGGCCAATACTTCACGACGGCGGTTTACACTTGTAGCGTAGAAGTTCGCTGGATCAATCGCCGCCTGTGAGGTGGAATTCCAAACGCGTAAGGCTTTTTCATCCCAAGCGGTTGTAGTTTTGACACCTCTCCATACGGCTCCGTCCTTGTTGCCCAGAGCAACAACGGGCTCGCCGCTTCCTAGAAAATGATAATCGGCCTGAAAGAATGAGTTTAAACCATACGCGGATCTCCTTACGTGCTCCCAGCGTGGACTCTGCATGGGATCATCATCAAAAAATACAGCCTCTGTATGATATCCTATCGAGAGCCCTTCATCATTAACATTAAATGGCAAGTAGACGGGGTTCTGGACCCAATTGCTATTGATAGCAGATGAATTATGTTCCTGCCAGTATTCGACTCCGCCTGCTCCCTGTGGTCCGGTTACGTGGGCACCTGCATAACTGTTAGTGTGAGACGTGGATGATGAATAGCCAAATTCGCTTAGCAAAACGCGTCCACCTGCCGCTATAGAATTGGGATTTGACCAACGGTAAGAATCAAGTGCCCCGCTTTGCTGTGGAGTAAGCCGAGGTGTGATGTCTACCACACCGCTATCTGGATGATATAATCGTGCGGTGACGGGCCCGCCCAACGAGCTTTGATGAGGAACCGCCAACCATCCGTCTTTACTTTGCCATGAGCCTAAATTATGCGGAAAACCACCATTATTCCAATATAATCCAAGAAAACTGCTAGGATTTACGTCCGCATCATTATAGTTCCAATCCAAGTCGGATAGATGACTAAAAGGCTGCGGGGATATCCATAGCCCTACTTTGATAGTTCCGAGATCTGAAGTGGAATTCCCAAGCACTCGTCCTGCGTCGTCTATAGATACCGCTTGGTAGTCGGAATCCCAACCGGAGGCAGCAGTCAAAGATATGACGGCGTAGCCGGTTTCCGGTAACAAGGGCGGACTGAGTTTATTGTCCCGGGGCCAGCCGTCTTCGGCATCCGGCACAGCGTCACCATCGGTGTCCTCGTTGTGCGGATCGGTGCCGCGCCGGGCTTCCTCGGCATCGCTGATTCCATCTCCGTCGCTGTCGGCATCGCTATCGAATGATTGGGCCGGATTAAAGCCGTTGTCGGCCAGCCACCCGTCGCTGATTCCGCTGCCGTTACTAGAAAAACTATTCGGGTCGCTTGCGTAGGTCCCCTCCACTCCAACGTAGGTCTCGCCGAGTTCGAGCACATCGGGAATACCGTCGCCGTCGGTGTCGGGTAAACTGACCGGCGAGGAAGTCGCGATCCTACCCCCGGCAGCCAGAGCGGAGACCCGGTAGGTCAGGCTTTGCTGGTAATCGGCGGTGGTGTGGGTAAATGCGCCAGTATCGGCAGCGGTGGAACCTACCTCTTGCCATGTGCCGTCGGCGAGCAGGCGGCGTTCGATGCGGTGGCCGGTTTCAAAGCCGTTGGGATCGGTCCAGCTTACACTCCAGCTCTGCGGCGCGGAGGGAGCCACCCCGAGGGAAAGTTGCACCGGCGGGCGAAGTTCGGTTGGCACCGGCGTTTCGAGACGCAGGCGCAAAAAACGCCGCGCAGGGGCGGCGTTGGAAAAGGACTGGGGATCAAGCAAAGTTACTTCATCGTAGCCGGAGAAGGCGACTCGATCGACCTCGGCCACGCTGTTATAGGTTATCCAACTGGTGAGCGTATCCGACCCTTGCAGGCGAGTATCGACATCAGCCAATCCCCGACGCTGGCGGAAGGTCAGGGTGAGATTGGAGCCGACCTGTTCCAAGCGGGGCGCGAGGGTGGCTGAGTTGGCGCTTAGCGGCGGGGTGAAAAAAACAAACTCCTCCAGATTACGCAGCCCGTCGAGGTCGGGGTCGGCAGCCACGCCACTCACCGCTACGTTGTACCAGTCCGCCTCGGCAAATACCGTCGGCTGCCAGTCGTAAAAGGTCGTCTGCGCCGCTAGACCAAGACCGGTGGCGGCAAATCCTAGAACCAAACGAGTAATGAATAAGAAGCGGTGCACTAAGGACATAAAAGAGGGACGCACTTACTAACGCCCCTACCTCAGGCACCGCTAAGAGCCCGTGAAAAAGCGCTTTCGATGCGCCCCAGGTCGGGGCGCGCTCGATGCGTTTCTCACGTCCTCTGAAATTAGCGGTTTCGAGGTAGGACAGCAGCCGAAGCTGCGCGAAAGGGATGTGCCGGGTTTGGGTGGCTGGGTGGCGATTGGGTGGAGGGCGTGGGTGGGCGAAGTGCCGGACCGCGCAAAAATACGCAAAGGGAGAGAAATCGCTTAAGGCAAGCCGGGAGTCCGATTAGACGTCGGGCGGCGGGAGCTAGCAGACGGTTTAATGCCAAACTCTATTAGAAATGAGAGCGGAACGGCGTGGTGCGGCGACCCCGCCCTACATCGGGGAGGCGTTTATGGGGCGTTGACGCGGAGACGGAGGAAGCGGCCACGCCGTGCCAAAGGCGCGGAATGACCAATGACTAATGCCCAATAACGAATGACGGAGGCGCGGGTCATGGGACGGTGACACGCAGGCGGAGGAAGCGGCGGGGGGTAACAGGAGAGACGGTAACGGTGTCGGGCACGGTGACGGGAACGGTGGGGCTGACGGTGCCGGGGTTGGTGGCGATGACAGTCCAGGAATCGGGGGCTAGGGAGGTGCTGGCTTCGACGGTGTAGGTGAGTTCGGGGCGGGCGCGGAGGAAGGAAATCTGAAGCTTAGAGCTGGGAGCGGGGAGCAGGGAGATGGCGGGGGCGGAGGAGGAGGCGGCGGAGGTGGGGGAGGTGCCGAAGGCGTATTCGAGCAGGTTGGACAGGCCGTCGGCGTCGGGGTCGGCGAGGTCGGCGGCGGAGCCGGTGTTGGAGTCGGTGCCGAAGGTGGCGAGCCGCCAGGTGTCGCGCGGGGTGTGGAAGCTGACGTTGTCGAAGATCGCATTTGCGGTCTGGCCGCCGGTGCGGGGGGCGACGGCGAGACCGACGGTCAGGGCCGGGCCGGTCATGGATATGACGGTGGGCGCGCCTTGTTGGGTCCAGGTGATGCCGTCGGCGGAGTAGAAGCCGGTGAAGGTGTCGCCTTGGCGCACGAGGCGTATCCATTCCGGTATGCCGCGACTCGCCGTGCTGGAGGTGGAGGCGTTGCCATTGGTCGCGGTCTTGGTCTGGAAGGTCGCCGAGCCGTTGGTGCTCAGGTAAATGATGGCGTTGCGCGCGCCGGCGGCGGTGGTTTCTCGGAACATGAGGCCGGCCTTGGCGCCGCCGTCGGTGGCGGAGAAACTAAAGACGCGGGCGGTGAAGGTGCCGTCGCCGGTCCAGGGACGGGAAATGTAGGTGAAGCCCTCGCTGGTGCCGCTCCAGATGTCGCCGCTAGTTCCGGTGCCGGTGGTGCCGCCGGTGCCGGAGACGGTGAAAACGCGTCCGGCGACGTGGTGGGTGGCGGTGCCGGGAGTGACGGGCTGGTTACCGATATTTAACACGCTCCAAGGCGCGGCGGGCGGCGGGGCGAGGTAGGGGTCGAGGGTGACGGCGAAGCTGTAGAGGGCGGTGTTGAGCGAGGCGTCGGTGGCGAGGGCGGTGACGATGGTGGTGGTGCCCGGGGTGTAGGAGGAGCCGGAGGGAGGATCGTAGATGAGGGAGACCGGGCCGTCAGTGGCGTCGGTGGCGGTGAGGGTGTAGATGGGGGCGGGAGCGGGATGAGTGGGGGTTAGGGTTAGGTTGCCGGGGAGGTTGCCGAGGACGGGCGGGGTCATGTCGATCGCGCCGGTTTGCACGGTGCGCGTCCAAGTGGAGAAATTCAGCACCTCGCGGCGGGTGGGAGAGCGGAGGATCAGGGTGTTTTGGCCTTGGGGTTGGTAGAGGTAGCGACTTTCGAGGCGGGGCCAATAGGCGGGATCGACCGGGAGGTCGTTTACCCAGAGGGGGAAGTCCACGGGGGCTTGGTCGCTGGAGGCGGTGAGGCGCAGGCGGTCGCCCTGGCGGGTGGTGTAGGTGGCGGTGGTGGGGGCGTCGGCCGGGCGGGAAGGTTTCGGGAGGGCGAGAATGGCGGTGCGGAAGGCGGCGAGTTGCGCGGCGGGGGTGGCGCCGGGGAAATCGGCGGGGCGGGCGGTTTCGATGGCGACGGCGAAGCGGAGGTTGGCGGTGAGTGGCGTGGTGAAGGTGGCGGGCGGGCGGGTGGTGGCGGTGTCGCCGTCGATCAGGAATTCGGAGTCACCGGCGCGCACGGTGCCGGAAGGGGTGGTGATGCCGGTGGAGGGGTTCCAGCCGAAGGGGATTTCGGAGCGGATGGCGATGAGCACGCTGCCGTAGTGGAGGAAGATCTGGCCGGTGGTGGCGGCGTCGTTGACCACGGCGCGGTAGCCGCCGGGCACGTAGCCCATGGCGTAGGGGGTGGGGGTGGGGAGGGCGGTGAGGTCGGCGGGCGGGGCGATGTTGAAGATGTAGAGCAGGGCGTCGCGGGCGACGGTCTCGCTAAACTGGCGGGTCTCCTTGCCGTGGGTGTTGGAAACGTTGATGGAGGACGGGTCGTCGTGGATGGGTTTGGTGACCCAAAGGTGGCTGTAACGGGAGCGGTCGGAGTCGGTCCAGACGACGCCGTTGGGATAGACCTGGCCGGAGTTGAAACCGGTGATGGCGTCGGCGAAGAGGGCGTAATCGCGGTCGAGCCAGGAGTGGAGGTAGTAATTGCTGTTGCGGCTGCGGACGTAGGTGGGGGTGGAGCGGTCGCTGGCAGCGAGTTCGAGGATGGGCGAGACGCTGGGGTTCATGGCGGCGACCATGGTGGCGGAGTCGCTGTCGAGGGCGGGGAGTTCGCCGCCGAAGTGATACCAAAACAGGCCCATGGAAGCGCCGCTCGACGGGTGTTGTTCGAGCATGTCGGGGTAGCTGCGGGTGGTGGTCATGGCGAGGTGGCCGCGCAGCCAGTAGCTGGCGTGCTGGGCGAGGCAGGCCTCGTAAACGATGGCGGCGCGGTTGCGGATCTCTGGGTCCTGGGCGAGCTGGGCGAGACTGAGAACCGGGACCATATTTTTCCAGACGTAGGGGCGGGAGGCGAGTTCGCCGACGCCGGTGGTGGCCATCGTGGCCAGGAAGCTGAGCAGGGAGGTTTTGGCGTTGGGGTCGGCGGAGCGCCAGTCGTTGGTCGAGGTGAGCGCGCCGTTGGTGTAGATTTTGGCGGCGTCGAACGCGGGCTGGCCGTAGAGTTCGCCGCCGAGGAAACGGACGACGTGGCCGAGCATCTTGAGGTTGGAGGTGGTGGTGTCCTTGTATTGATAAAAAGTGAGGACGATCTGGCGGATGTTGGCCTTGGTTTCGTCGTCGAGCAGGGGGCCGTAGCGCGCGACTAGGTCGATGGCGGGCCAGATGTAGAAGAGGTCCACTTGGACGGCACCGTTGAGGTGGCCGGCGAGCAGACTGCGGGAGCGGGAGAGGGCGTAGGTGCGGCCGAGGGCGGTGTCGCCGCGAGCGAAAAAGCCGAGGGCGGTGGTGAAGCCGTCCATGCCGCCGGGGTCGTCGCCCAGACGGGTGAGGAGCCAGTCGCGGCGTTGGGCCAGGGTGGATGCGGCGGGCAGGGCGACGACGCGGACGGTGCCGGTGGATTCGAGGGTGGAGCGGTCCCAGAGGAGGTCGCCGTAGAGGTAGGGCAGTTGGATGTTGGCGAAGGTGCCGTAGACGGAAGCGGCGGAGAAGAGGATGAAGGTGTCGCCGGCGGCTAGCGGGTCGCCCGAAACGGCGAGCGAGAGAGTGCCGCCGAGGGTGAGCGAGCCGCCGACGGCGAGACGATCGGCGGTGGCGATGCCACCGGATTTTTGCGCGCGCAGGCTCAGGCTGGAACCGGGTTGCAGGGTGGCGTTGCCTGCGACGGTGAGGGTGGCTACGGCGGGGAGGCCGGAGGACGGCACCAGAGTGCCCGCGAGGGTGAGCGAGCCACCGAGGGTGCCGGTGCCGCCAAGGGTGGTGCCGGAAGCGATGGTGAGGGCGGAGGAGGTAGTGGGTGAAGTGCCGGTGATGAGGAGCGTGCCTTCGGAGAGGGTAAGCGGGGCGGTGCCGCCGAGCGCGCCGGAGAGGGTAAGGGTGGAGGCGGTGCGAAGGGTAGAGGGCGCGGAGACGGTGAGGTTCCCGGAGAGCGAAACGGTGGTGGTGGCGGTGTTGCGCAAGGTGCCGCCCGCGAGGGTGAAGGGTTCCGCGCCGGGCGAGAAACCGTTGAGCTCAAGGATGGCTCCGGAGGCTACGGTGGTGCCGCCGGAGGTAGCGCCGAGGGCGGAGGCGTGGCCGAGGGTGAACGTGCCCGAGGAGACGGTGGCGGGGCCGCTGAAGGTGTTATTGCCGGTGATGGTGGTGGTGCCGCCGGAGACGGTGAGCGCGCCGGAGCCGGAGAGGGGATTGGCGAAGGTGAGGGGGGTGTTGGCGGCGGGGGCGAGGGCGAGGGTGGCGGAGTTGGAGATCGTGCCCGAGCCCAGGGCTCCGGTGGCGCGCACCTCCAACGTGCCGCCGGTCAGGGTGGTGTTGCCGGTGAAGGCGTGCGTGCCGGTTATGACGAGACGGCCGGAGCCGGATTTGGCGAGGGTCATGGGCCCGTTGAGCGTGCCGGAGCCGGAGAGGGTATAGTCGGTGGCGGCGTTTACGGTGACGGAGCCGGGCAATAAGGTGCCGGTGAGGGTGACGACGGGATTGGCCGCGCCGGTGGCGTCGAAGACGACGGAGTCCGAAGACGTGAAGACCACGGATGAGCCGCCGGTGCGCCAGTTGGCGGCTATGCCGGTGTTCCAGAGGTTGGCCGAGCCATCACCGAGCCAGGTGAGAGTGCGAGCGGTATAGGGATTGGTGGATACGACGAGAGCGAGCTCGGTGGCGGGGCCGTTGAGCTGGAGGGTGGCGACCTGGGTGAGGGAGTTGAAGCCGGAGACGGAGAGTCCGGCGGTGCCGGAGATGACGCCGCCGGTGGTGCGGAGGAGCGGGTAGGTGCCGTTGGCGAGGGAGGCGGGAGGAGTGACGAGCACGGTGTTGTTGCCCGAAAAGACGGCGTTGCCCTGGACGGTGATGAGATCGAGCGAGGCGGCGGGGGTGGCCCCGAGTTCGAAGGCCAGGGTAGCGCCGCCTGCGATAGTGAGCGGTGAGGCTAGGGCGAGGGTGCCGGGTGAGGCAGGGAGGCCGGGTTCGAGGCGGGAGCCAGTTTGCAGGTTTAGGGGGCCGGTGACGCTGCCGAGGCCGGCGAGGGTTTGGCCGGAGCCAAGGGCAAAGCCGGACACGGCGGAGACGTCGAAGGTGGCGCCGGAGGCGAGTTCGAAGCGCGCGACGTTGGAGAGCGATGCGGCGGGAGCGAGGGTAAGGGTGCCGGACTGGACGGCAAGGGTGCCTGCGAACGTGTGTGTGCCGGAGAGCGTGAGGCGGCCCGCGCCCTGTTTGATGAAGCGACCGGAGTCGGAGCCGGAGAGCGGGGCGGACCAAGATTGGGCGGAGGCGTTGACGACTTCGACGTAGGCGTTGACCACGAGCGGGCCAGCGAGGCTGGCGAGAGTGCCGGAAGTTTCGACGAAGCGGAGGGTGCCGGCGGAGACGGTGGCGGGGCCGGTGAAGGAGTTTTGGGCGGTTAGGACGAGCAGGCCGGAGCCGTCTTTTTCGAGCGAAGTGACGGCGGAAATGGGTTTGGAAACGGTGACGGTGCCCGCGCCGCCGAGGGTGAGGGCAAAGGGACCGGTGAGGGCGTCGCCGGTGGGGGGATTGAGGGTGAGGGAGGTGCTGGCGTCGGCGGCGAGGCGGGCGGAGGCGGCGAGGGTGATAAGTTGAGACCAGGTGTTGTTGCCGGATACGGAGAGCAATGCGCCGCGGTTGTCGGCTCCCGGGCCGGAGACGGTGAGAGGGTTGTTGGCGACGGTGATGCCGCCTGACAGGGAGAGGGTGCCGCCCGCGTTGACGTTCACGGTGGCGGTATAGCCGGAAGTGAAAAGGGCGTTGGCGGCTTGAAGGCGAAGCTCGCCGGCGTTGATGTTGGCGGAGAGATTGCGAGCAGTCGCGTTGCCGGTGAGCGTTAGTAGTCCCGGGCCGGTTTTAACGAGTTGGCCACCGCGTCCACTGACGGTGGAGAGGGAATTTAGCGTGATCGGGCCACCCGAGGCGGCGTCGAAAGTGACGGTGTTGTTGTAAAAATCCCAGGCGGTGCCGGTGATGGCCAGAGAGGTGCCGGAGGCCGTGGTGCGGACGGTTTGACTGGAGAAAAACGTGCCGCCGCCGGAGAGCGTGACCTGGCCTTCCTGCACGGTGATGCCCTGCGAAATCTGGCCGAGCGTGCCGTTGACGGTGTAGGCCTTGCCGGTGGCGTCCACTCCGGCGGAAAAGACGATGCCTTGGCGTCCCGGCAGAACTACAGGGGTGCCGGTGCCGTCGGTGGTGTTGCTCCAAAGGGCGAGGGTGCCGTTGTAAGCGGAACCGGTGGATACGCCGCTGCCGGGTGAGGTGCCGTTGACGTCGAGGTAGTAATCGGCGGCGCCGGCCAGACACGGCAGTAGGCTGCACAGAAGCAGGCCGCGCAAAAACAGAGGTAAACGCCGCTGGGGTATGGCAGGCATCGTCGGGGTTATGGATGTTTAATCTTGGCGCTATCCAATTGAGTATTACGGGATGCGCAGGCGGACGAAACGTTTGGGGATGTCGGTTGCGGGAACGGTGGCTTTCCACGCCTGGGTTTTTCCGTCATCGGTGCCTGCGACGGCGGCCTGGGTTACTCCCGCGGAACTCCAGTCGTTGGCGAGGGTGTCGCTCCATTCCACGATGAAGCTCCGGCCGTCGGCCTCGGCGAGGCGGCTGCGGCGGTAGGTGAACTCGATGGCGGACCCGGTCCAGGCCACGGTGGTGTTTAGTGGGTTGGTGGTCTGGGGGAGCGTGCCGGTCGCGAACTCGATCAGGTTGGGGATGCCATCGCCGTCGGCGTCCGCCGCGTCGGCGCTGGTGCCGGTGTTGGACGTGGTCCCGAGGTTTGTCTGTCGCCAGTCTTCCAGCGCGGTGAGGCCGGGGGTGAGTACCAGCAGGTTGCCGGTGCCGCCGAAGTGGGCGGGGTCGCGCATGCTGTTCCAAACGCCGCGGGCCGCAGGGACGCCGTTGATGGAGAGGCTGGCGACGCGCTCAAGGATTCCGGCGGCCAGATCGAGTTTGCCGGTGGCGCCGAGCGAAACGGCGGCGGTGTCCGCGATCGCTCCGTTGCCGGTGGTGATCGAGCAGAGTGCGCCGTTGGCAATGGTCAGGTCGCCTGATCCGAGTTTTCCGGATCCGGAGATGGTGAGCGTGCCTGCATTGATGGTGGTGCCGCCGACGTAGGTGTTGGTAGCGCTCAGGGTTTGGTTTCCGGTTCCGGTTTTGAGCAAGGCGATGGAGCCGTTGCCGACGGTGGCCCCGCCCGCGATGGTGCCGGAGAAGGTTCCGGAGCCGTGGTTGTTGCCGAGGGTAAGGGTGCGTGAGCCGGTGGAGACGCCAACGGTGATCGTGCCCGCGCCGGTCAAGGCGTCGATTTGGACGGCGGCGCCATCGGATAGATCGAAGCTGGACGTGCTGTCGATGGCGAGGGACGCCTTGTTGTTGGTCCAGTCGGCGTTTTGCAGCGCGCCGTTTTTGAGCGTGGCACCACGGAGGATGTTGATGGTGCCTCCGGTCATTTTGAAGTAGTTTTTGTTTCCGCTCACGCCCTTGTCCAAGGCGATGGTTCCGGTGCCGGCGAAGGTGACGGAGCCGGAGTTGATGAAGTTGCGGTTGTCAATCGAGTCGGGGGCGAGGTAGGTCGTGTTATAGGTGGTATCTATGTTGTAGGGCGTGGCGGCCAGGGGCTGGGAGCTCTCGGCGATCCACTCGCTGGCCCCGGCGGTGAGGAGCCAGATGTTGCCGTTTTTTTGGGTGAAGGACGACGTGGCGGGAGTGGCGAAGTAGGCGGTGCTGGAGGCGCCGTTGGTCAGGGTGTAGCTGCCGCTGGAGCTGTTTGCGGTGGAGACGGCGGTGAGCGTGCCCGGGGTGGCCGGGTTGTAACGGGCGGTGAATACGCGTCCCAACCATTGTAGAGGATAGGTGTCGTCCCCGAGCGAGGCATGGCTGGAGCCGTACTGCATGGTGGTGGTCCAGAAAAGGCCGTTGGTCGGGCGTATGCCGTAAGGGCCCCAGCCGGTGCTGAGCGTCCCGATGGTGCGCACGGCGGCCTCGATGTCGGTTTGTCGAACAGGCCCGGAGTCGAGTTGAGCGATGGTGTAGAGAACAGGGATGGCCTTGGCGGTGGCGCTGGAGACCGAGGTGATGTACTCGAAGGAGTTTCCGTGGTAGGCGATGCACGCGATGGTCCGGTTGGCACCGTAGGCCTGGCCAAAGTTGATCGCGCCCGAGGTGCCCCCGCGCGAGATGCCGACGAAGATAAAGGGCAGGGTGGAAGAGGAAAGTTCGGTCCGGCCCAGGCCGGTGGCGGCGGCGGACAAGGTGTTGTTTAAGACCGTCGTGGAGTCGGTCATATTGGCCGGGATGCCGAAGGTGTCCTGGTTCAGGGTCAGGCACAGTGCCAGGCTGTTCTCCTTGGCGAAATTACGCCAGGTGGCGTTGGTGTAGGCGGCGTCGGCGCCGCCGTAGCTGGTGGCGACGATCACTCCTTTGAGTTGTCCCGATGGGATCGAATCATCGACGAAGACCTTGTTGGTGTAAGCGGTCGTATTGTAGGTAAAGTTATGCAGGAACTCGGCTGCGTCGGCGGGCAGAGAGGCGGTCAGCAAGGCGGCTGCGACCAAGAGGCGAAGTCGGGTGGGGGCGGCAGGTGTACACCGACCGATAAGGGTGGTGAATGGCCAAAAAAACGTGACGCAAAAGGCGGGGCGCATGTGAAACCGAGGGGAACGAAAATGGGGGATCGGGCGGCGAATCGGCGGGGGCAGGGAAGGGGGTTAGGCCGGATTCGATGTTTGCTTCGTCTGGGGAGGAAGTTAAACCCATAAAACAAAAATTTGCAGGATTTACCATTATTTACCCATTGGTAATTTGCGATTATTTGCATAAACTGAAGCGAGGTCCGATCGCAAAAATGGGCTGCGGCTTGCAGGTAGCAAACGGGCGCGCAAGGTGGCGGCTTGAATGGTTATTTAACGTTTTCTCAGTTGGGTCCGGTGAATCCCGTAGTGCCTTTGGCGGCGACGCTGCTGCCTTTGGCGAGTGCGGTGGGTTATGTGGCGGCGGTATTGATGGTGAAGCGGGCCTCGGTTTACGGGGTGGGGTTGTGGCGGACGGCGTTTGTCTCGAATCTGGCGATGGGTGTGTGTTTCGCGCCCTTGTGGGGCTTGGGTGGGGCTGAGCTTACTTGGTCGGCGGTGGGGCAGGCGGCGGTGTGCGCGGGGCTGTTTTTTACCGGGCAGGTGCTGACGTTTTTGGCCTTGGCGGGGGATGTGTCGCTGGCGACGCCGGTGATGGGGCTGAAGATTCTTTTTGTGGCGGCGGCGAGCGCGCTCTTGGTGGCCGAGCCGGTGCGGCCGGTGTGGTGGGTGGCGGCGGGCTTGGCGACGGTTGCGGTGGGGCTGTTGCAGGCGTCGCCCAGGGTGGGGGCGGGCGGGCCACATCTGCGGCGCACGGTGGCGTTGGCGGCGGGGGCGGCGCTGGTGTTCGCGGTGTGTGATGTATTGGTGCAGCGCTTTACGCCGGCGTGGGGGCCGGGGCGCTTTCTGCCGCTCACTTTCGGGTTGGTGGCGGGGTTTTCGTTTGGGTTGATCCCGGTATTTGCTGCGCCGTTACGGATGGTGCCTGGAGCGGCGTGGATTTGGTTGGGGCCGGGGGCGGTGTTGCTGGCGTGTCAGGCGGCGGGCATGGCCTACGGCTTGGGGGTTTATGGCCGGGCGACGGCGGCGAATATTTTGTACAGCACGCGGGGGCTCTGGAGCGTGCTGGCGGTGGGGCTGCTTGGCGCCTGGTTGGGCACGGAGGGGGAGAAAAACCTGCCGGCGACGGTGTGGCGGCGGCGGCTGGCGGGTGCCGGGTTGATGCTTGCGGCGGTGGCGCTCGTGCTGGGGTGAGCGCGGATGGCGGAAGGGAGTTAACCGCTAATGCGGCGGCTCAATGAGCGCCGCGGATTCGAGTGGTTTCGCTTCGCGAAACGAGGGGTGGCGAAGGTTCGGCCAATGGCCTCGGTCTTTTCTTCGGAGACCCCGATCACCGGTCGGCCGGTCGAGGCAACAAACGGTAAAAATAATGAGGGCCCGCCGATTACCCCTAAACGGCGGGCCCTATACTATTCTTGCCCGGTGTTTGGCACCGGGCTCCATGTTTACCCCTAAACCCTGCCTGAGCAGGGAAGTGTTTGTAAGAACACCGCTCTCTATGCATCGCCCGTGCCAACTGTGCGGAGCGGGCAGGGAAGGGGACTGGCTAGCAATTTTTTACCAGTGGACGTGGCGAGCCTTTAGCGTGGCTGATTCCCCGTCTGAAAACAGGGATTACGCAACGTCGTGAAACGGGGCGTGTTTGGCGAGTTCGTCGGCGATTTGGCGGTCGCTGCGGCAGCGCGGCATTTTATTTTGTCCACCCCAGCGACCGACGCTGCGTTGCCACTGTTCAAAAATGCCCGGCATGACGAGGCGCACGGTGGGCAAAAGCAGGCCGCCGCCTTTGCGTTTGGCTTCGTAGTCGTCATTCAGGCGTTGGAGTTCGACGTCGAGCTCTTCGGCGATGGCGGGGCCGCGCGGGGTGCGGTGGGTGCCGGCGCGCAGTTCCAGCCACCATTCGTGGCTGCCGCGTTTCTGGCCGGTGAGGGAGTTGATAAAGATGGGCGCGACGTGGAAGTTGACCACCTGCCATGCGTGGCGGCTGCACACGGCGGTGAGGGCATCGGTGAGCTCTTTTTCGATCACGTGTTCACCGAAGGCGCTGAGTTGGAGTTTGGTGCGTCCGGCGTAAACGAGGCGGGCGGGCGCGGTGGAGGTGAAGCGCACGACGTCGCCGATCAGGTAACGGGTGAGGCCGGCCGGAGTGCTCATGACCAAGGCGTAGTCCACGCCGGTTTTAACGCCGGAGAGGGGCACGGCTCGGGTGCCGAGGTGATCGAGGCGGGCCTCGTCGTAGTCGGAGAGGGGGAGGAATTCGTAGTAGATGCCGGCGTCGGCCATGAGGCGCAAACCGGCTTCGGGCTCGGCGTCCTGGGCGGCGATGAAGCCTTCGGAAGCGGGGTAAACTTCGTGGAAGTTCACGCCCGGGCCGCAGACGGCGCGCAGTTCGTCGGCGAAGGGGCCGATGGGCACGCCGCCGTGGATGAGGCATTCGAGGTGCGGCCAGACTTCGCGGAGAGTGCGGTAGGTGCGGGCGTTTTTGGCGTTTTGTCCGGCTTGTTCGAGGACGGCGGCGGCGAGGATGAGCACCCAGCTGGGGATGCCGGCGAGGAGGCGAATGTCTCGCCCGGCGCAGCGGGCGGCGATGGCGGCGATCTTGGCCGGCCAGTCGGACATCTGGGCGATTTCGAAGCCGGGTTCGTAGAGGTGTTTCTCGACCCAGCCGGGCAGGTTGAGCGCGGTGATGCCGCTGAGATCTCCGGCGAAGGCGGGGTGATCCTTGGCTTCGTCGAGGGGGGCGAGCGCGGTGGCACCGCCGAGGAAGAGGTGTTTGCCGCCGAAGACGTCCCCCCGGCCGGTGCGGGCGGCGTAATAGAGGAGCGAGTCGAGCCCGGCTTTGCGGAAGTGGGCGATCATGCCGTCGGTGATGGGCAGGTATTTGGTGCGGCCGGCGGTGGTGCCCGAGGAGATGGCAAAAAAGCTGCAGCGCCCGGGCCAAAGCACGTTGGCCTCGCCCTGTTTCATGCGTTCGATGTGGGGGGCGAAACCTTCGTAGGTGCGCAAGGGCACGCGTTCGCGCCAGAGGGTATCGGACAGACCGGCCTCGATGCCCAGGGTGGTGCCATAACTGGTGGTGGCGAGGGCGCGGCGCAGGCGTGCGGCGTGTTTTTCCTGCGCGGCGAGGGCCCAGCCGGGGGCGTTCATGCGGCGCGCGGTATGTCCACTCATGACACGGGCACCGAAGGCGAGCAGAGACTTGGGCGGAGTGGGCATGGGCGGGACGGTACCGGAGACAGGAGGGAGCAAGTCTTCGGCCGGAGGTGTCGCAAGGGAATTCATGTCGAAACCAAGGTCTTACGATTTTTTAGTGAACGGTAGAAACGGCCCAGCACGGGCAAAAAGTTGCTGGCGTGAAAGATCAGCGAGGCGTGCTGGATGGGGGTGCCGTGGGGGTTGTGGATCACCCGGCAGATGCCACGGGGGAAAAAGCTTGCGCAGGCTTTTTCCAAGGCTTGGCGGCCGGGGGCCCGGTCGCTGAGTACCGCGCCTTCTTTTTCGGCGTAGAGGATGAGAGTGGGGGCGGAGCTGAGCGGGAGCAGTTCGGGCGTGAGGTAGGTGGACGGGCAGGCCATGGCCTGCATGGCGCGCACCCTGGCCATGGCTCCAGCGTGAGTGACGCCTGCGATGGTGGCCTGCACGCCGGAGCGCAGTTCGTGAAGTTCGTGGCGGGTGAGGAGGGTGGCGAGGGTGGCCTTGTTTTGCGCGCCGGCCTCGAACATGCGGGCGAAGATGGCGCGGGCTTTTTCCACGGCGGCGGCGTTTTCCGTTTCCGGTGCGTCGAGCATGGGTTTGAGGGCGCGCCCGAGCAGGGTGGTGGGTTTGGTCTCGCCGGGGGCGACGATGTCGAGGGCGGAGCAGACGGGGCTGATCAGGATAAGGCCGCCGAGGTGCGGAGCCGGGCGGCCGGCCAGGCGGTTGCGGCGGAGCCAGTCGAGGACCACGCCGGCACCGAAGCTGACCGCGAAAACTACCGGAGGGGTAGGTTCGCGGGCGTTGATTTCGGCGACGAGGTCGTCGAGCTGGGCGGCGAGCAGCTCGGCGTTGAAGGCGGCGCGCGGGTAGTCCACGTAGTAAACGCTGCCCTGGCGGGCGAGGTAGCCGCGCACGAGGTAAACCTGTTCGCCGGCGTCGGGCACGTAGCCGCCCAGCACGATGGTGGGCTGGGTGCCGCCGCGTTTTTCGCGCCGGATGCAGGCGAGCATGTCGGGCGCGCCCTCACCGCGGGAGAGGGCGGCGCGCACGGCGGGACCGGCGGCGGAGGAGAGCGTTTCCAGCCGCGCGGGATTAAAGCGTTTGCCGGTGGTGCGCAGCAGGGTGCGGAGCGGCTGCGCCGGGGAAAACCGGCCAAAGGCGGCGAAGAGGGAGCGGGCGGGGGTGAGATTCAACTCGAGCATGGCGGACGGTTGGCGATGGGCGATGGGCTGAGGGTGCGTGAGACGAGGGATGGTCGTGGATTAGTAACGCAGGTGAGCCCTCACGGGCGCGGCGTGGGCGGGCAAGCCCGGGACGGCTGCGTCACCGCGTGTTCACTCATCTGTCACGGGTTCGTAGCAATTGGGCGTTCGAGGCGTGGATGGTTTACCCTTTTCCCCTTCACGCACACCCCCGCTCAAGAACCTACCCACACCCCACCGACACTCTCTCCCACACGCCTGACCACGCTCGCCTAGGCGCCAAGGAGCAAAGTAACCTATTAGGTTACTTGATGTTTGAGGGAGGGGAAGAAGGAGGAGCGTGGGATGCGTGGGATGGAAAGGTTGCAGGGGGGCGACGGGGATGGCGGGGGTGGGGAGGGAAGGGGGTTTTGTGCGGGGTTGGGGGCAAAGCTTGGGCTTCCGCTTTGGCGCGCGGGTGTTTTGACTGCGCCTTGCACGCATGTTTCCGACCATCCTACATGAGGACGACGCCCTCCTCGCTTTTGACAAACCCAGCGGTCTGCTGATCGCTCCCGACCGGTGGGACAAGGCCAAGGCCAACCTAATGGCCATGGTCCACGAAAAATTCGGGCATCACGTGGCCAACGTGCACCGGCTCGACGCCGACACTTCGGGCGTGCTGCTCTGCACCAAGGACAAGGTGTCGCTCGATTTTGTCTCCGGTCAGTTTCAGTCGAAGACCGCGAAAAAAATCTATCACGCGCTTTGCTACGTGCCGCCGGCGGACGAGGCGATGAAGGTGGGCCGGGTGGCGCGCGACGAGGCGGGCCTGCTACCGAAGGAGTTTACGGTGGATTTGGCGCTGGGCGAGGACGAGGAGCAGCCGGGACGGATGCGGGTATTCAAGCGGCGCGGCGGCAAGGCCTCGACCACGGTGTTTCGCACCCTGGAACGGTTTCACGACCGGCAGGGGCGCGTCTTCGCCTGGGTGGAGTGTTCGCCGCTGACCGGGCGGACCCACCAGCTGCGGGTGCACTTGGCGGCGGCAGGCGCGCCGATTTTGGCCGATCCTTTTTACGGCGTGCCAGACGTGGAGTTGCGCCTGTCGGATCTAAAACGTGGATACAAAGGGCGCGACGAGGAAAAGCCTTTGCTGGCCCGGCTCGGTCTGCACGCGAGCGAGCTCACGGTTAACCATCCGTTGACGCGTGGGCCGGTGACGATCACCGCGCCACTGCCGCGTGAGTTTGAGGTGACGTTGAAAAACCTGCGTCGTTTCGGCACGACTGGAGGGCGGGGATGAAGTTGGAGGTGATCGATGCGTTCGCGGACCGGCCTTTTGCGGGTAATCCGGCGGCGGTCTGCTTCACGCCGGGGGCGCTGAAGGAGACCGCGATGCGCTTGATCGCTCGGGAGATGAACCTCTCCGAAACGGCTTTTTTGCATGCGGTGCCAGATGGGTTTTCCCTGCGCTGGTTTACGCCGGTGGCCGAGGTGGCCCTGTGCGGGCACGCGACACTGGCCGCCGCGCATGCGCTGTGGACCGGAGGAGTGTTGGATGCGGACGAGGCGGCGCGGTTTCAGACTTTGAGCGGGGTGTTGGTCGCCCGAAAAGACGGGGACTGGATCGAGCTGGATTTCCCGGCGTTGACGGCGCTTGGCGAAGCGGCTCCGGCGGGGCTGGTCGAGGGGCTGGGGGTGGCGGCGGGCGCGGTAGTGGCGGTGGCGCGCTCGACCCACGACTATTTGGTGGAGCTGGCGGACGAGGCGACGGTTCGCGCGCTGAGACCGGATTTCGGACGGCTGGCGGCGGTGCCGGGGCGCGGCGTGATCGTGACGGCGCGGGCGGCGGTGCCGGGGTATGATTTTGTGTCGCGGTTCTTCGCGCCGAGCGTGGGCGTGAACGAGGATCCGGTGACGGGCTCGGCGCACTGTGCGTTGGGGCCGTATTGGCAGGCGCGGTTGGGGCGGAGCGAGTTCACCGCCTATCAGGCGAGCGAGCGCGGCGGGGTGGTGAAGGTGGCGGTGCGCGGCGAGCGGGTGTTGCTGCGCGGCCAGGCGGTGACGGTGAGTCGGGTGGAGTTGACCGCCGCCGCCGCTTCGTTCCCGCTGGGTTGAGCGCAACCCCGCCCCTGTTTTCGCCATGAACTACAATCTTGCCGTTTTCGCCGTCGAGTTCCCCTGGTTTTTCCCGCTGTGCGCGGCGATCTTCGGCGCGATTGTGGGCAGTTTTTTAAACGTAGTCATTTATCGGATGCCCTTGGAGAAATCCATTGTGACGCCGGGTTCGCACTGCGCCTGCGGCAAGCCCATTGCGTGGTTCGACAATATTCCGGTGCTCTCGTGGTTTATCCTGGGCGGGAAGGCGCGTTGTTGCGGGCGGCCTTACTCGTTTCGCTATGCGTTCGTTGAGTTGCTGACGGCGGGTTTGTTTCTGGGCTGCGCGCTGCGTTTCGGGCCGGAGAAGGCGTTGCTTGGCATGTTTTTTCTGAGCTGTCTGGTGTGTGCGACCTTCATCGATCTGGACCACATGATCATACCGGATCCGTTCACCATCTGGCTGGCGGTGGCGGGGGTGGCGGCGGCGTTTTCCTTCCCTGAATTACACGAAGTGAAGGCGGAGCTGCCCTTGCTGGCGCACCTCAAGGCCGGTGGTATCTCGATTCTGGGGGTTATGATCGGATCGGCTCTGATTCTTTGGATAAAACTGCTCGCCGAGGCGGTGTTGCGGAAGGAGGCGATGGGCTTTGGCGATGTGACCTTCATGGGCGGCATCGGCGCGTTTTGCGGGTGGCAGGGCACGCTGTTCGCGGTCTTCGGCGGCGCCATCGTGGGCACGGTGTGGATGGCGCTGGCGTGGGTGTGGCAGGTGCTATCTGGGAAAAAAGCGCCGATCACGCCTCGTGCTGAAACCGGAGACGGTGCGGAGACGGAGGAGCTTGCGCTGGGGGTGCAGGTGCCTTTCGGGCCGATGCTGGCGGTGGGGGCGGCGATTTATTTTCTGGGTGCGGACATCTGGTTTGATGCCTACCTGGCGCAGTTGTCGGAGTTGTTTTGAGCGGCGGGTGGCGGCGGCGTTTGCCAAAAACGAGTGGACGGGCAGGGTGCGGCATGACGCTGCGCGCGATGCTTTGGGCGATGCTGGTTTCGGTCCTTGCGGGGACAGGGTCGGTGCGTGCGGCCGGAGTGGACGAGGTGTTGGCGCGGGCGCGGGCGGCGGAGGCGCGCTTCGAGGTGGCGGAGGCCTTGGAGCTTTACCGCGAGGCGGATGGGTTGCAGCCGGACAATCCGGTGACCTTGCAGAAAATCGCGCAGCAGCTTTCCGACTTGAGTCTGGCGGCGGCGAGCGATGCGGAGCGCAAGGCGCAGGCGGAACAGGCGCTGGCCTACGCGGAGCGCGCGGCGAAGCTCGCGCCGGACAATCCAGTCAACGTGCTCTCGCTCGCGATTTGTTACGGCAAGATGGGCGTTTACAGCGATACACGGGCGAAGATCGAGTATTCGCGCAAGGTGAGGGAGGCGGCTTTGCGGGCCATCGCGCTCGATCCGAACTACGACTGGGCGCACCACGTGTTGGGGCGCTGGCACTACGAGGTGGCGAGCCTGGGCGCGCCCACGCGGTTTTTTGTGCGGCTCATATATGGCGGACTGCCCGAGGCCTCGAAGGAGGAGGCGGTGCGGCAGTTGGAAAAGGCGGTGGCGCTGGCTCCGCAGCGGGTGCCGCATCATCTGGAGCTGGCGTTTGCCTACCTGGCGCTGGGACGCGAGGCGGAGGCGCGGGCGAGCTTTGCCCGTGGCTTGGCGCTGCCCTCGGTGGAACTCTACGACGAGTCGGCCAAGGCGCGGGCGCGGATGGCGCAGGCGGGCTTGAAAGGGTAAAACGGCGGCGCAGCATACCCTTTTCTTGTCGAAAAGGGTGGCTGTGCCGCCGCGTGGAAACATCGGCGGCTGGACCGGTGTTGAGACCAGGTTAGGTGAGGAGTTTGAGGGCGAGTTGGGGGCTCTGGTTGGCTTGGGCGAGCACGGAGGTGCCGGACTGGGTCAACGTGTTCCAGCGGGCGAGCTGGGTGGACTCCTCGGCCACATCGACGTCCATGATGCGGCTGATGGCGGCGTCCAAGTTGGTCTTGTTCACCGTCAGCAGTTCGGAGGCGTAGTTCATACGGCTTTGCAGCGCGCCGTTGGTGGCGCGGTGATCGGCCACGTCTTCGAGCGCGCCGGTGATCGAGCCGAGACTCACTGCGCCGAGGTTGGCGGCGTTGGCGATATCGGCGGTATTGGTCGGCGTGCCGCCACCGAACAAGTCAATGCCGGTCAGCGAGATCGAGGTATTACCGTCCTCCGTGCTTTGCACCGAGAGTGCGGTGGCGCTGAAGAGGGAGACGTTGTTGAACTTTTCCTTGGATAGGGACGTGAGTTGGTCCTGGAGGGAGGTGAACTCGGTGTTGTAGGCGTCCTGATCGGAGGTGCTCTTGGTGACGTCGCCGTGGAGGGTTTTGAGCTCGCTGATGCGGTCGATGATTTTGGCGGTGAGGCGCAGGGCTCCGTCCTGGGTTTGCAGGTAGGAGTTGCCGTTGCCGAGGTTGGTGTTGGCGGCTTCCTGCCGGTTGGTGGCGGCGCGTTGTTTCAGGCCGACGGCCAGTCCTCCCGAGTCCTCGGCCGGGCTCATGATTTTGGAGCCGGTGGCGAGGCGGGTGAGGCTGCGTTGGAGTGAACTATTAGTGGACGCCAAGTTGTTCGACGCCCACATGGCGGCGGAATTGGTGCTTATACTTATGCTCATGACGAGGAGTGGGTTAAGGTGGTGAGGTGACGGGTTTCATGATTCGGAAAAAGCCGAAAAACGGGGATGGGAATACGTGGTTGAGAAGGAGTAAGACGGGAGGGTAGGTCGGCATCGTAGGACGACGCGCTACGAGACGGGGTTGGGCGAGTACGGCCAGGAGGAGGGGGCGCGTTCGCATGGGTGTGGGCCGGGGCTGGAGTCGGGTCCGGGCATGGCGGTGCCTGGGCCGGAAAAGTCCGGAGTGGAGGTGCGGCGGCCAGCGCGGCGCGCGGGGGCGCGGGGAGAGAGGGTCGCCGAGGTCGGCGAACGGCGGGAGGAGGTGACGCTGCTCTAGAGCATGGGGGAGCGTGGGCGGTGCGTCCGGAGCGCGGCGGTGTGGCGCGCGGGGGGTGGGTGGCCGCAAGCGGCCTTAGACTAGGATCATCCTTGATCATCGGTGTATGGGTTAAGCGAAGCGGCGGTATGCCGCTGCGCCGGGCACGTCCTTGTGCCCTGCTTAGGTATCGGCCTTATCGGGCGGGTCTGAAGTGGTGGGGCCTAAATTCCTGTGGGGGTGGGTGGCGGACGGCTACAAACCAGTCCATTTTCAATGATTCTGCTGATTACGACGCTTGAATGGTTCAGACCTTTCCGGTTCCTATGAACTCATGCCTGTGAAGTGCGCACCATCAGCTCCCCAATTGGAATTGGATGTTCAAAACCCAAACGGAACGACCCACTCGGTCGCACCTTCAGAAAGCGTTCAGATACATTACGAAAGTCACCATGGCCGTCTCTATTTGGGTGATTCCCTTACTTGGTTGAAGAGCTTGGAGTCGGAAACGGTCGATCTCGTTTTCGCTGATCCACCTTACAACATAAAGAAGGCAGAATGGGATGATTTCGAGAGCCACGAACATTACGTGTCATGGTCTCGTGACTGGTTGATGGAAGCATCACGAGTTTTGAAGAAAACGGGGACGTTGTACGTTTGTGGGTTTTCAGAAATACTTGCAGATGTTAAAGTTGCGGCGATGCCCTTCTTTAAGGGCTGTCGTTGGATCGTATGGCACTATAAAAACAAAGCCAATTTAGGCGGAGATTGGGGCCGGTCTCATGAAAGCATGGTGCATTTTCGGAAGAGTAAAGATTTCACGTTTAATATTGATGAGATCCGCATTCCTTACGGGGCGCACACGTTGAAATATCCAAGTCACCCACAAGCCGACACAAGCAACTTTGGCAAAAACGGGAAGCCTCGTGAGAATTGGGTGCCAAACCCTAAGGGTGCAAAGCCTAAGGATGTGATAGATATTCCTACCACATGTAATGGCATGGGTGAAAAAACTCCGCACCCTACTCAGAAGCCGGAGGAATTGTTGCGTAAACTGGTTTTGGCGTCGTCTAGCCCGGGCGATCTAGTCGTCGATCCTTTTTCCGGTTCAGGCACAACTGCGGTTGTTGCCGAGCAGCTTGGTCGTCGCTGGATGGCCTGTGATTGCAGTAGGCAGTATAATGAGTGGGCCATCGGACGCTTGGATTTTGTGGTTCGCCGCTCTGAAGCTGAATGGATAAAATTCGACGCTGAAATCGCGCAGAGACGGGAGAGTATTCGATGAAATTAGACGATTTAGTAAGGATGGCGGCAACCAAGGAGAACTTCACGGAGCTGAAACACTATACGGCGTTCTGCTTGGAATTTTTGGATTTCATTGGGACCCCCGGTGCCATCCAAGCCGAAATCGTTTCCCGAAATGAAACGCATTATCGCTTCATACAGTTTAAAAACCGGGAGTTCAGCATTTCACGGCCGCTGAACTCGAACCTACTGTATACCCGCAAAGTCGCTAAAACGAATTTGCGTCAGTTTATGAAGGTATTGGACTCTATCAGGACTAGTGACTCTCCCTCTAATCGTGAGTTGGTCAACCGGTCGGTTTATACCATCCAGCAATCTATCGGCGCGGCACTGGACGCCTTTCCTGCCGGACAATCAAACACCGCTCGAAAAATTAATGGAGATTTGTTTGAGCGGTTCATTCGATTGTTGTTGGTGCGAGTTGGGATCGAATGCACGTCGGGAGTTGTGAAGGTTCCAGTGAAAGTAGATGGAGCGGAGGAATTTGCGATGAGCTATCAACATGATCTCATCATCAAATCAGGAAATCTTGTGAAAGTAATTGGTTCGGTGAAAACAAGTAGCAAAGACAGGCTGGATAAAATTTTTGTGGATAAGTTTCTTTTGGCGAAGCTCACGGGTAAAGACATCCCGCACGTAGCTATTTTCTTAAACGATGTGCAACGAAAGGGTAAAACGCCGCAGGAATATGGTGTGAGTGCCACGTTCTTGCCGGGCCACTTTAAAGGTTACACGGTCAAACTTAACCCATTGGATGGCGTTTATTATTTAGATATTAGGCCGAATATGATAACGGAAAATATTCTCAAGGATCATATTAAGACATTTGACCATTTCTTGTTTAAAGAGCTGTGGGGCTTAATTCAGCGGGAAGCGGTAGTCGCGAAAGTAGAGCCGGAAGAAGACGGCACACTCTGACGTAGTCGGTGCTGAAAAAATCTTAAGATATTGATGAATAATATCTTGATCGGTAAATTCAGGTTCATATTTTCCCGGAAACCCTGATTTAAACAACACCAAACTGGGAAAACGGATGAAGCCGAAGAAGACTGAGCATAAGCCGCAAAGA
>CANIWJ010000041.1 GCA_947471035.1 Verrucomicrobiota bacterium
GGGGCGGAACTCGCCGGGGGGGATGTGGGCGAAATCGAGCACGCGTTTGTCGGCGTAGCCCGGGTGTTCGAGGGTGTGGATGGTGAAGACCGAGGCGGTCTGGCCGAGCGGGGTGTGGCGCAGAGTGGTGTTGAGCAGCAGGGGCAGGAGGCCGGTGGTCCAGTCGTGGCCGTGGACGACGTCGGGGATCCAGGCGAGTTGCAGACAGAGGTTGAGCGCGCCCCGGCAGAGGAAGGCGAAGCGGAGGTCGTTGTCGGGGTGGTTGCCCCACGGGCTGGCGTAAACCTCGGGGCGGCCGAAGAGGGCTTCGTGTTCGAGGGCGTAAACGGGGACTTTGGAGCCGGGCAGGACGGTTTCCCAAGTGCGGGCCCAGTGGGCGCTGGTGCCTACGTCGACGCCGAGGGAATCGGGGCGGGCGTGCCAGGCGGAGTCGAGGCGGAGGCAGCCGTAAGCGGGCATCACGATGCGCACATCGTGGCCGAGGGCGGCGAGCGCGCGGGGCAGGGAGCCCACCATGTCGGCCAGTCCGCCGACTTTGACAAACGGTTCAACTTCGGGGGAAACGAAAAGAATTTTTAAGGAAGGCACGGTGGTAAAAAAATCGTCAGGGTGGGTTTGCGCCGAGAAAAAAGGCGTCGGATACGTAATTTGGCGGGGAGATAAGCAGGTTTAAGCGAAGTGATTAGAAGTGGGCAGTCACTTCGTGGTGGTGGCCGGGTTCGAGGGTGATGGATCCCAGGGCGGTGCACTCGATCTGGTCGTTTTTGTAGAGCCGAACGGAGGCGGGGAAGAGGAGTTCGGCACTTTCCCAGCGCCATTTGCCGATGGACACGAATTGGAGAGGCGTGCCTTTGTCGCGGCGCAGGCCGGGGCCGTCGCCACGGATGAAGAGTTTATTGCCGATGCCGATGTAGGCGGTGGCTACCAGCCGGGTATAGCCATCGTGGGTGAGGGCGGGTTCTGGAGGGGGTTCGGAGCTGGCGGAACTGGGCTCGGGTTCCGCCTCGGGTTCGGGCGCCGTCACGGCTGGTTCTGGAGTAGGCGCGGGAGCCGGTGGCGGGGCGGCAGGCGGGGGCGGGGGCTCGGCTACGGTGACGGTTACAGGCTCGGCGACGATTAGGGGTTGGGGGGCGGGGATTGGCAAGCGGGAGACAGGGGCGGCGGGGGGCGTCTCGCTGGTGGGCTGAATGACGGGAGCGGTGGCGATGGTGGCTTGACGGTCTAGTGCTGCGACGAAGGCGGTAAGTTGAACGCGGGCAGCTTCGAGGGCGGTGTTTAGTTCGTTGGTTTGGGTGGCGCGGAGGGCGGCGAGTTCTCGGCGTAGAAGGGTGTTCTCCTCCGCAGTATGACTGACTAGGGCGGCGTTGGATTCTGCGGCGGCGGCTTTTAAAGTGGCGATGGCGGCGGCGGTTTCGCGGCGCAGGGTTTCGGTGGCTTGCTGACTGAAGGCATCGGCCAGTTTGGGAAGGTGGGCGATGGCTCCGTCGAGCGCGGTGGCGTGTTTGGCGACCAAGGTTTCGAGCCGGGCCAGATCGGCGCTGGCACGGGCGAGGCCGGTCAGGGCGAAGGCGAGTTTCTCGGTCTCGGCACTGCGGAGGGTATCCAGTTCGTGGCGTAGGGCGGCGTTTTCTTCGTTGGCGGTGGCGGAGACCTGATGTTGAAGCGAACTGATCTGGGCCTGAATGGCGGAGGGGAGTTGTTCCGCGAGTTTGAGCTGGCGGGCGGCATGGTCGGCTATGCTGGGCAGGCTTGAGACCGCAATGCTGACCTGTTCCGCGGTGGCGCCCAAGGTGCGGGCGAGGGCTTCGATCTGGTTGGCGCGTTCCTGCACGGCATCTTCCTGGCAGCGGGCGTGATTCACCACGAAGGGGTAGAGCGCCACGATGGCTCCCAAGCCGACAAGAAGCGACAGGGCTGCCAGCTGGGCTACTCCGATCGGGGCTTCGGCCTGCCAGCCGATAAAGGCGGCGGTGGTCAAAAGCACGAAGTCGGCGAGGATGAAGGGAACGGGGTCTAGCCGGGGGGATTGGCGCGGGTGTTCTTTCATGAGGTGACGATTGTGCTTCGGGGAATTGCCGAAAAAGATGCTCGGTATGCGAGCCGGAGAGCTCCGGAACAAGGGCGAAAAACGCGGAGGCGACGGGTTTATGGCTTAGGGCGTGTCTGGGTTTAAATTCCGCCCGTCGCCAAGTCCCTGCGGGGAAAGCGTGGAGCACGGCTGGGCCTGCGTTGCGAGAAGCGGTATGGCCCGCTGGGCCACCTCCGCCTCTCGCGCCTTGGCCGAGCCATGCTCCACGCTTCCGCCGGACTGAGTTTAAACCAAGACACGCCCTTAGGCGAAAGGAGATGAGGTAAAGCCAGTGTGTGTCGGATGTGCGCGGAGTGGATTTGTCGTTTGCCAAGCAGGAGTGCCGCCCTAGCGTTGGACGTTCCATGTTGTCGTTTTTCTTCAAGCGTTTTGCCGGCCGTCACTACCGCAAGTTCCTCGAGCGCGCCCAACCTCTCGTGGATCGTATCAACCAGTACGATGTCGAGTATAAGAGGCTCACTGATGATCAGCTGCGTGCTAAGACATCTGAGTTTAAGGCTCGCGTGGCCGCCGCCGAAGATAAGCACGCGGCGCTCGAGGCCCTCCTGCCCGAGGCCTTCGCGGCGGTAAAGAATGGCGCGCGTCGTCTGGTGGGCACCAAGGGCATCGTGTGCGGGCAGGAACTGGAGTGGAACATGGTTCACTTCGATGTGCAGCTGATCGGCGGCATCGCCCTGCATCAGGGCCGTATCGCCGAGATGGCCACGGGCGAGGGCAAGACCCTCGTCGCCACCACCGCGATGTATCTCAACGCGCTGGCCGGCCGCAACGCCCAGCTCGTCACGGTCAACGATTACTTGGCTCGCCGCGACTCGGAGTGGATGGGCTACTTGTATCGGTTCCTCGGTTTGAGCGTGGGCTGTATCCAGCAACAGATGCCGCCGGATGTGCGGCGCGAAATGTATGCCTGCGATATCACTTACGGTACGGCCTCGGAGTTTGGCTTCGACTACCTGCGCGATAACGGCATGGCCACCCGCAAGGACGACCAGGTGCAACGCGACCATTGGTTCTGCATCGTGGACGAGATCGACTCTATTCTGGTGGACGAGGCACGTACTCCGTTGATCATTTCCGGTCCGGCTCCGATCGAGCGCGAGCAACCTTACACGCGACTCCAGCCACAGGTCGCGCGTCTCGTGCAGGAGCAGACCCGGCTCTGCAACCGCTTCGTCTCCGAGGCCCAGGCGATTCTCAAAAAACCCACGCTCACCTCCGAAGATCGCGCCGAGGCGGGGCGTCGCATGTTGCAGGTGAAGATCGGTAATCCGCAAAACAAGCAGCTCCTTGGCCTCATGGAGACGCCCGAGTGGCGCAAGCTGCTCGACAAGACCGAGGTCGAGTACAACTCCGATTTTCAGAAGACCGAACTCTTCCGGCTCAAGGAGGAGTTGTTCTACTCCATCGACGAGCGCCAGCACCAGGCCGACCTCGCGGAGAACGGCCGCAAGCTCCTTCGGCCCGACAATCCCGAGGCATTTACCCTGCCCGATCTGGCCACCACGTTCAGCGATTTGGAACGTGCGCCCGGGCTTACCCCCGAGGAAAAAGAGACCCAGCGCGCCGCCGCCCAGGAAAACTTCTCCCAGGTCTCGGAAGAGATCCATGCCATTTCCCAGCTCTTGCGCGCCTATTCGCTCTACGAGCGCGACGTGCAATACGTGGTGGCTGAGGGCAAGGTGATGATCGTCGATGAAAACACCGGTCGCGTGATGCCCGGTCGTCGCTGGTCGGACGGCCTGCACCAGGCGGTCGAGGCCAAGGAAAACGTGACCATCGAACGCGAGACCCGTACCTACGCCACGGTCACGATTCAGAACTATTTCCGCATGTACGAGAAGCTCGCGGGCATGACCGGCACGGCCGAGACCGAGGCCACCGAATTTCACGACATCTACAAGCTGACGGTGCAGGTCATTCCCACCAACCGCCCCTGCATCCGTATCGACAAGAACGACTCCATTTTCAAAACCCGTCGCGACAAGTACAACGCGGTGCTCAAGGAGATAGAAGCCGCCAACAAAAAGGGCCAACCCGTGCTGGTCGGCACCGTCTCGGTGGAGCAGAGCGAAGTGCTCTCCCGGATGCTCAAACGTAGCGGCATCGTGCACACCGTGCTTAATGCCAAGCAGCACCAGCAGGAGGCCGAGATCGTGACCCGTGCCGGTCAGCGCGGGGCCGTCACCATCGCCACCAACATGGCCGGCCGCGGTACCGACATCAAACTCGGCGAAGGCGTGCGCGATCTGGGCGGTCTCTATGTGATCGGTACCGAGCGGCACCAGAGCCGCCGCGTGGATCGCCAGTTACGCGGACGTTGTTCGCGTCAGGGCGACCCCGGTCTGACTAAGTTTTTCCTTTCGTTGGAAGACGAGCTGATGCGCCTTTTCCTGCAGGGCAATCTGGCCTCGCGCTTGATGGAAGGCTCGATGAAGGACGGCGAGGAGCTGGAGCACCCGTGGCTGAATCGCTCGATCGAGAGCGCGCAAAAGAAGGTGGAGCAGCAGAATTTCTCCCAGCGCAAACGCTTGCTGCAATACGACGACGTGCTCAACCAGCAGCGCGAAGTCATCTATGGCATCCGTAATGCGGCGATTCACAGCGAACGTCCGAAGGAGTTGATCTTCGAGCAAATCACCGAGGAGGTGGAGTCGCGTTTGGAGACGGCGGGTTTTGCCGGCGGCGCGGGTGCGGTCACGGCGGCGGCTCTGGAAGGCTTCGTCGGCTGGGCCAACACGCACTTCCCCCTCGGGTTGAAGATCGAAGATCTCACCGGTAAGAGCTTCGCGTCCGCGACAGAGCTCGTGGTCGGCAAGGTGCGCGAGGCCTACGGGGTGAAGGAGACGGTGGAGATTCCTGAGGCGCTGGGAGTGATCGAGCGCTATGTGGTGATCAACGCCATCGACCATCACTGGCAGGAACATCTGACTGAGATGGAAAACCTGCGACAGTCCGTCGGTCTGCGCAGTTACGGTCAGAAGGATCCGCTGGTGGAATACAAGGGCGAGGCCTACAAGTATTTCGAGGAGCTGATGCAGAATGTGCGGCTGCAAATCTGCACCGGCATGTTCCGGAGTGCTTCCAATGTGCAGGTATTCGAAAACATGCTCGCCTTGCTGGCCAAGGGCGCACGGGCCCAAGGGCCGACGGGTGTCGTAGCTCCGTTGCCGATCACGGCCCCTCCCATGCCCGCGCCGAAAATCGAAATGCCCCGGGTTACGGCCCAAGTGCGCACGACGATCACCACCAGCGGGCGTCACCAGGGACCGAAGAGCGACGGGCAGAAGTAAGGTTTTGCACAAAAAAACGCCCGACCGGCGAATCATTCGCTGGTCGGGCGGGCAGCCTCGCAGTACGCGGTATCGGTTTAGTGTCCCGCGCCGGCTTGGTTTTCTTGAATGTATTCGTTTTTGAGGCCCAAGGCTTCGGGGGCGTGCAGCACCAGCATTTTCATACGGATATTTTTCGGCACTTCACCGGCGGTCGCCTTGGAGACGACGATCATGAGCACGATGGCCAGCGGCACGGTCCAGATGGCGGGTTGTTCGCAGAGGATGCGAAGCAGCGGGTGCAGGGCCCAGAAATCGTTCAAGGGCGCGAAGCCGGCGAAGATTTTGCCCATGGGGCCTTTGTCGAGCGCGAGGCTGCTGACATTGGTCAGGGCGGCGGACAACAAGGCCAGAACACCGCCGGTGAGCATGCCTATGGCGGCACCCTTCATGGTCATGCCGCGCCACCATACGCTCATGAACAACAGCGGGAAATAACTGGCGGCGGCGATGGCGAAGGCTTGTCCGACCATGAAGTTGATTTCCAGCGGTTCGACCAGGCAACCGAGCCCCACCGAGACCGCACCGATGCCGATGGCGGCAAATTTAAACATGCGCATGCGCTGTTCGGGCGTGGAGTCGGGGCGCAGCATGCGGCCGTAAACGTCGTGGGCGACGGCTCCGGTCATGGAAACGAGGAGCCCGGAGAAGGTGCTCATGAAGGCGGCGAAGGCACCGGCGCAGGCGATGCCGCTCAACACGGAGCCCAGCACGCCGTACTTTTCACTGATCAAGGTGGGCAGCTCGAGCACCACCTTGTCGGTGCCTTTGGAACCCAGGCCGTTGTAGAGCTCGGGCATGAGGTTGCGTCCGATCACGCCGATGAAAGGCGGGAAAACGTAGAAAACACCGATGAGAATCATCACCCACATGGTGGTGCGTTTGGCGGCGACGCCATCCGGGTTGGTGTAGAAGCGGACGAGGATGTGGGGCAGGCCGGCGGTGCCGCAGACCAAGGCGATAATGAGCGAATAGGTGTAGAGCAGGGAGAGCGGTTTGGTTTCCTCGGGCGAGAGGTGCGCGGCTTTGGCGGCCTTGGTAGTGAGGGGGCCGAAGGGGGAGCTCCAAGCTTCGTCGGCCGGCGCTTTGGCGGGCAAGGGATGGCGGTGGGCATCCGTAATGCCCGGCGTGGCATCGGGAGAGGCGGGAGAGTGCAGGGCTGCCGGGACGTCGTGGGCGGTGCGGTTGACCGCGAGGTTGGTTCCGTAGCCACCGTAAACGGCGGCGAGCACGAAGACGGGCACGCTGATGGCGAAGAGTTTCATCCAATACTGCATGGCTTGGACGAGGGTGATGCCTTTCATGCCGCCGAGGGCGACGTTCAGGGTGATGACCGCGCCGACCACCGCGACGCCGACCCAGTAGGGCAGGCCGGGGAAGATGTAAGCGAGGGTGGTGCCCGCGCCCTTCATCTGCGGCATGGTATAAAAGAAGCCGATGAAAAGGACGAAGCAGACGGCGATCTTGCGGAAGAGGGGAGAGTCGTAGCGGCCCTCGGCGAAGTCGGGGATGGTGTAGGCACCGAAGCGGCGCAGCGGGCCGGCGATGAAAAGGAGCAGGAAAAGGTAGCCACAGGCGTAACAAACCGGATACCAAAGGGCGTCGTAGCCGATGGCCATGACCATGCCGGCGATGCCCATGAACGAAGCGGCGGACAGGTATTCGCCTGAAATGGCGGAGGCGTTCCAACCGACGGAGACCGAGCGACCGGCGACGAAGAAATCCCCGGCGGTCTTCGAGGTTTTGGCCGAGCGAAAGCCCATGACCACGGTGACGATCACGGTGACCAGGGAAAAAACGAGAATCCAGGGATCCACGCTGGTGAGGGTGGCGAGGACGGGGCTCATGAGCGGGGGCCCTCCTGTGCTTCAAGGGCGACGCGGGCTTCGTCGGCCTCCAGTTTCAGGGAACGGCGGATAAAGTATCCGGAGATCAGCCAGACGTAGGGAAAAAACAGCACTCCGAGGACAAGCCAGCTAAGGGTGAAGCCGCCTACTCGCCGGGCCATGAGCGCGGGCGCGAAGTAGTTGAGCAGCGGCAGGCCCAGCAGCGCGACGAGGAAGGCGAGCGCGCAGCCGATGGAGAGGGTTAATTGGCGGCGCATAAGCGAAGCCAAGAACGCCTCGCTATGGACGAGGTCGTGGCTGGGGGGGCGTTGGGAGGGATTCATCGAAGCTCGGCCCGTCGCTAAAGAGTTTAGCGCTAAAGCCTTTAGCTTGCTCGCCAAACAACTGCCAATGCGCAAAGCTTATTCGTTGAATTCGTCGCGCTTCTTGACGCGTTCAGCTTCCAGCTCGGCGGCGACGGTCGGATCAATAACGGCAAGGCGGCGGCGGAGGTCTTGTTCGGCCCGGCGGAGGTCTTCGTAGCGTTGTTCGAGCATGATCTCGTGTTCCTGCTGGGCGGAGACCTTGTCCATCAGGGTGGTCTCGGATTGCTCGATGAAGGACTCGCGTTCCTTGAGCGCGGCTTTGGCTTCGACTAAGGTGGCTTCCTGGCTGTCGAGGGTCGCGCGGAGTTTCTCGAGTGCGACGCGTTCTTCCTGGCTAGCGGCGAACGGCGGCATGGTGCTGGCCTTGCGCTGAACCTTAAGCAGGCTCTCGCGAACGCGGAGGAGGTTTTCGGTTTCGGCGATTTCGCGTTCACGTTCGCCGAGCCGGGCTTGGAGTTCGACGAGGGCGGCCTCGCGTTCGGCCAGTTCAGTTTCTAACAAGCGGAGGGCTTTTTCCTGCTCGGCGAGGCGGGTGCGCTCAGCGGTTTGGGTAGATGCAGGGGGCGGAGGGGGAGGCGGTTGAGCGTTGGGAAAGGGGGAGCGACTGTTTATACGTTGTTCCACCTTGCGGCGCTGGTCGGGGTGCATGTCCGCGTAGGCGAGTGAAATCATGCCGCCAGTAACGGACGAGGGGGCTGCACCTGGTGAACGGCGCGGTAGAATAAGGTTGGTGGTGCGTCGCGCCGGTGGGGGTAAACCAGGGGGGGCGGGCCGGTTGGGGGGGGGAGGGTAGTCGGACATGGGGTAGGCGAACTGGCCCGCAGGAAATTACTTCAGGCCGAGCAAACGTTTGAGAAACGAACGTTTGGTGGGTGGGGCGGGTGGTGCAGGCGGGGGCGGCAGGTGGGGACGAAGGAGTTCTAAAATCACCGCATGCAGGGTGTGGTCGGGGATGTCGGCGACGAGTCGGGCGGGCGGTGCGCCGGCCGAAATGGCGGTGCGCATATCCGCGTGGGCGGTGGAAAAGTAGGCAACGGCGTGTGTGGTTCGGTTCCGGAGTTCGGCGGGTGGGGCGGCGGGGTTTTTGAGCAGGGCGGAACGTGCAGGATCGGGGAGCGCCCGGACGGCGAGGGCGATGGTCTCGGGTAAATAGAGTCCGGGGTAGCCAGCGCGCAGGGGGAGCAACCGGGCCAGGCTGGTTTCGTCCTTTTGCGCCAAGGCGTTGAGCAGCTCGCGAAAGTCGCCGCCGATTATAACTGATTGGGAGAGGCGGGAGGAGAAGGTCACGAAGCCGCCCAGGGTGGTGACGTTTTCGTTTTGGCAGAGTGCAAGGGTGCCGGCGGAGAGGGCGGAGAGCGCGAGTGGGAAGTCCTCCGGCAGGCCGAGTTTGGCGAGGTTTTTAAAGAGCGGGGAGGCCTGGTCGCTGGCTCCATCGGTGGCTCCGGCCAAATCATCCATCATGTCACCGAAGGGCTGGTCGAACGCGTTGGTGTCGTTGAGCAGGGTGATGAGGAGCTTGAGTTGTTCGGGCGGGAGGTTGCGAACGGCAAGGGCGGCGATGGCTTGGTTATAGGGAAGGTAGATGTAGGCGGCGGGGGTTTCGTCTGGGGAAACGATGGGCCAAGGCGGGACGTCGAGATCCTGGGCGAGGCTGGCGAGGGGGGTTTCGACCAGGATGGAATTGGCAAAAGCCTGGCGGGCTTTGTTCCAGGCAATGACTTCGGCGGGTAGCGGCGGAGTGGTAGGCATGGGGGGGCGGGCTAGGCGGACGGGGGGGCGGATTTGACGAGTTCTTCGGCGAGGCGTTCGTAGTCGCGCACGACGTTGTCGCCGGCGGCTTCCTGGCCGAGCAGGTTGACGGGCAGGCCGAGGGCCACGGCGCGTCGCACGACCATGGCGTCGCGCACAAAGGTTTCGAAGATTTTCGCCTCTTTGGCCGCGCGTTTGGCGGTTTTGAACTGATTGAGCCGAAGCTGCATCCGCATTTTGGGCACTTCTATGTCCACGCCGGTTTTGATGGCGTTGAAAATGATGCCGTAGATCTGTGAGGCCGGGCCCATGGAAGTGCGGCGGAAACTGGCGGAGAGTTGGTGGAAGCGTCCGAGTTTTTCGACCAGCAGGGTAAAGCCTATCAGGGAGAGAGCGTCTGGATTGGAGGGGACGTAAATTTCGTTGGCGGTGAAGATGCCGCACTGCGAGGCGCGCAGGATATTGGGCGGGCAGTCAAAGAGGATGAAGTCGTAGTCGGCCTCCACTTCAGCGAGCTGTTCCTGGAAAATCAGGTAGGCGGGCCGGCGCGGGTCTCCGGCGTATTCGCTTTCCAAATCGACGAGGTTGAAACTGGTGGGGAGCAGGTCGAGGCCGGGCAGGGGGCAGCCGCCGGCTTTGTCGGCGACGACGTTGTGGAGGATGAGGTCTTTAACCCGCAACCGACCGGGTTCGAAGATCGAGAACACGGCACCTTCGCCGGTGGCGTTGATGGGGTTCCAGCGTTCGAGTTTGAGCAGCCAGATGGAGGCGTTGGATTGGGTGTCGAAATCGCAAAGCAGCACGCGATGGCCGAGTCGGGCGAGGCAGGCGGCGGTGTTGACGATCAGCGACGTTTTGCCGACGCCGCCCTTGTAGTTAATAAAAGCGATTTTTCTAGCCATGAGACAGGTGGTGCGCGGAGCAGTTGAAACAACTGAAGTCGTTTTTACGGTTTATGGAACTCACGGCGAGGGGAATATCGGCGCTTATCCCGGCGATTGGAAGGGCCAGGTGGATTTTGACATACTTTTGGCATCGCCGAAGGGCGTCGGCGAGGGCGTGCTGGCGGCATGACCACGGAGTTGAGCAAAACCAAGCTGGCGCGAGCGCGAAAGCTCTTGTGCGCGTTGCAGCGCGAGATTCAGGCGCGGGTGATCAAGGCTCGGGCCAGCCAGGGCGGGCGTTTTTCCCGGGTGGTGGCGGTGACACCGGAGGACACGATTTTCCATGTGGACCGGCTGACGGAGGCGGTGATTTTCGAGTGGCTCTGCGTTAACTGGCCGGTGGATTGGCCGGTCGAGTTGGTGATGGAGGGGGGCGAACCAGGCGCCACCTTTCCGCGTGGCACGCCGGTGAGCAGCACCCGGTGGAAACTCATACTTGATCCGATCGATGGCACGCGGTGCATCATGTATGACAAACGCAGTGCGTGGACTCTGGCGGGATTGGCTCCACAGCGCGGACCGCGCACCGGGGTGGGGGACATCGTGGTGGCGGCGATGACCGAACTGCCGACGGCGAAGGCGGGCGCGGCTGATCAGTTTAGCGCGGTGCGAGGCGGACGCTTGGTCGCGACGCGGCATGACCTGCGCACGGGGCTGGCGAAGAAGTGGACACCACGGCCGAGTCAGGCGACGGATTGCGACCACGGTTTCGCCTCGGTGGTAAAGTTTTTCCCCGAGGGCAAGGCTGAGGCGGCCCGGGTGGAGGAGGCGTTATGGCGTGAGCTGGGGCTGTATGAAGCGCAGGGCGGCGCGCGGGTTTTTGACGATCAATATCCGTCCACCGGGGGGCAGATATACGAGTTGTTGGTGGGGCATGATCGCATGGTTGCGGATTTGCGGCCGGTGCTTGCGGCGAGAGCGGGTCGGGCGGTTCCGTTGTGCTGTCATCCCTACGACATTTGCACGGCTTTATTATTGGAGGCGGCGGGAGGCGTGATCGAGCGACCGGAGGGCGGTCCGCTCCGGGTGCCCTTGGATACTCTGACGCCGGTGGCGTGGGTGGGGTTTGCGAATCGAGTGTTGGCCAAGCGCATGCGGCCGGCCTTACGCCGAGCGTTGGCGGCCACGGCGTGAACCTGACCCGGTGACGCCGATATGGGTTGGTGCGTGGGTGGTGTTTCCGCTGGCCCAGGAGGCTCCGATGAGCGTGGCTCGGGGGGAAACGGGGAGGCCCATTGCCTCGTTGTGCAAAAGCGACACCAGCATGTCGATCGCCGCTTCGCCGGTGAGATCGTTGTGTTGCTCCATACCGCTCCAATCGGCGCAGCCCCGGCGGCGCTCCAGTTGAATCAGGCCGAGGTCGCGCGGAGCTTTAATCCCGAGCGCAGACAACCAGTCGCGGACCACGGTGTGCAGAGTGAAAATCACATCCGGGCGGTATTGCTCAAACCAGGCGTAGAAGGCGGTTTGGTCGTGGCGGGCCGCTTCCACGGCGTAAAATCCGGGGATCCGCTCGGTGGCGGGGAGGCCTTGCTGGCCGACCCAAAAGCCGGAGCTGAAACGACCGTCCACCAGCCGGTCGATGGTGTTTTCCAGCACGAGACCGGGCCGGACGTAGCCGAGCTGGCGGGCATGCTCCATGGCTTGCAACACGAGCGCGTGGTGATCTACGCAGGCAAAGGCGAGGGTGGGCTCGCGGGTGCGCACACCGGTGACCACGGCCGCGTGGTGTTGCCAGGTGACCGAGAAACGCGGGGGCAGCCGGTTATCGTTCATCAAGCCGACGATTATTACCCCGCGGATTCCCCGAGCGCGAAGGATGCGGTTGAGTTGTTCGCCATAGAGTTCCGGGTCATTCAGCCAGAACTCGTCCAACCCGTAGCCCAGGAAAGCGGCGCGGCGCCTGCACCCCGCCACGTAGGCGGGAATGGTGGGATGCCGGGTGAAGGCCGATGCGTCCAGATTGGCGTTAAGCAGGGCGAAGGTGCGCTGGTAGCCGGCGGGGTGGGCTTTGCGCAATTCGGTCATGAGCTGTGCCACCACGGGGTTTTTGGCGTAGCCGAGCACGGCGGCGATTTTTTCGATGCGGGCGCGTGTCGACGCCGGGATTTGCGGGTCGTGGCGCAGGGCGAGCGAGACGGTGTTTTTGGAAACACCGGCCCGTGCGGCGATGGAGGACATGGTGACGCGCGCTGGCATGTCTGCATGACTGTCAAGTAGTCACTAGGTTTACCAGCCGGTTCCCTTCGGTTGAGATGGGTATGCCGCTGCTAGTCGCGCGGTATTCCTCCAACCCCTCCTCAGATTCCGTTACCGTTCACTCGGATTTCACCATGTTCACCATCGGCATAGACTACGGCACCAATTCAGTGCGGGCGCTCGTCGTTCGCTGCAAAGATGGCGCGGAGCTTGGCGTCGCGGTATTCGCTTACCCATCCGGCCATCAAGGCGTGTTACTTGATCCCAAAGAGCATCAACTCGCGCGGCAAAATCCCGCCGATCATCTCCTAGGCTTGGAAAAGTCCATCAAAGGCGCACTCGCTCAAGCGAAGAAGACCAAGGGCTTCGACGCCCGTTTGGTGGCAGGGCTCGGAGTGGACACTACCGGTTCCAGTCCGATTCCGGTGGATGCGGCCAACACTCCGCTGGCGCTGGATGCCAAGTGGACCAAAAACCTCGCCGCGCATTGCTGGCTTTGGAAGGACCACACCAGCGTCAAAGAAGCCGCCGAGATCACGGCGCTCGCGGCCAAAATTCGCCCTTACTACATCGCCAAGTGCGGCAACACCTATTCCTCAGAGTGGTTTTGGGCCAAAATCCTTCATTGCCGCCGCAGCGCTCCCGCTGTCTTCCGCGCCGCGTATTCCTGGGTCGAGCTGGCAGATTGGATCCCTTCCGTACTGGCTGGAATCAAAGACCCACGCGCGGTTAAACGCGGGGTGTGTTGCGCCGGCCATAAAGCGCTCTATTCCGACGAATGGGGGGGGCTGCCGGACTCCGAGTTTCTCGCCCAGCTTGACCCCGCTTTGGCTGACTTGCGCGGACGTCTTTATGACAAAGCCTATGATGCGACCGTCTCGGCCGGCACGCTTTGTCCGGAGTGGGCCAAGAAGCTCGGTTTGCCGGCCGGTATACCCATCGCCATCGGGGAGATGGACGTGCACTACGGTGCCATTGGTTCCGGGGTTTGCGAGGGCACGCTGGTCAAGGTGATCGGCACCTCGACGTGCGATTGCGGCGTGGTGTCGGCGGAGAAGACGGTGCGCGACATTCCTGGTATTTGCGGCATCGTGAAGGGTTCCATTCTTCCGGGCTACTACGGGCTGGAGGCCGGCCAATCGGCGGTGGGCGATATTTTCAAGTGGTTTGTCGAGGGTGTGCTGGGCGATTCCGCCCTGCACTCGGCGCTCACGGCTGAGGCGGCGAAACTCAAGCCCGGTCAGTCTGGTCTGCTTGCGCTGGACTGGAACAACGGCAACCGCACGGTCTTGGTCGATCCCTTGCTCACCGGCCTCACACTGGGGACCACGCTTTATACCACGAAAGCAGAACTCTACCGGGCCTTGATCGAGGCCACCGCCTTCGGCGCCAGGGCTATCATCGAGCGTTTCCGGGAATACGGGGTGCCGATTGATCGAGTCGTTTGCGCCGGTGGCATTGCGGAGAAAAATCCGCTCCTGATGCAGATCTACGCCGACGTGACCGGCTGCACCATGCTTGTCGCCGGTTCTTCACAGGCGTGTGCCCTTGGCTCCGCAGTTTCGGCCGCAGTGCTGGCCGGAGCGCACAAAGACTTTGCCACTGCGCAGAAGAAGATGACGCGTCTTAAAGCCGGCGTTGCCTACCGGCCTAAGGCGAAGAATAAGGAGGTTTATGAACGGCTCTATGCCTTGTATCGGCAGCTGCACGACAGCTTTGGCGGCGTGAATAAAGCTGCCGATCTCTCCCGGGTCATGAAAGATCTTCTAGCTATTAAAGCCGCCTCCCACGCCTAATTCTACTTATTGCCTGTAAAATATACTACCATGTCCCTCGTAAATCTCTCCACCCCTGAAATCTGGTTCGTCTGCGGTTCGCAGCACCTTTACGGCCCCGGCCCGCTTAAGCAGGTCGCAGCCAACGCCCAGGCAGTCGTCGATGGCTTGGTGAAATCCAAGCGCCTCGCCCTTCCGCTCAAGTTCAAGGCGCTCCTCACCACCCCCGAGGAAATCTCCAAGGTCTGCATTGAGGCCAATACCGACGCGAACTGCGCCGGCCTCGTGCTCTGGATGCACACCTTTTCGCCCTCGAAGATGTGGATACGCGGCCTGACCACCCTTAAGAAGCCGTTCCTGCATCTTCATACCCAGTTTAATCGCGACCTCCCGTGGGCTTCGATCGACATGGATTTCATGAACCTCAATCAGGCCGCCCATGGCGATCGTGAGGCCGGGTTCATCCACACCCGCTTGCGCCTGGGTCGCAAGGTCGTGGTCGGCCACTGGTCGGACTCCGAGGTGCAGGATCGCATCTCCGCCTGGATGCGCGCCACCCATGCCTGGCACGACTGGCAGGGGGCCAAGTTCGCCCGCTTCGGCGACAACATGCGCTACGTCGCGGTGACCGAGGGCGACAAGGTCGCCTCCGAGATCAAGTTTGGCTTCGAGGTCAACGGCTATGGCGTCGGCGACTTGGCCGCCAAGGTTAACGCGGTCTCCGATCAGGCCATCACCGATCTCGTTGCTTCATACGAGAAGCTCTACGCCGTGGTGCCCGCGCTCAAGAAGGCTGGCAAACGCCACGCGGAACTCCGCTACAGTGCGCGCCTCGAACTTGGTCTCTCCGCGATGCTCACTGAAATCGGCGCCAAGGGCTTTACCGATACTTTTGAAGATTTACACGGACTCCGCCAGCTCCCCGGCATGGCCACGCAGCGGCTCATGGCGGCGGGTTACGGCTTCGGCGGCGAAGGCGACTGGAAGACCGCCGCGCTGGTTCGCGCCATGAAGGTCATGGGCCACGGACTTCCAGGCGGTACTTCGTTCATGGAGGATTACACTTACCACCTGTCACCCAAGGGACATCAGGTGCTCGGTGCGCATATGTTGGAAATTTGCCCGAGCATCGCCGCCGCCAAGCCCAAGGTGGAAATCCACCCGCTTGGCATCGGTGGCAAAGAGGACCCGGTGCGCTTCGTGTTCGATGCTCCCGCCGGCGAAGCCCTCAACGCCTCGCTCGTGCACTTGGGCAACCGGTTCCGTTTGCTCATCAACGAGGTCAAGGCGGTCAAGGTGCCCGCGATGCCGAACCTGCCTGTCGCCCGCGCGGTCTGGGAGTGCAAACCCGACTTCAAGACCGCCTGCGCGGCATGGATCTACTCCGGAGGCGCCCATCACACCGGTTACAGCTACGCGGTCACTAGCGAGATGCTGGAGGACTTTGCCACCATCGCCGGCATCGAGACGGTGCACATCGACGCCGATACGCGCCTGTCGCAGCTCAAGCAGGACCTGCGCAATAATGAGGTGTTTTATCATCTCGAAAACGGCTTCCGCGCCTGATCCAAACCTTCAATCCGGTTACACAGAGGGCACGAGAGGAGTCACAGAGAGCACAGAGCCCCGGTTTACGATTCCACGCCTTTCTCCGTGACCTCTGTGCCACCTCTTGTGCCCTCTGTGTAATTCCTCCTTCTCCGATCCCCCATGCTCGAATCGCTCAAAGACGAAGCCTACGAGGCTAATATTGCCCTGCCCAAGCATGGCCTGATTAACCTTACCTTTGGAAACGCTTCCGCGATCGACCGCGCAAAAGGTATTTTCGCGATCAAGCCTTCGGGTGTGGCCTACGCCGATCTGAAACCTGCCGACATGGTGCTCATCGACCTTGATGGCAACCAGGTCGAGGGCTCCTTGCGGCCTTCTTCGGATACGCCCACGCATCGTCGGCTTTTCCTGGCGTTTCCTGAAATCGGGGGAGTCGTGCATACCCATTCCTCCCACGCCACCGCCTTCGCGCAGGCGGGCCGGGAGATCCCGATTTTTGGCACCACGCACGCAGATTACTTCTTCGGCAATGTGCCTGTGACGCGTAAAATGACCGCGCGTGAAATCGGCGGCGGCGCTTACGAATGGGAGACAGGCAACGTGATTGTGGAGCGTTTTTCCACTGAGGGACTGGCCTTGGACCCGGGCGATTTCCCCGCTGTGCTCGTCAACCGGCACGCACCGTTTACTTGGGGCAAAACCGTGGCCAAGGCGGTCGAAGTGGCGGTGGCGACCGAGTGTATCGCGCAGATGGCTTTGATGTCGTTGCAACTGGAGCCCACCTTGCCGGTGTTGGAGACCGCGCTACGGCAGAAACACTTTAAACGTAAACACGGTCCCGATGCCTATTATGGGCAGCCCGGACCGGTTTGAGCACGGCCGAGGCTCGGAAATGGGCGTGTCTCGGGTACGTGATACACCGGTTGCCTTCCCGCAGACCGACTTTAGGTTGGAGGCATGTTGCTGTGCCGATATGCTTCAGTTATTCGCGGGTGTTTGCTCGGCCTCGGTCTTTTTATCGCAGGATTGCTCGCGGCGTGTTCCAGCTTCGAGTCGAGGGCAAGGGAGAAGGCTGCGCTTTTCGCCACGCTCGACCCCGCCGCTCAGGCTCGTTTGCAGGCCGGGGAGATTCGTCTCGGGGATACGCCGGATCACGTTTATCTGGCGCTTGGTCGCCCCAGCGAGAAGCGTGAACGCCTCACCGCCGCCGGTCGCGAGACAGTGTGGATTTATAGCGCGACCTGGCAGGAATATCAGGGCACGCGCCTGGTCGGCTACCGGCGCGAGGTTGTTCGCAATAAAAACACCCAAGCTGATCAAGTCATCTACATCCCCGACTATCAGCCGATTTATGCAGCGCGGGCCGAAGATCGCATGCGGTTGACCTTCACTAATGAGCGCGTTTCCGCCCTTGAGCAGTTGCAACCCAGCAAGGGCGGGGCCGGATCTCAGCTAAAACAGCCGTAAGTCGGTCGGTCTGTATTTTGATGCAGGCGAATGGCTGGCTATGGGGGTTCTATTTAACGTGTTCTCAATTTAGCCCGAAAGTTTCGCTAGACCTTGGCGTGGTTTGAGCGGATTAAAGGGTTGCTCTACTTTGCGGTTATTCACCCAGTTTCATGTCGTCTAGACCACTCCCCAAGTTTCGAGGATTTAGCACTTGGTTGCTGCTCGGCACCTTTTTGGTGAGCGGTTTGCTGGTGTGGCAGCTGGAGCGCGCGGCGCAGAGGGCCGACCAGTTGCGCGGTGAAGAACTGGGGGGGCGCATTACGCAGGAGATCACGCGCCGGATCCGGCAATTTGAGTACGGCTTGCATGGCGCACGTTCGCTTTGGCCGGCCAGCAAGTCGGTGGAGCGCGGTGAATTTGCCGCCATGGTTGCCGACCGTGAGTTGAGTGGAAAATTTCCCGGAGCGATCGGCCTTGGTTTTATCCGCCGGGTGCCGCGCGAGGGGCTGGATGACTTTATCACAGCTACGCGCGCCGACGCGGCACCGGAATTCAAGGTGAAGACCAGCGGCACTGCGCCGGATCTTTACGTCATAGAATTTATCGAGCCGCTGGCGCAAAATATTGCCGCCCAGGGTTACGATGTGGGGCAGGAGCCGCTACGTCGCGCTGCTGCCGATCGGGCGATGTTGAGCGGTGAGCCTGCGATCACCGCGCCGATCACGCTGGTGCAGGCGCGTGAGGAGGGGTCTGGTTTTCTTGTGTTCGCTCCCATTTACAAGACGGGCTCCCATCCGGTGACGCCCGAGGAGCGTCGCAGCCAGCTCATCGGCTGGACGTATATGCCGCTGGTCGCCAGTCGCATTTTGGCGGATGTGGCGTCACAGGCGGGCGGTGAACTCGATTTCGAACTTTTTCACGGCACCGAGCCGAACCCAAGTCAGTTGATTTTTTCTCACTCCGAGCGACCCCTAAGTCCGAAAGTAAATCGCTACTATGCCGGGCTCCAGTCTCTGCAAATCGCAGGCCAACGCTGGACGATTGCTTTCAGCGCTACAGAGAGCTTTCAGCGTGCTTCCAGGCTGGGCGTTTACAGCAGTGGCTGTGGGGCGTTTTTGCTTGGCGCGTTGGTATTGAATCTGGGACGCACCACTCGTCGCGCCAAAAAGCTCGCGGAGGATATGACGGCGGATCTTTCCGCTGCCGTTCGCAAGTCCGACATGCTGGCCCTCGTGGCTACCCACACCACGAATGCGGTTGTCTTCACTAATGCGCGCCGGGAGATCACTTGGGTAAACGCCGGGTTTACGCGCATCACGGGGTATGAGTTGATTGAGGTTTTAGGGAAATCCCCGGGCTCCGTATTGCAGTGTCCGCGTACCTCAGTGGCTGCGATTCAGGCGATGCGGGAGTGTTTCAATCGCGAGGAGGGGTTCCGGGGAGAAATTTTAAACCAGGGAAAAAACGGTCGCGAATATTGGCTCGCCCTCGATGTGGTGCCCTTGCGCGATGCGGCCGGGCGCTTGGAGGGTTTCATGGCGATTGAGCTCGATATTAGCGAACGCAAGCTGGCCGAGGCCAGTTTGCAGGAGCATGCCGAACGCACCGCCCTGGCCCTCGCCGCCGGCGAGCTGGCGCTTTGGGATTGGGACATCGGTTCAGGCCGCACTCATTTCGATGCGCGGTGGGCTGAAATGTTGGGGGAATCTTTTTCCGACCTGCGTCCGCACGTGGATGAGTGGGTTACACGCTGCCATCCCGAGGATTTACCGCTGGCGCAGGCAGCCTTGCAGAAGCACTTCGCCGGGGAAACCGCGCTTTATCAATGTCGGCATCGCCTCCGGCATCGCGACGGCTCGTGGCGTTGGATTCTGGACGTGGGAAAGGTGGTTTCGCGCGGAGCGGACGGCGTGCCTCTGCGAATGGTCGGCACGCATCAGGACATCACCGCGCAACATCTCGATCAATTGGAGCGCGCCCGCCAGGCCACTGCGCTCGAGCATACCGGCCGCTTGGCCCATGTGGGTTCCTGGGAACTGGATCTGGCGACCGGTCGCTTATCGTGGAGTGACCAAGTGCGCGCGATTCATGAAGTCGGCCCCGAGTTTCTCCCTTCGTTGGCCAAGAGTATAGGTTTTTATCCCGACGAGGCGAAAGCGGTCATAAACGCGGCGTTCTACGCCGGCATCGAACGGGGTGAGCCTTTTGATTTGGAATTACCCTTGGTCACCGCGCTGGGCAGTCACCTCCGGGTGCGAGTGCAGGGCGAGGCGGTGCGCATCGGCAACCGCACCGAGACGTTGCGGGGCGCGATGCAGGATGTCACGGAATCCTACCGCCAGCGCGCCGCTCTCGCCGCCGCCAAGGAGGCCGCCGAGGCCGCCACGCGTGCCAAGGCCGACTTTCTGGCCAACATGAGCCACGAAATCCGCACGCCGATGAACGCGGTTCTGGGCATGGCCGAGCTGTTGCAAAACACCACGCTCACCGAGGAGCAGGCAGGATTCTCTGCGACATTGCGCACCAGTGGCCAGACCTTGCTCGCCATCATTAACGATATTCTCGATTTCTCCAAAATCGAGTCCGGCCAACTGGAACTGGAGCAGACGCCCGTTTCCCTTCGCGAACTGGTGGAAAGTGCCAAGACCATCCTGGTCGCTGCGGCGACGGCCAAAGGACTATCGCTGACGACCGAGTTCGGCCCGGATGTCCCTGAAGCCATAATGGGCGATCCGGTGCGCTTGCGTCAGATTTTGACCAATTTACTGAGTAACGCGGTTAAGTTTACCGCCGTCGGTGGCATCCGCCTTGTGGTCGAGCGAAAGCACGGGGACGATTTTGTGGAGCGTGATTCCCACGTCTTTGCTCCCCAGGTGGCGTTTCCGTTAAGCTTTTCGGTGCATGATACAGGCATCGGCATCCCGGCTGACCGATTGGACCGGCTCTTCAAATCCTTCAGTCAGGTCGATGCCTCGACGACTCGACACTACGGAGGCACGGGCTTGGGGCTGGCCATCTCTTCGCGGCTGGCGGGGTTGATGCGCGGGCGTATGGAAGTGGAGTCTACGCATGGAAAAGGCTCGACCTTCCGGTTCGAACTCTTGGTCACTCCAGCGGTTTTACCCGCCAAGGCGCTTCCGGTGCCGTCCGGCGTTCCCGCTCCCGCGCGTGCTCTGCGCATCCTACTCGCCGACGATATTTCGACCAATCAGCAAGTTGCCCTGCTCTTGCTCAAGCGACTGGGCTACACCGCCGAGGTTGCGGGTAATGGGCTCGAAGTCTTGGCCGCCGTTGCGCATGCGCCGTTTGATGTGATTTTCCTCGATGTACAGATGCCTGAGATGGACGGCCTCACCTGCGCGCGCCGCCTCTGCGAAACGTATCCCCGCGAGCGTCGTCCGTGGATTATTGCCATGACGGCCAATGCGCTGGAAGGAGACCGGGAGCTGTGCTTGGCCGCTGGCATGGATGATTACATCGCCAAGCCCATCAGCGGACAGTCTCTGGCCGACGCCCTTGGTCGCTTGCCTGATTTTGCCCGCTAGGCGCTTCTTCAAAATACCCCGTTGCTCTGCTTGCGCCCTACGGGTGAGCGGGAAACCAAGCTGGGCCGGCGTTGACCTCGGCGGTATGGTCCTCTGGGCCACCTCCGCCTTCGCCTTGGCCGAGTGCTCTTTCTCCCTCGCGCTGGCCCGGTTTATTTCCGAAACACGACCTAATTTATCCCAAATGAATAGAAAAATCACGGGTGTCATCGCGCTTAACGGCTTCTTGGCGGTGGCGTTGGGGGCGTTTGGCGCACACGCTTTGAAGCCGACCTTACTCAGTCTGGGAACGCTGGAGATTTGGCAGACCGGCGGGCATTATCAGCTGGTGCATAGCGTGGCGGGGCTTGCGCTGGTGGCCTGGGCGCAGGGGCAACCGGTTTATGCGGCGCGTTTGGCGCGGGTGGCGGTTTTGTGGTTGGTGGGGTGTCTGTTGTTTTCCGGTTCGCTTTATGGGTTGGCGTTGGGCGGTCCGCGCTGGCTGGGGCCGGTCACTCCGCTGGGGGGCGTGGCGTTTCTCGCGGGCTGGGGTTTGTTGGCTTGGGATGCGTTTCGGGCGCCGCGCGAGTAGTTTTCTCTTTTTGAATCATGCAGCTACCCGATGAACTGATTCCTGTGCTCGCGGCGCTACGCACCGCGGGGCGTCCGCGTGTGGTGGGCGGTGCGGTGCGCGATTGGTTGCTGGGTTTGCCGGCCAAGGATTTGGATTTGGAAATCGGCGGGGCGTCGTTCGGGGATTTGCATCGGGTTCTGGCTCCGTTGGGCGCGACCGATGTGGTGGGGCGGAGTTTCGGGGTCATTAAACTGCGTCTGGCGTCGGGGGTGGAATATGACATCTCGTTGCCAAGGCGCGAATCGAAGACCGGGGCGGGGCATCGCGGCTTCGCGGTGTTGCCGGATGCCACGTTGAGCGATGCGGAGGCGGCGGCGCGGAGGGATTTTACGGTAAACGCGATCGCTTGGGATCCGGTGGCGCGGGTCTTGATCGATCCGCATGGCGGCGAGACGGATTTACGGGCGGGGCGCCTGCGGCATACGAGCGCGGCGTTCGCGGAGGATCCGCTTAGGGTGTTGCGCGGGATGCAGTTGGCGGGGCGTTTCGGGTTCACGCTGGATGCGTCCACGGCCGAGCTTTGCCGTCAAATCGTCGCGACGTATTCAGAATTACCGGTGGAGCGGGTGTGGCATGAGTGGGCCAAGTGGGCGGAGAAATCCGCCCAGCCGTCGTGCGGGCTGGCGGTTTTGTTGCAGACGGGATGGCTGGCGCATTTCCCAGAGTTGGCCGCGCTGGTTGGCTGTCCGCAGGATCCGGGCTGGCATCCCGAGGGCGATGTGTGGATTCACACCGGGTTCACCTGCGACGCCTTGGCGGCGGATCCGGAGTGGCGGGCGGCGGCACCGGGGCGGCGTCTGCGGTTGATGTTGGCCGCGTTGCTACACGATGTGGGCAAACCGAGTTGCACCCGGCAGGAGGAAAAGGCGGGGCAATTGCGCTGGGTGAGTCCGGGGCATGAGCCAGCCGGGGTGCCTTTAGCGGAGGCGTTTTTACGACGCATCGGGGCGCCGCACGAGCATGCGGCGGCGATTACGCCGTTGATTGCCAACCACATGGTTCACCACCACGGAGGCCCGGAGGGGCTTAGCGACAACGCCATCCGTCGGCTCGCGCGAAGGCTACATCCGGCGACGATTGCGGATTTGGCGCTGATCATGCGGGCGGATAGCAACGGGCGTCCGCCGCTGCATTCGCCGGAGACGCTGGCCTTGGTGGAGCGCTTACGGGGGCGGGCGGATGAACTGGCTTTGGTGGATGGCGCGCCGCGACCAATTTTATTGGGCCGTCATTTGATCGCGGCCGGCCTCAATCCCGGACCTGAGTTTAAGGCTTTGCTGGAGAAAGCGTTTAACGCGCAGCTGGACGGGGTTTTTGGCGATGAATCGAACGCGCTCATCTGGTTAAGAAATCATTTGCCGGTTACTGGCGCGTGACAGGTTCGCACCGCGCGGCCTAGGATGGTCGTTTCCGTCCTAGTTCAACGCTAGGTGCGCCTCGACCTTACGGTGGGGGCACGGTTTTCTAATACTTTTCCCATGCCTACCCAACTCGATCAGCTCAAGCAGTTCACTATCGTGGTCGCCGATACCGGCGACTTCCAAAGCATGAAGGCCTTCGCGCCTCGCGATGCCACCACCAACCCCTCGCTTATCCTCAAAGCCGCCGCCATGCCCGAGTATGCGGCCTTGCTGGACAAAGCCATCGCCGACGCCGGGGCCAGCGCCCGCCTCGATCAGGTGATTGACCGCCTGCTGGTCGTTTTCGGCCTCGAAATCCTCAAGATCGTCCCCGGCCGCGTCTCCTCCGAAGTGGATGCCCGCCTGTCCTTCGACACCACCGGCACCCTCGCCAAGGCCCGCGAGATCATCGCGCTCTACGAGAAAGCCGGAATCCCCAAGGACCGCGTTTTGATAAAAATCGCCTCCACTTGGGAAGGCATCAAGGCGGCCGAGATCCTCGAAAAGGAAGGCATCCACTGTAATCTCACCCTGCTTTTTAGTTTCGCCCAGGCCGTGGCCTGTGCCGAAGCCAAGATCACCCTCATCTCGCCCTTCGTCGGCCGTATCCTCGACTGGCACAAGGCCAAGACCCCCGCCGCCGACTTCTCCGGCGCGAAGGATCCCGGCGTCATCTCCGTTACCCAGATCTACACTTATTATAAGAAGTTCGGCTACAAGACCGAGGTCATGGGCGCTTCGTTCCGCAACAAAGGCGAAGTCCTCGAGCTCGCCGGCTGTGACCTGCTCACCATCGCTCCGACCCTGCTGGCCGAGCTCGCCGCCAGCAACGAACCCGTGGTGCGCCAACTCGATCCGGTGTGCGCCGCCGCCGCCACGCTCAAGCAGGTCTCATTTGATGAAAAAGCCTTCCGTTTCGCGATGAACGAGGACGCCCTCGCGACCGAAAAGACCGCCGAAGGCATCCGCCTTTTCAGCGCCGACATCGTGAAGCTGGAGCAACTCATCGCCAGCAAGCGCAAGTAAGTCGCCGCGCTCGCCTGAGCCTAGAACTCTGGCCCGGCCCGCCCTGCGCGTGCCGGGCCTTTTCGTGTCCCGCACTGACAACGCGCCGATTCCTCATTCTTTATTCGTCATTCGACATTCGTCGTCCGTCATTTCCACTCGCGCTCATGCTTCGCGCCTTCCAGTGGGACCTCGCCCGCCAAGTCGAACGCCTCGACCATCTCCTTGAACTCCTGCCGCGCTATGCCGCGTGGGGTTATCAACGCCTTTACCTGCATCTGGAAGACGCGGTCGATTATCCTTCGCTGCCCGGAGTAGCACGGGCCGACGCTTACAGTTGGGAGCAATTTCGCCGTCTTGTCACCACCGCCACCGCGCACGGCATCGCGGTGGTGCCGATCGCAAACCTGCTTGGCCATACCCAGTATCTGATCAAAACCGACGCCTGGCGCGACCTGAACGAACTACGCGACCCCGTCACGGGTGAGCCGTTGCCGACGGGGCAGATATGTCCGCTCCACCCGCGAATTCCCGAATTGGTGGAGAAACTCTTTCACGATCTCGCTCCGTTTTGCCCGGTGGGCGAGATCCACTGCGGGCTCGATGAGAGTTTTCACCTCGGAAAACACCCGCTCTCCCGTGACGAAGTGTCGAAAATCGGGCTGGCCGCGCATTTCGCAGGACACGTTACCCGGCTCCATGCCACCGCCGTCCGCCATGGGCTGCGTCTGGGACTGTGGGCCGACATGCTATCCCTGCTACCCGAGGCCATCGCGCTTTTGCCGCAAAACGCCGGGTTGGTCGCCTACGACTGGTATTACCACCCCTTCGGGCGCAAGCCGCGCCTGGAACTGCGCACCTTTGCTGAATACGATCTGGCTCCCGCGCTGGCGGCGGCGGGAATCGAGTATTGGGCGTGCCCGATGAACGGGGCCTTCCGCCACGAATCTGCGCCGGTGTGGTCGGATCGTTTGCAGAATCTCGCCGCTTGGTGGCGGCGTGCTCAGGCGACTCGGGCGTCGGGATATTTGGTGACGAGTTGGGAGCCCTACCGGCTCGCGTTGCCCACCACCACGTTGATGGATGCCGCCGTCGCCACCCTGTGGTTGGAACCCGAGGCGGCTGATGATCCGGTCGCGCTGCTCGCGGCGGGGCTGCGTCGCACCTGTGCCGAGCTGCCTGCGGCGACGGCGCGGCAACTGGCCAGCCGTTTGATCGCGACCGATGCGCGGGCTTTTGTCGGAAATTCCCGGTGGGAGATTAACCTCGGCTGGGCTCCGGTTGCCGGACGTCGCGAGAGCGCCGCACCGCATGCCCGGGCGGCACGTCAACTGGAACGCCTTGCCGCCACGCCTGCACTCGCGAGGGCCGAGTTGGCGGCGTTGCGCGCCACGCTTGGGTTTCAGGCTTATCTCGCGCAGCGCGAAGTTTTCGTACGCACCGTCGCCGGGTTGGCGCACCGCTTGCGTAGACAGGCCGGGCAGGCGCGGGCGGAGGTCACTATCGTCGCGTTGACCGAGGTGTGTCTCGACTTTTCGGCCAAGCTCCGCGCCGCGAAGTCGGCCGCGCGAGCGATGTGGGTGGCCTCGCGCCCGGCCGGGAGTTTCGCCGCCTCGCAAAACGCGCGGGCACTGGCGGCGGACACAGACCGCTTGCGTGCGCTGCGGGTTTGGCTGCGGGCGGCGGCGCGTGAACCGCAGGCGGCTTTTCTCGCTTCGCCGGTGGCCGGTCGCTGGACCCTGCGCTTTACGCTGCACCACTTCGCGCCCTGCCACCAAAAAGTGGTGGTGGAGCAACAGCAGCCCGGCGGCGGCTGGCGCGAGATTTACGGGCGAGTTTTGATTGAATTTCGCGCCGCCGCCGCCCGTTCGCGCACGCCGCAGCTACGCTTCGAACTGGCGTGTCCGGTCGGCGATGCCGCCGCGCCGCTGCGCATCGTGGCGCGTTGCCTGGGCGAGTTTGCGGTCAGCAACATCGAGTTTACCGATGGCGTCACCACCCTCCGGCATGCGCCGCAACGTTCGCGTCATTTGCTTGGTCGCCCTGCGCCCGCCGCCGGTTGGCCGGTGATTGACTGGGTTACCAATACCGCGACGCTTCCACTGGTCTGGGCGCAGGCCTAAAGTGACACCAGATCGCTTGCGCGGCTAAACGTTATGAAGGCTTATCCGCGTAGCGTAGACAAGACCTCGGCGTGCAGCTCGGGCGTGGTCGCGGCGATGGTGTGTTCCGCCGGGTAAGCGGGGCCGCCCTGCCAGTCTGTGATGACGCCGCCCGCGCCGCGTACCACCGGCACGAGCGCAGCGATGTCCCACGGGTTCATGATCGGATCGAGCGCTATGTCGGCGTGACCGCAGGCGAGCAGGAGGTAGCCGTAGCAATCGCCCCAAGTGCGGGTCAGGCGGGCGCGGGTTAACAGGCGTTCGCAGGCGGCGGGATCTTGGTAACGGGCGAGATTTTGGTAATCGCTGGTGAGCAAGGTCGACTCGGACAGCGGGCGGGTGGCACGGCAGCGCACCGGACGGCCGTTCAGCGTAGTCGTGATGTTGTCGCCGATCAGTAATTGGCCCAGGATAGGCTGGTGGATGCAGCCGAGCACGGGCTGGCCGTGGTGGAGCAGGCCGATGAGCGTGCCCCAGAGCGGCACGGCGGTGATAAAGCTTTTGGTGCCGTCGATCGGGTCGAGCACCCAGACCCACTCGGCGTCGGCGCGCTCGGTGCCCATTTCCTCGCCGATGATGCCGTGATCCGGGAAACGCGCGGTGATGCGGCGGCGGAGTAATTCCTCCGCCCCCCGGTCGGCGGCGGTGACGGGTGAGGCGTCGCCTTTGTTTTCCACCGCCAGATCCGTGCGGCCGAAAAAGGGGCGGATAAAGTCTCCGCTCTCGGCGGCGAGTTCGGCGATAAAAGCGTGATAGGGGGCGAGGTCCATGAGTGAAGGGTCGCAGGCCTTTTGTCCGCTGAAGCGGGGAAAGAACACGGTAAAATTTTAGGATGGGTTCGGCGCGTCGCTCGGTGTTGCGTGGGGCCGTGGGCAACGCATGGCCGGAACACCTTATCCATTTCGTCGATTTTGAGGGCTCCACCGTGTCTGGAATCCTCGAATACGGCGTGGTTTCGCTGCGCGGCGGCGAGATCGTGGCGGCGCGGAGCCGTATCTGCCGGGCGGTGGGCCGGGTGCGGCCCGAAGACGCGGCCCTGCATGGACTGGATGCGGCGGCGACCGAGGGCTGCGCGCCTTTTTCGGAGGATTTTGAGGTTTTCGCGGCCTTGCGGGAAAGCGGTCCGCTGGCGGCGCATTTTGCCAATGCCGAGAACACCTTGCTCAAGGCGGTCTGGCCCTATGCGCGGAATGCGCCGGATTTTTTCGAGGACGACTCCGCTGGCGCGCCGACTTGGGGACCATGGATCGATACTGGCCGGCTTTACCCGCAGGCGCACGGTGCGGGGGCGTCGGCCAAACTGGGCGAGATCATTGCCGCCGAGGGTTTGCAGACGCAGTTGGATGCGCTGGCGAGCGACCTTTGCCCGCCGGAGCGCCGCCGCTATCACGCCGCGCTCTACGATGCGTTGGCGGGGGCGCTGATTTTATGTCGTCTGGCCGCAACGCCCGGCTGGAGCGACAAATCGCTGCGCTGGTTGCTCGAAAACAGCACGCTGGATGCGGCGCGACGGGAAACTTTACGCCAGGACGAGCTGTTTTAGTCGCTCCAGTGTGACCTCGGTCATGGCGGTGGCGCGCAGCGTGGCGTGGGCAAACACGTCGCCGACCGTGGAGGGGTTGGGCACCACCACCACGCGTAAACCGGCGGAGGCGGCTGCGCTGTGACCGGGCAGCGAATCCTCGAAGGCGACGACCTCGGCGGCGCTGAGGTCGAGACGGTGCAAGGCTTCGAGGTAAACGTCGGGCGAGGGCTTGGGGCGGGCCACATCGTCGCGGCAAACCACGGTATCAAAGCGCTCGAACAAACCACGCGCCTTGAGGTGGGTATCCACATGGGCGTGGGACGAATTGGAGGCCACCGCGAGGCGCAGCCCGGCGGTGCGAGCGGCGTCGAGCAGGGCGAGCACGCCGGGCAGAATCGGAGCTTCGCGACAGAGTTGGCGGGTATGGGCGAGAAACTGCGTTTCCAACTCGGCGCGGTCGTGCGTGGCGGGGAAGGCGGCCCACAAATCGGCCTTCACGTTCACGTGGCCGACCGTGGCGTGCAGGATGCGCAGGTCGGCGTGAAGGCCGGCCTCGGCGTGCAGGTGTTTCCATGCGTCAAGCGTCGCGGTCTCGGTGTCCACGATGAGGCCGTCGAAATCGAAAATGAGTCCACGCAAAGGCATGGCAACCACGGTGCGGGTCGGTGTGCGCCGCGCAAGCTGGACGCCGATTCACTTTCGCATAGCGGTGTGAAATGCACCGAGCCTCCGCCGCTTCGCCATCCGATCTCAAACCCGCCACTCGCGACCGCGCCGCCATCGCACCCGAGTTTAAATGGGATTTTAAGGCGATTTATCCGTCGTGGAACGAGTGGGAGGCCGGGCTGGGCGAACTCACCCGGCAGATGGATGCCTTCGCCGCATTGAAAGGTTCGCTGGGTACGGGACCGGAGGCGGTGTTGCGGGCTTACCGAGCCTTCGACCAGATCGGAGTACTGCAATACCGGGTGTTTCGTTACCCGCAGTTGCAGCGCGATACCGACACGCGCGAACAGGAAACAGGCGCGCGCTTGCAGCGGGTGCAGGCTGCCTTCGCTCGTTTTGGCACAGCCACCGCTTGGTTCACGCCCGAGTTGCTGACCGTGCCGGAGGCGACGATGAGCCAGTGGATTGACGCCACGCCCGGGCTCGGCATTTACCGCTTTCCGATTCTCGACGCCTACCGCCAGCAACGCCACGTGCTAGATGAGAAAGGGGAAAAACTCCTGTCGTTCGCGACGCGCTTCAACGAGACGCCGCGCTCGGTGTATTCGGAGTTGAGCACGTCGGACATTAAGTTTCCCACCATCACGCTGGGCGACGGACGCGAAGTGAAACTCACGCCCGGAGCCTACCAACATCTGCTCACTACGAACCCCAAACAGGCGGAGCGCGCGCAGGCGTTTGCGGCTTATCTTGGCACTTACGAAGCGACAAAAAACACCTACGCCGCCATTTATCGCGGTGTGCTGGAGCGCGGCTGGTTTCTGGCCCAGGCGCGCAATTACCCCACGACCCTGCACCGCGCGCTCGATGGCAACGCCATCCCGGTGGAGGTTTACCAGACCCTGGTGGACACCGTGCGCGCCGGCACTGCTCCGCTGCGCCGCTATTTCGAGCTGCGCCGCCGCATGCTCGGGCTGGAAACCTATCACCTCTACGACGGCTCGGTGCCGCTGGTGCCGGACGATGCGGTCTGGCCCTACCGTGCGGCGCGCGAGCAGGTACTCGCTTCGGTGGCGCCGCTCGGCGCGGAGTATCAGGCCAAGCTGGGGGAACTGCTGAAGGGCGGTCGGCTGGACGTCTATGAAAACGAGGGCAAGCGCTCCGGTGCCTACTCGGCGGGCGTTTACGGCGTGGGCCCATTCGTGTTGATGAATTACAACGACACCCAGGACGCGTTGTTCACCTTCGCGCACGAGATGGGGCACGCCATGCATACGCGGCTTTCGGAGGAGACGCAGCCCTTTGTGACCAGCGACTATACCATCTTCGTGGCCGAGGTGGCCTCGACGATTAACGAGCGTTTGTTGCTGGAGTATCTGCTGGCGCGCACCGAAGCACCGCGTGAGCGCTTCCTGCTTTTGCAGCATGCGATCGATTCCATCGTGGGCACGTTTTATACGCAGGTGTTGTTTGCCGATTTTGAGCGTCGGGCGCATGCCAAGGTGGAGGCGGGAGAGCCGATAACGGCGGATGTGCTGGGCGAACTTTACGGTGGTTTGCTGGCCGAGTATTACGGTGAAGCGGTGACGGTGGATGCGCAGTATCGGCTCACTTGGACGCGCATCCCGCACTTCTATAATTCACCTTACTACGTTTACCAATATGCGACCTGTTTCGCGTCCTCGGCCCAGCTCTATCGGGCGATGTTTACCGGCCCGGAGGTGGAGCGGCCCGTCGCGCGTGACCGCTATTTGGAGTTGTTGCGCAGCGGTGGAAACGACCACCCGATGAAGCAACTCAGGAAGGCGGGAGTCGATCTGTCGCGCCCCGAGACGGTAAGCGCGGTGATCGAGGAGATGGACGCGCTGGTAACGCGCTTAGAAGGCGAGGCGGCTAAGCTGAATGCTGCCAAGCTGTGAGTTTGTTTCGACCGTGTTACGCTGTTGCCAACACTTAACAATCCCGTGCTAGCGGTCGGACGGGAGTCGGGTTGGATCAGGTTTTCACCTTATGAAAACCAAGTTCCGTTCCCTGTTGATCGCCTCCGCAGCGGCGACCGTATGCCTGCCGGTTCAGGCAGGCATTTCCTTCCTCGGTGGCGAAGCCATCGCCAA
>CANIWJ010000042.1 GCA_947471035.1 Verrucomicrobiota bacterium
AAAATGCCTTCCTGAAACTCAAGCAATGGCGCGGCATCGCCACGCGCTACGCCAAGCGAGCTTCATCCTTCTTGGCTGCCGTCCAATTCCGCTGCGCCCTTCTCTGGGCTGAAATCTCGTGACGACACGCTCTAATAACCTCAATAAAAAGCCCTCCGACCCGAGGGTGCGGAGGGCAAGAGCCGCCCCGGCGCGGCATATGCGCGGCGTCGGGGTCGGCGGGCGGTGTCCCGGCTCAGTCTTTGAAGCTCAGGTGCTCGTGCGAAGAGTGGGCGCCGGTCGGCGCTGTTTCCGCTAGGTGTTTGGTGGCGGGGCTGTGGATGCGGTGCGAAGAACTGGCCGCTGGACGCGCAGTTTCGCGTTTGCTGGCGGTGACGACCTTGGTGGCGCGGGCGGGCTGGTGATGCGTTACCGGGGCATTGTCCACCGTGACACCAACCAGGGCCGCGAGCTGGGCGGAGGCGTTGCGCAGCTCCTCGGACTGGGCGTTCAGCTCCTCGGCGGCGGAGGCAGTCTCTTCGGCACCGGCGGCGTTGGATTGGGTGACTTTATCCATCTGGCTGACTGCGACATTGATCTGCGACAAGCCCTCGCTCTGTTCGTGCGAAGCAGTGGCGACCTCGGCGACGAGACGGTCCACCTCGCGGGCCTTATCGAGGATTTGTTGCAGGCCGGCGGCGACCTTGGTGGAGAGCTCCACGCCCTGCGCAGAGCGAGCGGTGGCGTCGGCGATCTTGTCGGCGGTCTCCTTGGCGGCCACGGCGGAGCGCTGGGCGAGCGAACGCACCTCGTCGGCCACCACCGCGAAGCCGGCTCCGGCCTCGCCGGCGCGGGCGGCCTCGACCGCCGCGTTCAGCGCGAGGATGTTGGTCTGGAAGGCGATCTCGTCGATAGTCTTGATGATCTTGGAGATGTCGTTGGAGGACTGCTGGATCGCGTTCATCGCGCCCTGCATGCGCTCCATTTCCGAAGCACCAGCCTCGGCGGCGGCGCGGGCGTGTCCAGCCGAAGCCTTGCCCGCTTGGGCGTTGTCGGCATTGCGTTTGGTCATGCTGGCGAGCTCCTCGATCGAAGAACTGATCTCTTCCAGCGAGGCGGCCTGTTCGCTCGAACCCTCGGCCAGCGATTGGCTGGCGGAGGAGACTTGACCGGAAGCGGCAGCGACCTGGAGCGAACCTTGGGAGAGCGATTCGGCGGTTTGGGTGAGGACACGATTAACCCCGCGAATGATGAAGAAAGCGGCGGCCAGACCGAGAACAACCTCGAAAACCAAGCTACCAATGATGATATTCGACGCACTGCTCAGTTCGGTGGAAGAAGCGGTCGCGTAGTCGAGCGTGCGCTTGATGGACTTGTTTTGCACGCCCTCGACCACGCCATCGAACTCGTTGGCGGCGGCCAGCCGGGTCGCGGTGATGGACTGCGCATCCGCGAAGTTCTTCACCAAGGCATCGATCCCATCGTGATAGTTTTTGGCGGCATCGGCCACCTGCGCCAGCTGTTTGAGGTTAGCCTCCTGCTTGGTGCTGGCGATAAGCTGTTTACGCACCTCGTCCATTTTGGCGAAATTCGACAACGCCTTCTCCACCAGCTCCGGTTGGCGTAAGGCCTGCGCCTTGAACGTGGCGATGCGGATCACGTTGCCCAAATCGAGGATTTGGTTGGCCAGCTCTACCTTGAGACGCCGGTCCTCCAGTTTTTCGGTCGGCGCGTCAGCCGCGATTTCTTCGGCCAATTTTTTATCCTGACTTTCGATGTAGCTGGATATCTCGCTCACAAACGTTGAGGCAGAGGAATCCAGTTGCATACGGATCTTGTGTAAACCGTCCATGTTGGCGACGGTCGCTTGAAACTGGGTTTCGTAATTCTTCAGCACCTTGGTCGCTTCGGCCACGCCATCGCGCAGCCCGGTGAGCTCAGGTTGAGCCACGCTGAGTTTGCGCGCCTCTTCCATGGCATCGCTCACTTCACCAAGGCGTTTCTTAGCCTCGGCTAACTGGCCTTCGTCACCCGTGAGGCTGTAAGTGCGCACCGCGCGTTGGGTCAGGGCAGATGCTTGGGCAAGTTCACTCGTGACATGGGCCTGCGGCGCGACCGCCACCGAAAGGAAATTCGCTCCCTTGGCGGAGGTGAGCATTTCGTAAGTGGCGAAGCCGCCTAGTGCGGCACCGAGGAGCAGGAGCAGGGAAAATCCAAAGGCGACACGCTGGCCGATGGTGAGAGCAGAGAATTTCATGGTTGGGTAGGGTCTAAGAGAGGATTAAAGACCCTCGTTATCGTCCCGATACCCACCGGACTTTAATTTTTTATACGCCTTTAGTTGTAGTGATAAGGCCAATAGCCAGGGACAACCAGGAAAACTTATGTCCAAAACCAAATCAAAGCCCCAGCGCGCCACAAACTACAGCGACCTGCTCCGGGGTGGGGCAGCCCACCTCGACGCGCACCGCGTCCGCCGGGGCCTCTAGGTCGGCCAACTGGCTCGCCAGCAAACCAACTCCCAGCGGGTGCCCCGGTTCGCTCACCGCTCGTGCCTTCAAACGCGCGAAAAGCAACGCCTCCGTCCCCGCCAGAAAAACCAGCCGCATGCGCGATCGATCCACCCAAAGCGTGTCGCGGTAAGCCTGCTTCAACGCCGAACACGCCAACACCAGTCGCCCCGCCCCCGCCAAATGCTCTTCGATCTGTACACGCAGAGCAGCCAGCCAAGGGGCACGATCCGCATCATCCAGCGGCTCGCCGGCGCGTAACTTAGCCAAATTCGCTTCCGGATGAAACGCATCCGCATCCAAAAACGCCCAGCCCAGATGCCCGGCCAGCGCCCGGCCCAAAGTGGTTTTGCCCGCCCCGGCCACGCCCATCACCACGATCACCTCTGGCTTCACCTCCCATGCGCGCGCCGCCACCGGATCGCGCCCCTCATCGAAATCAATATAATCAAACATCGTGGAGACCGGTTTGCCCGCCACCGCAGATTCCGCCGCACGCTGCGCCAAAATCGCGCTACCCGCATCGCGCCAGCCCCGCTTGGAAAGAAACGCGTTAAAAATCTCGCACTCCTCGTCGGTCCGCGCCGCATGTCCCGCCGCCACCGAGTGAGCCTCCACCCAGGCCAGCAACTCGCCATCGCTCCAATCCGGACGCGCCACCACCTGCGCCTGCAAATCGGCGAACCGCACCCGCAGAAACCGGCACATCCGTCCGTCAAAGACCGTCGGCTTAGCGTCGCCGAGATTCGTTACATAATCCGCCGGCAAAGACCCTTGGGCATGGAGCCGGATTTTATCCAGCATCCGCCCGAAATAGACCAAGCGACCGACACGAGCGTAAGGACTGCGCAAACCAGAAACAGAAGGCATGCCGCCACCAAACCCGGCCAAGCTCAACTGGCAACCCTAGGTAACCGAGACCTCAAAACCGCCGCCAATACAATACCGTGCACACCCCGGCAAAGCCCAGGGTCGGAGCGATCACCCACCAAGGATTCACCGGCACGGCATAACGTCCGCATAACCAATAGACCGCGATGCCTTTAGCCAAAACCAACACCCAACCAACCGCCAAAACCCATTCAGAACGCCGACTCCTCAACTCGCGAGCATGCTCCACCCGCACCGCCTGAACGATAACCGGGACCGAACTGGAGACATCGGACCGGCGCAAAAAGAAACGCGTGAGCGGAGCAAACATGGTTATGATATTAAATAAAAGGGCCTGTCCGTAACTATCGCCAAAGTCCGGGAAACGCAATTTTCCCCCATGAAAAAACCTGCGCACCCGTAATACGAAAAAGCGCCGCTATTCGGCAACTTACAGCTACGTCAAAATAAAATTATTCTTGCTAATAACAAATTTTTCAGTGTCGTCCCTCGCATCGTTAGCGAAACGTTAGATGACAGGAACTGGTGAGTCGTCAGTAGAGTTAGGCTCTAGAGATGATTTGAAACCCGATGGTCGGGAACGGTCTGGCAGAGACGGTCAGCGGACGAAATCAAACATCATGGGTAACTCCAAACTCTACGTCGGTAACATGTCCTTCAAAACCTCCGAAGACGAGCTCCGCTCCGCCTTCGGTCAATTCGGTTCCGTGACCGACGTTTACGTCGCCATGGACAAGATGACCGGCCGCCCCCGCGGTTTCGCGTTCGTCACCATGGGCACCGAAGAAGAAGCCAAGCTCGCTGCTGAGAAGCTGAATGGCGCCGACCTCGGCGGCCGCGCTCTCACCGTGAACGAGGCCCGTCCCAAGGAAGAGGGCGCTGGTCGCTCCTTCGGTGGCGGCGGCGGCGGCGGTCGCGGCTTCGGCGGCGGCGGTGGCGGTGGCGGCGGCGGCGGTCGTGGCTTCGGCGGCGGCGGCGGCGGTGGCGGCCGTGGCTTCGGCGGCGGCGGCGACCGTGGCGATCGTCGCTACTAAGCGATTCGTCCCGCTCGGGCTTACGCTCCAGCTCCTATAAAACTCTAGGCGGCGCACCTTTTTGGGTGCGCCGCTTTTTTTTGTTTTTGAGCCTCGGCGATTCGCCAAACACGTTACACGGTACTCCCATTATGAGCGAAGAGCCTGCCCAAGACGTTTCCCCCCTTCGCCTGAAACGGCCTGCCGCTCCCGGCTCTCAACCCCCGGTTCCGCCCGCACCAGAAGCCCAGCCCACCGCAGCGCCGGCTTCACCGGAGCCTCCGTCCGGCGGTAGCCAACCCCCGCGTCGCCGGCCCACCTTATCGCTCAATAAAGAACCCTCCACCCCCGCCGAGCCCGTCGGCAGCGCTCCGCCGGCTCCGCCCGCCCCCACGCCTCAGCCAACCTCGTCTGAACCTGCCGCACCCGGTTCCGGCATCAAGTTACGCGTCGGAGCCAAGCCCCCGCTCCCGCCCCCACCCACCCCGGCGGAGCTACCGGATCCCCTTGCTGAATTAGGCGAAATCAGCGGCCCGCCACTCATCCCGATTCCCTCGCTTCCGCCCCTCGGCACCGGAGCCACCGCCGCGCCCTTCGCCAGTGCCAAGCCCTCCACTCCGCCCCCGCTTCCTACCCCAACCCCGCCCCCCTTCGCGCCAGTCATTGGGGCAGCGCCCTCCCCCAGCCCGATCGCACCTCCCGTCCCTGCGCCCTTCCCCCCGGTTGCTCCGCCCCCAAATGGGTTAACGGCTCCGCCACCCCCGTTATCCAAAAAACCCTTCTTAGCCGGCAAACCGCTCATGCCCGGCACCGCTCAATTCCAACAAGCGAAAAACCTACAGCGTTCGCGCCGGCCCATTTTGCTGTTTGCCGTCGGCATCAGCGCGCTGTGCGGCGGCCTTTATTTCTATCTGAGCCCCAACGCAGAAGAGCCCGCCGCCCCTAAGGTTGCAGTGGTTGCCAAACCCAAGCCCACCCCGACCGTCCCGCCACCTGACACCGCCCCGGTCCAGCCGCAGCCCCCCGTCGTCGCGCCCCCGCCACCCGTCGTCGCCCCACCCGTGGTTTCCGCAGCCGTTACGCCGCCGACCACTCCGCCCGCTGCGGTTACGCCCGTCTCCACACCCACAGTCGCGCCCGCCCCCAGCAACCGCTTTGTTCGCTACGCCGAAGGACTGGGGCCCACCATCAGCGGAGTTTTCCAAGGCTCTCCGGCCCGCGCCTTAATCGGTGGAAAACTCGTGCGTGTTGGCGACGAAATCGACTCCGCTCTTGGCGTGAAATTCGTCGGCGTGGACGCCGCCACCAAACACCTCCTTTTCGAGGACCGTTCCGGCGCCCAGGTACGAGTGAAATACTGAGTCACCGCGAGCACCCGCTCAGGTGCCGGTGGCCTACCAGTTCTCAACCGGCCCCTTGGGCACCGGAATCGATTCTCGCGCGAAAACCGGATCATCGGGATCGCGCATAAACGAAGCCACCATCGGGCCGGGCTGATACAGCGGCAACAAGCGACCGCTATCGTCACAAAACCGCGCCCGCCATACGAAATACTCCGCCAGCGCACGCTCGAAATCGGCCCGCGAAGTGATGCCTAGAATCGCCTGCTTAAACGGTTTGGCCGGACCGAAACGCCGCGCATACCACGGTGCCACCCGTCGAAACAAACGCGCCCCGTGCGCCTCGCCGTAAAACTCCACATACCGCTCGAAGTGGATGCGCAACACCCGAACCCGCTCCTCGAAGCTCGGTTCGGGCAACAGCTCCCCCGTACGCAGCAAGTGGTCGGTGCGTTTGAAAATCCAAGGATCGTAAAACGCCCCGCGTCCGATGCTCACTCCGGTGCACCCGGTCTCGGCCATCATGTGCCGCGCCGCCTCCGGCGTGGTCACGTCGCCATTGCCGATCACCGGAATGGATTTCACCGCCTGCACGACCGAGCGGATGCCGGCGAGATTCACCTGGCCGGCAAAACCCTGCGCTCGCGTCCGCCCGTGCACGAAGACCGCCGCCACACCGGCGTCTTCCAGCGTGCGCGCCAGATCCGGCGCAGTCAGGTTCTGGTCGTCCCAGCCGAGCCGCATCTTGGCCGTGACCGGAATTTTCACCGCCGCGATCATGCCGCGCACCAGCGCGGCGGTCTTGTCCAACTCCGTCATCATGGCGGAGCCTCCGCCGATTTTGACCACCTTTTTCACCGGGCAGCCCATGTTAATATCCACCGCGTCCGCGCCCAATTCCTGGCAGATAACCGCCGCATCGCGCATCTCCTCCGGCACCGCGCCAAAAAGCTGCACCGCCCAGGGCCGGTCCCCCGGCGCGCTGGCCACCAGCTTGAGCGCGGTCGGGTTGCGTTCGATCAAAGATCGGGCGTTTACCAAATCAGTCGTCGCAAAACCCAGCCCCCCGAGTTCCCGCACGGTCAGCCGCATGGGCAGATTGGTGTAACCAGCCAGCGGCGACAAAAACAAGTTGGAGGAAAGCGTGAGCGGACCGAGGCGCATGGTGATGTGGACGCACCAGTAACCGTCGCCCGGCCGCCCCCGGCAAGCGTGTAAGCCCCCACGCCTTGCGCGCACCCGATCCTTGCCCAACCTAGACCCATGCCCACCCCGGAATTTCCCGTGCTGCTCTACGACGGCGAATGCGGACTCTGTCGCGCCCTCGTTCGCCGCCTGGCGCGCTCCGACCGGAATAGGCGCCTGTTTTTCGCGCCGCTCCAGGGTGCCTTCGCCCAAGCCGCCCTCCGCCGTCTCGGTTTACCCACCGAAGATTTTGACAGCCTCGTTTTTCTGCCCGCCGCCAACGGCAACCAGTTCGCGACCCGCACCGACGGCGTGCTCGCAGTGCTGGCCCTCCTCGGTCCCGGAGCGCGCCGTTTCGCTCGCCTCGCCCGCCGAGTGCCCGGCCCTTGGCGCGACGCCTCTTACCGCCTCGTGGCGCGAGTACGTTACCGTATTTTTGGCCGGGTGGATTACGTCGCTGCCGAAGCCCCCGGCCCCGAACTCGCCGGACGTTTTATCCCTTGAGCGGAAGCGCCGCGATGGCCGCCGCCATACGTCGCAAGCCCTCGTCCAGGGTGGCGCGCGGGCAGCCGAAATTTATCCGCACATGCGAACCGCGCGGCGCGCCGAAAAACGCCCCGTCGCTCAACCCCACGCCGTGCGCCTCAAAATACCCCACAGGATCGGTAAGCCCGAGCGCCGAGACATCCAACCACGCCAGATAAGTCGCTTCGATAGGTGCGGCAATTTTCACCCCCGGAAGCTCGCCCCCGCACAACGCCGCAAAGATGCGGTCGCGATTACCGCGTAACGCCGCCAGCAGCGCCTGCCGCCAGTCCTCACTATCGCGGTAAGCCGCCTCACAGGCCGCAAAACCCAGCGTCGTCACCTCCGCCACGATGCCCGCAGTGGCCCGCACGAAACGGGCGCGCAGAGCTGCATCAGGAATAATCGCGAACGAGGTGCCGAGCCCGGGCACGTTATAGGTCTTGCTCGGGGCCATCAGCGTGATGGTCCGCGCCGCATGCTCGGGCGCAACCAACGCCGTAGGCAAATGCGGTAACGAAGCATCCAAGATCAGATCGCAGTGAATCTCGTCGGAACAGAGTACGAGGTCGTGGCGGGCGCAAAACTCGGCCAGCTGCACCAGTTCGTCGCGACGAAACACCCGCGCCACCGGATTGTGCGGATTACATAGGTAAAACAGCTTGGTTCGCGGCGTCACCGCTGCCTCTAACGCCTCCCAGTCGATCGCCCAGAAACCGTCACCCAGCCCCGTCGGACCCGGGTGCAAGGCCAAAGGCACCGGCACCGACACCCGGCCGGAGTTTTTCGGCGCGGTCATAAACGGCGGATACACCGGCGTGAGGCACAAGACTTCTTCGCCCACCACCGCGCAGGCTTGGGCGGTGACATTGAGTCCGCACACCAAGCCTGGAAGCCACACGATCCAGGCCGGATCAATCGTCCAGCCGTAGCGGGTCGCACAGGCGTTCACCACCGCGTCCACCGTGGATTTTACCGGCCGGGCGTAGCCGAAAATCCCATGCTCCACCCGGCGATGCAGCGCCTCCAAAATGGCCGGCGCCGCGCGAAAATCCATGTCCGCCACCCACATTGGAAGGATGTCGCGGTCGGGATACTTTTGCCACTTCTGCGAGTCGGTGCCGAGGCGGGGAAGGACGGTGTCGAAGTCGAAACTCATAATCGTTCCGGCACCGTGATTGAGCGCGGCCCGCCCGGCACGCGTTTTTTGTGACAGCTTTGCCCACCGCCGCGACACCCACCTGGACAAGCTTTCTCATCACCAGCAAAATCAAAACACACAAACGCATTTTTAGTAATCACTTAACTATCAATATTGATAGGCACTTTCCCTGCGAAAGCTCATGACGTCCGCAAAAATATTCAATCCAACAACACTCATTCACCTACATCCTAACATGAGACTCATTCGCTATACCACCCCCCTACTCAACGGTTATCCCGCCGGCTTGGCGCGCAGTCCCTGGACCGGGCTGGAAGCTCAGATGGACCGTCTTTTTGAAGCGGCCTTGGGCGATACGGTAGCAGCCAGTGCCGAGCGCTTCCCGGTAGATCTATATGAAGATGCGACCGCCAGTTATGTGCGCGCCGAATTGCCCGGCGTTGCCCGCGCCGATCTTGGCGTCGAGCTGGTGGAGGGAACCCTTCACCTGAGCGCCAAACGCACCCACCAAATCGGTGACCGCAGCGAGACGATCGAGTTTCGCCGCTCCATTACCGTGCCGGAAACCACCGTACAGTCCGACAAGGTAAGCGCAGCCTACGAAAACGGCGTGCTCACCGTCACCCTGCCCAAACGCGAAGAGGCCAAGCCGCGCAAGATCAGCGTGGCCGTCGCCTGATCCCGTAACTCACCCAAATCCAAGCACACTCATAACACTTCCACCATGTCACTCATCACTACGCTTATCCCTGCCTTGGCTCCTCAAAACAAAACCGAGACCCCTCCTGCCACGGAGTCGGTCCCAAGCGTGGCTCCTCGCTACCAAATTGCCGAAACCCCTGAAGCCTACGCACTGACCGTGGACCTACCCGGCGTGGCCAAGGACGGACTGGAGCTCAGCGTTGACCATGAACAAATACGCGTTGTTGGCCGACGCGCCTGGCGCCAGCCGGAGGCATGGACCGCGCTCCATCGTGAAACGCGTGAAGCCCACTACGAACTCGTGCTAGACCACGGCCGCGCGGTCGATTTCGCCAAGATCACCGCCGAGCTGCGCGACGGCGTGCTGCGTGTCGCCCTGCCGAAATCCGAAGCGCTTAAGCCCCGCAAGATCGCGGTGGCGTGAGCCCTGAAGCAATAGTCCCCGTTGGCCCGGTACGGCGCGTTCTCCAGCCCGGAGAACGCGCCGTTTTCTTTTACAACCCTCCCCTCCCTAGCCCGCCCCCCCAGCATCAAGTAACCTATTAGGTTACTTTGGCTTGAGCGGATGCGGATGGGTGGTGGTTTTGCCGGCGTTGGTGGCGTTGACGCTTAAGTGAGACGAGAAACCAACATGCGTCGGGCTCGGTGCTCAGGCCGATAGCGGAACGGGGTTGCCGTCGTTCGCATGCAAAGTGGCTCGAGTTTGTATCCGTTGTCCGCCCCTCCTTCCACCCTCGCTGTCACCAAGCCTTCCCGCCCCCGGCAACAAGTAACCCAATAGGTTACTTGTTGCCGGGGGCTACTCGCGCACGCGGCGCATGGATTGACTTGGAAAATCAAGCGTCGCTAGTTCTGCCCGCCCATCTTTTCTCCCGACCATGCGCCTCTCTTTCGCATTTCTCTCCATTCTTGTTTTCAGCTTTTTCGGGCTGACCTTGCGCGCCCAAGACGCCGCCACCGATGCCGCTAACTTGGCGAATACCCAGGCCGCCGCCGCCCTCGCCAGCGGAGCGGCCACGCCCGCTTCGCCAGATTTCGTCGAACATCTGGTGGACCTCGCGCTTGCGCTTTTCGGGGTCAAAAGCTCGGGCAACACCTGGCAACACTGGGCTATCGCCGGTCTCATCACCGTGCTGTTTTACGTGCTGCGCAAAGTCGTGGCCAATTTCGTCTTCGGCTTCTTCAAGCGCCTCACCGCCCGTACCGAAACCACCCTCGACGACGAGCTGATCGTCGCCTGGCAAAAACCGGTCGCCGCTTTTATCGCCGTGCTAGGAACGGTCATCGCGATCAAGGTCCTCAAGCTCTCGCCCGAAGCCGACGCCGCCTTCGTTTACCTCAAAACCATCGCCTTCGCCGTCGTCGGCCTGTGGTTCTTTATCAACACCGTTTCCAGCATCCTCGACCACCTCCACGAGGCGGCCAAAACCAAGGGCGCGGCCGTCGCCGCCTTCATGCCTTGGATCAAGAAAACCGTCATCGCACTCTTCCTGATCTTCGGCGTGCTCATCGCCGCCCAGTCGCTCGGCGCCGACGTAAAGGCCTTCCTCGCCGGTCTCGGCATCGGCGGCTTGGCCTTCGCCCTCGCCGCCCAGGACACCCTGGCCAACGTCTTCGGCTCGGTCGTCGTCGCCGTGGACCAGCCCTTCCGCATCGGCGAGTTCGTGCAGATCGGCGCCCACCAAGGCACGGTCGAGGACATCGGCCTGCGCTCCACCAAGCTCCGCACTCCCCAGCGCACCCTGATCGCCATCCCGAATAAAACCGTCGCCGCCGACGCCATTAACAACTTCAGCCGCATGCCCCAGCGCCGCGTGGACCAGACCATCGGCCTCACCTACTCGTCCAAATCCCACCAGATCGAGGGCCTGCTGGAGGAGATTCGCTCCCTGCTGAAAAACAACCCCGCCGTGCACCAGGATTTCATCACGGTAAACTTCCTCAACTACGGCGCGTTCTCCCTCGATATTCAGATCATCTACTTCGCCGCCGACCCCGACGCGCGCAAAACCTTCGATCTGCGCGAGCGCATCAACCTCGCCATCATGCGCATGGTTGAGGAGCGAGGCCTGAGCTTCGCCTTCCCCACCCAAACCATCGAGTTCTCCGGCCCAATCGCCGAGCGCCTCGCCGGCGGTCGGCCCTCGGCCTGAGCCGTCGCCTAGCCCCCGCGCCGATGTCCGCCGCCGCCCCGTTTATCTTCATCTGCGGGGCCGACGATTTCCTCGTCGGGCGGCTGGGGCGCTCGCGTCACGCCGAGCTCGCGCGCGACATCCCGGACGAGTTTTCCCAGGAAACCATCGATGGCTTCGCCAACACGGTGGACGAGGTCGAAACCGCCATCGCCCGGTTTCGCGACAGCGTGCAGACGGTCTCGATGTTTGGCGGCCGCCGCCTGGTCTGGTTCAAGGATGTGAGTTTCCTCGGAGACTCCCGTACCGGTAATTCAGAGACGGTGAAAACTGCGGTCGAGCACCTGCAAAGCGTGCTCGCCGCCGTGAACCCCGCCGAGGTCGCCGTGCTCCTCACCGCCTCGCCCATCGACCGGCGCAAAAGTTTCTTCAAGTGGTGCGAAAAGACCGCTGACTTCACTTTCGTGGGCGCGGCCAACCCCGAAGATGCCGCGGAAGCCCTCGCCGCCACCGCGCTCGCCGAAGCCAAAGCGCTGGGCGTCACCATCGACCGGGACGCGCTCTCGCTCCTGCTCGCGCGTAGCGGGGCCAACACCCGTTTCCTCGTCAGCGAGGTCAACAAACTCGCCGCCCACGCCGACTCCGGCAAAGCCATCACCGAGGCCGACGTGGAGGAACTCACGCCCAACCTCGCGGAGGGCGATTTTTTCGAGGCCACCGAACGATTTTTTCAAGGCGATTTGCGCGGCACATTGGCGGCCTTTGACCGCCATTTCTTCGCCGGCGAGAGCGCCCGCCCGCTACTCTCCTCGATGCAGAACCGCAACCGCCTGTTGATTCAACTGCGTGCGCTTGCTCCCCAAGGAGGACGCGGCCCGGACAAGTTCGCCATCGAGCGCGCGGCCAAAGCCTTCGGCCAGCACTTCATTGGCGCAGGCGAGAAAAACGCGGCCAATCTCTTTAGTCAGAACCCCTGGTATGTCGGCAAACTCTCCGCCGGAGCCAAGGCGTGGACGCTCAAACACCACATCGACATCCAGCTCGCGCTGGCCGAGGCGTTTGAAAGCATCCTTTCCCGCCCCAAGGAAGAGCCCGCCGTGCTGCGCGAGCTGGCGGTGAAGTGCCTGGGCTAAACACCCAAGGCGAGACTGCGACCTACCCGAGACGCCCGTCGCCAAAAGCGGCCTCGGCAAGGGGGAATATAGGGCGGCCAATGCGGGTGGAGCTGATCTGCTCGAACTGGAGGCCAATGAGAAAATCGCGGGTGATGAAATCGAGAAAGTCTCGCTTGCCCATGACTAGGCAACGCCCCGGCGTGCACGCGACCACGGCGGCGGTGGCCACGCTGTTTTGCAGCAGGCTGATCTCGCCAAAAAAGTCGCCCACCCCCAGCCGGGCGACCTCGCGACCGGTTTTCTCCACCGCCAGTTCGCCTTCGTACACGAGGTGAAAGTATTGGTTGGCGTCGCCCTGACGCACGAGCAAATCGCCCTCGGTAAACGCTTGGAAACGCGAGCGCCGGGCGAAGGCCCCCATAGCGGGCGGGCTCCAGCGGCGGGAGAGTTCGATGCGGTGCAGAAAGGCGATTTTCTGCACGCTGGCTTCGACCGCCTCGCGGGAGAGGCGCGAGAGCACGAGGCCGTCGAAAGCCTCGCGGGTGAGCGAGAGCAGCACGGTGGGGCGGGTGCAGCGCACGGAGCGGGTGCGCACACCGTCGCCCAGCAGGGCGATCTCGCCAAAAACATCGCCCGGCAGCAATTCGGCGACGACCTCCGGGCGGCCGACCGCTTGTTCGCGAAGGATCTCAACCGCACCGGCAAACAGCACATAGAGCCGGTCGCCAATCGCGCCCTGGCGGACCACGATAGAGCCCTTTTCGTGACCTTCCGCCGTGACTTGAGCGGCAAGAAGTTGCTGGTCCTCGGGCGGCAGGGAGCGAAATAGATGGGTGCCGGCCAGGCAGCGCAGAACGGTCGAGGCATCGACTGGAGGCGCGGCCTGACGCAACCGGCGGCGGGCGAGGCGCGGATCGAGCCAGCCACGAAAATGACACCAGAGAATCCAGCCGGCCAGACCCGCGCCGGCCAGCACCATGCCGGACATGATCACGAGCAGGAATATGGCGGTAAATTGAAACCCGCCGGCCGCGCGAAAACTCAGGATCAATTCCCACGCGTTGGCCTGCAAAAGGGCGCACCCGGCGAGAAACATCAAAGCGAGCCATACCACGGTGAAGTTCGCGCAAGCGACGAGGAAGCGGCGATCGGCGAATTTGAGCTTGGCGCGCAGGAGGACGAGCAAGAGCTGGTTTTGCACGAACTTGAGGTCGTAAGCGGTCGCGAGCCGGGGGTCGTGATAAAGTGCGCTCAGCAGACCCGCGAACGGAGTCTTGGCCAGCGGGCAGAGCTGCACCAGAAGGGCGCAGACCAAAGGTAAAACCAGCGGCGGCGCATAGAGGGAAACGAGGCAGGTGATGACGAAACCGGGCGCGAGCCGGGAGAGCGCGACATTGATCTCCTCCTCGCGACCGAGGGTGATTTTATCCTCCAGATCGACGGTGAACCGGGGCAAGGGCGTACGCCAGATCAGGCGGGGGTCGTGGACCTCGCCCCCGGCCCCGCGCAGCGCGCAGGCGGCGAGCAGGTTGCCCAGGCTGACGGCCACGCAGGTGAGCAGCCAACCCGCGATCAGATGGCCGATGTGCTCAGGCATGGGCAGAGGGCGGAGCACAATGAGCGCGCTGGCCACTGCCATGGTGAAAAGGGCGAGGTGGCGCACGAGTTTACCCCGGGTTTTGAAGCGCCATTCGACCGGAGGAACGGGGGGCGGCACGGACTGGCCGGGGACTTGCAAGATACCGGCATCGAAGGCCTTGACCAGCAGCTCGTAATAATCGCGGAGCGGAATGCTGCGGCGGTTGGAAATGAGTTCACAAAGAGCCTGCGGCGCGGTGTGGGCTTCCCGGAAAGCGAGCAACACGCCCCACTGCTCGGGCGTGATTACAAGATAATGCCGGCCGGGCAGGTATTTGACGCAAATGCGATGGGGGCGGACTTCGGTGACGGCGACGTCAGGCGAAAGCGTGAGCAAAGCCACGGTAAGCAGCTCGGTCTGGTCGATGGGGGCGACGCTCGGGGTGGCCATGGCGATGGAGTAAACGAAAGCGGTGCGGGCAGGAATGTTAAAAACTCATTAAGCAGGAAACTCCCGGGCGGCAGGCACGGGAGTAAGTCACGCAACACGGGTGATTTTTGCGTTTATATCGGCACAGAGGAGTCCAAGTTTACGAATTACAGAAAACTAGTGAACGGGCGTGAAGCTGCATCGACTTTGGGTGCGTTTTCCTTCTGCGTGCGTGGCGTGACGATGATATTATCCCCCCTATCGGCATGAAGGTTCTCGCGGTGGAAGATGATCCGGTGGCCTTGGCGGTGCTGGCGCGTACGCTGCGCAAGCTAGGGCACGAAGTCGTGACTGCGGCGAACGGGGAAGAGGCTTTGGCCCGGCTCGCGGCCGAGCCGGTGCGGGTGGTGGTGAGCGATTGGGTGATGCCCGGGGTCGATGGCTTGGAGCTGTGCCGGCGGGTGCGCGGACGGCTGGAGGCCGACTACGTTTATTTTATCCTGCTCACGGGCTTGCTGCCCTCGGAGGATAACCAGCGGGAGGCGATCGAGGCCGGGGTGGATGACTTCCTAAGCAAACCACTGCAAACCCAGGAAATCTGGATGCGCCTGCGGGTCGCCGAGCGAATCCTGCGCTTCGCCACGCAGGTGCGCCAGCTGGAGGAGTTTTTGCCCATTTGCGGCTACTGCAAAAAGGTGCGCGACGACTCGAATTACTGGCAGCAGATCGAGAGCTACATCAACACCCGCACGGGCACGGATTTCAGCCACTCGGTGTGCCCGGATTGTTATAAACAGGTCGTCGCCCCGCAGTTGGAGGCCCTCCGGCGCGAGGTGGCGGGTGAAACCGCCGCCGAAGCGACCGAGACCGATGCCACTGCGAACAAGCCCAGCGCCGTGCGCCCGCTACCCCCGCCCCATGTCCGACGCACGCATTGAGAAAGCGGAGGAGCGGATTGCCTGGCTGGAGCACCATGTGACCCAGCAGGACAAGGCCATGTTAGAAATGGCCAAGCGACTGGATCGATTGCAGGCCGAGCTGGTGCGGCTGCGCGAGCGGAGCACGAGCGTCGGCGTCAGCGAAATCGGAGGGGCTGGGAGCGACAGCGAGCCAATGGAGCGTCCGCCGCATTATTAAAGCGGACGCAAAAAGGGCGACCCGCGTTAGGGTCGCCCGTGGCGCAGACCAAGACTTGCGGAGATGCGCTGCGCCCCGCGGATCAGATAATGGTGTTCTGGCCCGAAATCGTGGCGGGCGGGTTGGGTTTTACCATTTCGCCGCTGAGGTCTTTATGGATGGCGGGGCCTTCGGCTTTTTTAGGTAGATCGGCCTGGGCCGCAGTGGCGGTGGCCACGGCAATGGCGGCAGCGGTGGGTAGCACGGCGCGAAGCGAGGAAGTGCCGGCATTGAGTTCGACGGATCGGGCGGCGGCCTCGATCGAGCGGTGGTGGTCGGCGTGCATGCCTTCGTCGAGGATGGACTGGGGCACGGACTTGAGGCCCCAGATCAGGCCGGTATAAGAGAGGAGCTTGAGGCCGTAATAGGTGGGGTCGATCTCCCACCAGTAAAAGCCGTTGCGAGTGCAGCTTTGGTAGCGGTGGTGGTTGTTGTGCCAGCCTTCACCGAGACAAATGATCGCGAGAATAAAGCTGTTGCGTGAGTCGTCGTCGGTCTTGAAGCGGCGTTTGCCCATGAGGTGGGCCATGGAGTTGATGCAGGCGGTGCCGTGGAAAAGGGCGGTGGTGCTCACGAAAAAGCCCCACACGAGCATCTGCCAGGCGTTGGTCCCAAGGCCGGGGGCGTAGCGTTCGAGCAACGCACCGAGGCCGAGCATGGAGAAGGCGAAGAGAATGGGGACCACGAGGTCGAAGCGGTTAAGCCAGACGAGCTCGGGGAATTTCTGCAGATCGCGGATCTTGGAGTAATCGGTGGGGAAATTGCGGCGCGAGGTGATCCAGCCGATGTGCGACCAAAGGAAACCGTGGACGTGCGGGGAGTGGGCGTCCTCGGGTCCGTCGGAGTGTTGGTGGTGGTGGCGGTGGTGGTAGGCCCACCAGAGAGAGCCGCGCTGCACGGTAGTGCCAGCCCACAGGGCGAGGAAGAACTGGCCGGCGCGCGAGGTGGAGTAGGTCTTGTGCGAGAAATAACGGTGGTGGATACCGGTGACCGCGAACATGCGGATAAAATAGAGAAACACCGCGGCCCAGGCGGCGAAGGCGCTTACGCCCACCCAGATGATACCGAGGCAGCCGAGGTGGAGAACCACGAAGGGCATGACGCGCACCCAGTCCACCTTGTCGGGTTCGTTGCGCATGGTTTCAGCGCCGTCGGGACAGTAGTCGGAATCGATCCATTGGGTAACAGCGGTCACCATGCGGCGAAGCACGGTCGGACGTGAGGCAGGGCTAGTAGCGGAGGCGGAAGCAGACATAAGCAGTAATAAGAGGCGCGCATGGTTCGGGCAGTGCTTGGCGTAGTTCAAGCCATGATTCCGGGGGCGGGGCCGCTTAGGTTTTGCCTCGGGGCGGGAGCGGGCTCCAATTTTGGCGAATGAACGCCGCCACCACACCGCCTGTGAAACGCCGGGAGATCTTCGGGTGGTGCTGCTTCGATTTCGCCAACTCCGCCTACACCACCATCATAATCACGGTGGTCTATGCGGTGTATTTCGCCGGGGTGGTGGCGGACGGACGACCGGCGGCGGCGGCCTGGTGGGGGCTCACCTTAGCCGGGGCGCAGTTAGTGGTATTACTTATTTCTCCACTTATTGGAGCCATGGCCGATCTGCGGGCCAACAAGAAGACTCTGCTGGCCGCCACGGCGGCGTTGTGCTCGGTGACGACGGCGGGCCTGTATTTCGTCGGGCCGGGCGAGGTCGGGCTCGCGCTGGTGCTGGTGGGCCTGGGCACGATGGCCTTTTACCTAAGCGAAAACATCTGCGCGGGCTTCTTGCCCGAAATCAGCACGGCGGAAAACGTCGGTCGCATCTCGGGTTACGGCTGGAGTTTTGGCTATTTCGGCGGGCTGCTGAGTCTGGTCCTCGCGCTCTGGATGATCGAGGGACTGAAATGGCCGGTGCCGACGGTGTTTTTGATGACGGGGGCGTTTTTCGCGCTTTCGGCGCTGCCCACCCTGCTGCTGCTGCGTGAGCGGGCGGTGCCGAAAACGCTGCCGCCGGGCCAGGGCTTGCTGGCGGCGAGTTGGGGCGAAAACCTGCGTTCGCTGCGCACCCTGCGCGAACACCGCACCCTGGCGATTTTCTTCGCGGCGCTGTTTTTCGCCACCGCCGGGCTGACCGCGGTGATCGCGTTCGCCTCGCTCTTTGCCGGGGAAGTGCTGCACCTCACGCAAAAGGAAACGATCGCGCTATTCATCGTGCTGCAACTGGCGGGCGTAGCGGGGGCGTGGGGGTTTGGCCTACTGCAGGATAAAGCCGGACCCAAACCTGCACTGGCGTTCTCGTTGCTCCTCTGGATCGTGGTCTGTGTGGCGGCCTGGGCCTGCACCAGCAAAGCGGTTTTCTATGGCATCGGCGTGGGCGCAGGCGTGGCGCTGGGGGCCTTTCAATCCGGCGGACGCGCGGTGGTGGCCCTGTTCACCCCGCCGGGCAAGAGCGGGGAGTATTTTGGTTTTTGGGGCTTCTTCAGCAAACTGGCCGGCGTGGTGGGTACGCCCATTTTCGGTCTGCTCGCGGCGTGGTTGGGCTACCGGGTGGCGATTCTGGTCAACGCGGGATTCTTCCTCGTGGGTTTGGCTATTCTGCTGCCCTTGCAACTCACGCCTCCCGCCCAGACGAAACCAGTAAATTAGATCACATCGTTCAGGGCTTCGGCGCGGCCAGTTTCTCCGGCTCCACGCCCTCGCGCTCGGCCAGCGTGGCCAGCACTTTGGGCACATATAAACGCGTCTCGGTCGAGAGCGCGGGTGCGATGCCGGCAAAAGTCTTTTCCTCCGCCGCCTGCAAAGCCCGCCGCACCCGGCCCTCGCCCGCGTTGTAAGCCGCCAGCGCCAGCGGCCAAGTGCCGAAAAGCCCGTGTAAACGCTTAAGCAAACTCGCCGCCGCCCGCGCGCTTTTCTCCGGCTGCACCCGCTCATCGAACGGCAACAAACTCAAACCCTGCGCCTTGGCGGTCACCGGCATTAACTGATACAAACCTCGCGCCCCGGCCGGACTCTTGGCCTTGGGATTAAACATCGATTCCAGCTCGGCCAACCAGGCCAACTCGCTCGGCACTCCTTCAGCCGCGAACGCCGCCTTCACCTCGGCCAGAAACTCATCCGCCCGCGTCGGCCGCACCCGCTCTGCCATTCGTTTTCGCCATAAATCATACATCGGCACCCCGGCACCCGGACGGCGCAGCGGTGCGTTGGCGTTCTTTCCGGGCAGGGGCGCGGGCTGCGGCTGGGATGCGGGTCCCGGCGCGGTCGCGGTCGCTTCTTTGGCCACCGCGATTTCATCCAGCCGCTCCGCCAGCCAGTCGGCATAGTCCGCGTATTCAGGCAAGGCCCGCAGCGCCAGCAGTGCCACCCGCGCCTCGGATTCGTAAGCCGCGAGTTCAGCCAGCGAGCCTGTCTGCCGGGTTTTCTCCAATCGCGCGGCAAACTCGTCCCACTGCTCGCGCGTGGGGAAGGCGAACTCCGCCTTGATTTCCGCAGGCGCGTAAGTTTCGAACAAGCTTTGCCCGAGCGAAAACAAATCGGTTTCTCCACCAGCCGACGTCTCGGCCCGCGCCGAAAAGGCACCCAGACCGACGAAAACCGGAATCAAACCCACCGACCACCGCGCACGAATAATCACCCCGCCTTCAAACCGTCATCCAGCCCCCGACGCAAGCCCCGCGCCCGGTTTGCAGGGAGATTGGGACTCGGCCAAAGCCTCCCATTGCCAAGCCATGTTCGCCCACGCCGCGAGTTGCCTGCCTTTCGCGATTGCGGCGCGCCCCGCCGCCGCGCATCTGTTCGCGTTCTCCTGATGAATCGGGTCTATATCAAAACCTACGGCTGCCAGATGAACGAGCGCGATAGCGACGCGGTCGCCGCCATGCTGCGCGGGCGCGGTTACCGCATCGTACAGAACGAGGACGACTGCGACATCATGCTGCTCAACACCTGCTCCGTGCGCGACGCCGCCGAGCAGAAAGCCCTCGGCAAAGCCGGCTACGTGGTGCAGCGCAAAAAGCGCAACCCCGACTTCATCCTCGGTATCCTCGGCTGCATGGCCCAAAATCGCGGCGCTGAAATCCTCGAACGCCTGCCCGACGTCGACCTCGTCATCGGCACCCAAAAATTTCACCAAGTTCCCGGCTACCTGGACAACATCCGCGCCGCCCGCGAGGCCGGCCTGCCGGTCGGAGCCAGCGTGGTGGACATCGCCGAGGAGCCCGGCTCGCAAAACACCATCAAGGACCACTACCTGCCCGAACCCGCTCCCGGCCCGGACGGCGCCGCCACCGAGCCCGCGCCGCAAATCTCCGCCTTCGTCTCCATCCAGCAGGGCTGCAACATGGACTGCGCCTTCTGCATCGTGCCCAAGACCCGCGGCGATGAGCGCTCCCGCCCCATGGACGAGATCGTGGCCGAGTGCGCCGCCCTCGCCGCCCGTGGCGTGCGCGAGATCACCCTGCTCGGCCAGATCGTCACCTCGTATGGACGCCGCGATTACGCCCACACCGACGGCATCTCGCCCTTCGTCCAGCTCATCGAACGCGTGCACGCCATCGAGGGCATCGCGCGCATCCGCTTCACCTCGCCCCACCCGCGCGGCTTCAAGGACGACCTCGTCGCCGCCTACGCCCGCCTGCCCAAGCTCTGCCCCTACGTGCATCTGCCCCTGCAAAGTGGCAGCAACCGAATCCTGAAGGCGATGAACCGCCCCTACACTCGCGAGCGTTACAAGGAGATCGTGGACGCCCTCCGCGCCTCGCAGCCCGCCATGTATTTCTCCACCGATGTCATCGTCGGCTTCCCCGGCGAGACCGAGGAGGAGTTCCAGCAAACGCGCGAACTCTTCGAGGCCTGCGACTACGACATGGCCTACATTTTCAAGTACTCCATCCGCACCGGAACCCCCGCCGCCGAGTTAGGCGACCAGATCGCCGATGAGATCAAGGAACGCCGCAACCACGAGCTGCTCGAAATCCTCAAGCGCAACTCCGAGCGCCGCAACGCCACTCTGCTCGGTGCCGTTGAGGAGGTACTGGTCGAAGGCCCCGACAAAACCGGACAGCGCTACACCGGGCGCACCGCCGGCAACCGCGTGTGCATCTTCGACGCCAACCCCCGTCTCGTCGGCCAACTCGTTCCGCTGCGCATCTCCCGCGCCAGCGTGAGTACGCTCTACGGTGAACTCGTGCTCGCCGAAGTCTAACCCCTCCCCGACTCAAGCCCTCCGCTCCCATGTCACTCTTTCTCGCCACCCTGCTCGTCGGCCTCGTGCTCCTGCTAATTGGCGGCGCGCTCGCAGCCGACACCACACTCATCCGCTCGGCCCTCAAGGCCTTTCCCCGTTCCAGCCCCGCCGCCTATGTGCTCTTCGGTGCTGCCGCGCTTTGGTTTTTGTCGCGCGTGTCCGTGCTCTCCGAAGCTGATTTCGGACAATACCGCACCCAACTCCTCATCGGCTTCTCGGTCGTAGCGGTATTAAGTTTCTTCTACGTCGGCGAGTTCCTCGCCGTGCGCGGTCTGGCCGCCCTCATCCTGCTAGCCGCCGGCCCGCTCCTGGCCAGCGCTTACGGCGAATACGCCATTCCGGCCCGCCTCTTCATGGTCTCGGCCGTTTACCTCGCCCTTACCGCCGCCCTCGTGCTCGGTGCCCAGCCCTACCGCCTGCGCGACGCCATCGATTGGTTGCAACGCGTCCCCGGTCGCGCCCGCTGGAACGGCGCCACCCTCGCCGCCTACGGCCTGCTCCTCATCGGCGTCGCCTTCACTTACTAAACCGCCCACCCATGCCTGACATTGGTCATTCGTCATTGGTCATTGGTCATTCCCCTGTCCTGCTTGTCCTCGCCGGCCCGGCCGGCTCTGGCAAAACCACCCTTTGCGAGCGAATGGTGGCCGAGGTGCCGGGTTTTTCCCGCGTCATCACCACCACCACCCGCGAGCCCCGCCCCGGCGAGGTGAACGGCGTGCACTATCACTTTTTCACCCCTGCCGAATTCGACGCAAAAATCGCCGCCGGCGCCTTCCTCGAATGGGCCTGGGTGCATCGCAAAAACCGCTACGGCACCCTAGCCTCCTCCGTGCTGGAACCCCTCGCCGCCGGACACAGCCTGATTATGAACGTGGACGTCCAGGGCGTGGACAACTTTCGCCGCGCCGCCGCCGCCAATCCGATTCTGGCCCGTCACTTCATCGATATCTTTATCGACGTGCCCATCCCTGAACTACGCGCCCGGCTAGGCGGACGCGGCGAGAGCGAGGAGGAAATCGCCCGCCGCATGCAAACCGCCGAACTCGAATTGCGCGCCCGCGATCAATTTCGCCGCATCATCGTGAGTCAGGACCGCGAGCACGACTTTGCCGCTTTGCGAAAAATCTACGAAGAAACGCAAACCCGGCCGCCAACGCACTGAGCGGCTGGACTCGCCCGCCGCGAAGCGCCATGATGCGCCACTGAATCGCCTCGCCCCCGCCCGCTAAACCCTCTCCCGCCATGCTCGCCCTTTTCGCCGCCGCCGCCGCCAAAACCACCGTACTCGAAAAGATCCAAGCCGTCCCCAAGGAGACATGGATCAGCCTGCTCATCGCCATCGTGGTGCTCTTCGCCCTGGTGCGGGTCTGGAATTCGCTCAAAGAGGTCAACGAGTTCGTCCCCTGGATCGCGCTCTTCACCGTCGGGGGAGCAGTGATCCTATACTGGACCTACGAGCGCAAGGAGCCGAAAATGCTCTCCCCCATTTTCAACGAGCTCGCGAAAATCCTGCCGTCCCGCATCAATTATCAGGACGCCCCTCCCCCCAAGTAATCCGCCGCCCCGGGATCAAGGCTGGCCAATGCGCTTGTCCTCGACCGAAGCAACCACGTTGCCCGGACTCATCAAAACCACCCGGGCGGTGTGCTTGGCGATTTCTTCGTCCGCGAGTCGGCAATAACCGATCACGATCACCAAATCACCGGTTCGGACCAAGCGGGCGGCCGCACCGTTTACCTGCACCTGACCGGCTTCGCCATAGATAACATAGGTGGTGAAGCGCGCCCCGTTGTTGATATCGAGCACGTCCACCTGCTCGAATTCCAGCAGTCCGGCCGCACGGCACAGGGCGCGATCCAAAGAGATCGAGCCCTCATAGTCAGGATCGGCGGCGGTGATCGTCGCGCGATGCAGCTTGGTTTTGAGAAAGGTGCGAAACACGGGAGTAAAGGTGGACAATCAACGCATTCCCCCGCCCTCGGCAAGCGTGCGCTTGCACCATCCCAGGTCGCCCGCTCAAGCGCCACCTAACCAGTGGTCCACCCAGCCGCACAAGGAGCCGACCCCGGCCAGATGAGCCGCCGCCGCCGAATCACCCGACCGATAAACCCGAAAAGTCCGCCCCGCACCCGCCACGCCCATCTCGCGCAAATCGTTGTGCACCACCGCATCCACCCCCCCGGCGGCAAACACCCGCCCCACCGCCGTCGCCCGCGCCAACTCGTCCGCTCCATGCGTCAGTTTAAAACCCAACACCCGCAACGGGCGCGGCGACCAGCTTTTCAACTGCGGTAGCAACTTCGGCGTCGGCACCATACGCACCACCAACTCGTCCGCGTGCGAACTGAGTTTCCCGCCATGGGTAATCTCCGGGCGATAGTCCGACACCGCCGCCGCCTGGATAACCGCGTCAAAAGTGCCCCCGCCCAGCACCGCGCGCAGCCGTTCCCCCAGATTTTCCGTCGAGGTAAACACCCCGCATACCACGCCCTCGGCGCAGGGCCGCACCGCGCCCTCGCCATGCAGCAGGGTCACCTCATGCCCGGCGCGGGCCAGCGCATCGGCCAGCGCCACGCCCGTCGAGCCCGTGCTCACATTAGAGACAAAACGCACCGCATCAATCGGTTCGCGGGTCGCCCCGCTGGTAAGAAGGATTTTCATTTCTGGCCTATGACCACAAGAGGCGGCTCGGGAGCCGTTTATTCCTTAAAAAATCAGGTAATCTTCGTGCCCAACTCCACTAATATGTGCCGCACCAGCGTTTCCGGATCCAGCAAGCGCCCAGGCCCGATCTCGCCGCACGCCAGAGTACCGTCCTCGGTCGGCAATACCCGCACACCCATCGCGGCCAGCTTGGCCAGACTCGCCTGCGTCGCCTGATGCGAGAGCATGGCCGAGTTCATCGCCGGGGCCACCCACCAAGGCTTGTGTTTCAACTCCCAAGCCAAAAACAGCGCCCCCACCGGATCGTCCGCCAATCCCATCGAAAGTCGGTTCAGCGTATTGGCCGAGGCCGGGGCCAAGACAGCCAGATCCGCCCACCGCGTAATCTCGATATGGTCCATCGCCCGGCCCGGCGTCCACAAATCCACGAATGGAGCCCGCCCCGTCAGCCCTTCCAAAGTGGCCGCCCCGATGAAGCGCAAGGCACCCGCCGTGACCACCGTCTGTACCTCCACCTTGGCCTGCACCAAACGCGAAATCGCGTGACAAGCCTTGTAACAAGAAATGGAGCCCGAAAGGGCGAAGAGCACGCGTGGCATGGTAAATTCAGCGAACGAGGTTAACGGATTTCAACACGGTTAAAAATGCTCAGTAACTCTCCCCCGCCACCGGAAACGAGCGCTCCGCGGTCGCCGCGTGGAAGGCCGCCAGACCCGCCCGCGCCGCCGCGCCCGCCGGGGCAAACTCCCGCACAAAACGCGGCCGGTGCCCGGTGGTCAGCCCGAGTAAATCCGCCATCACCAACACCTGCCCATCGCACTCCGCCCCCGCTCCGATCCCGATGGTGGGCACCCCCAACGCCGCCGTGATCTCGCGGCCCAACGCCGCCGGCACGCATTCCAAGACCAGGCCAAACGCCCCGGCCGCCTCCACCGCCTTTGCCTGCCGCAACAACGCATCCGCCGCCGCCGAGTTTTTACCCTGCACCTTGTATCCGCCCAGCCCATGCACCGCCTGCGGCGTCAGCCCGAGGTGCCCCATCACCGGCACGCCGGATTCCACCAAATGCGCGATCACATCGGCATGCCCGTCCACGCCTTCGATTTTCACCGCATGCGCCCCGGCCCGGAGTAACAGCGCCGCCGTGTCCACTGCGGAAGCCAGACCACGCCGGGCGGCCAAAAACGGAAAATCCGCCACGATCAACTTGCGCTGCGCCGGCTCGCCCAGGCCCCGCGCCACCGCCGCCGTATGTCGCGCCATCATCTCCGGCGTGGCCGCAAAGGTCGTCGCCTCGCCATCGAGCACGGTGGCGAGCGAATCGCCCACAAGCACACAATCCACCGGCGACTCGGCCAAAAAGCGGGCCTCCCAATGGGTGTAAGCCGAGACCATGCTGATCGGCGCCTGGCCCTTGCGGGCGCGAAATTCGAGGACGGACTTCATAACGTAGATCGTTACCGTGACGGGAAACCCCGCCAAAGGGCACCAAAATTTCGCCCCCGCCCCGCATTGCGTTTTCCCCCGTATCCCCCGACCCTCGCCGAAGCACCCAGTCCCAGCCCGCGTCCCCACTGCGCCCCCCACCCAACCACCCCCAGCCCCGCTCCCCCCAAGCATCAAGTAACCTATTAGGTTACTTTAGCTCCACCTCCCCCATGCCAAACCCCACCATCATCCGCGTCACCGTTTGGAGCGAATACCGCCACGAGAAAAAGAACCCCAAAGTCGCCGCCCTCTATCCGCAGGGCATGCACCGGACCATCGCCGACGCCCTCGGACGGGAAACCGACTTCACCGTCCGCACCGCCACCCTCGACGAACCGGAGCACGGCCTCACCGACGCAGTCCTAAACCAGACCGACGTGCTTATCTGGTGGGGCCACATGGCGCACCACGAAGTCACGGACGCCGTCGTCGCCCGCGTCCGCGCCCGCGTCCTCGAAGGCCTCGGCCTGATTGTCCTGCACAGCGGCCACTATTCCAAAATCTTCAAGGCCCTCATGGGCGACACTTGCTCGCTCACTTGGCGTGAAGCCACCGACAAGGAGCGCCTCTGGGTCGTCTGCCCGTCCCACCCCATCGCCCAAGGCCTCGGGACCTACTTCGAGCTCCCCGCCGAGGAAATGTACGGCGAACCCTTCGGCATCCCGACCCCGGACGAGTTGATCTTTATCAGCTGGTTTACCGGTGGTGAAGTTTTCCGCTCCGGCGCCACCTGGCGACGCGGCAACGGCAAGATTTTCTACTTCCGCCCCGGGCACGAAACCTACCCAACCTATCACAACCCCCAGGTCCAGCGCGTCATCGCTAACGCCGCCCGCTGGGCCCACTCCGGTCTGCGCATCAAAGATCAAGCCCCCAATATGCCCCCTCTCGAACCGCTGCCGCCCGACCCCGAAGCCACCGCCCGCTCTACCCAAGGCCACAAATAATCCGACCACCCCGCCGCCGCCAGTCACCGGTCGCTCAGCACCACACCCAATCCCAGCCCGCCAACCCAAACCCCAAGCATCAAGTAACCTATTGGGTTACTTTGCTCTATTAACACCATGCCGCCCGCCCACCCCACTCCCCGCCGCATCACCAGCCCTCGTGCGCCCGCCACCTCTCGATCTCGCGGCAAACCCAGCCCGGTTCGCGTCGCCATTGTCGGCACCGGCAGCATGGCCGCCCAACACGTCCGCCTTTATAAACAAATCCCCGGCGTGGTCCTGGTCGCCGGTTGCGACGTGGACCAAGCCCGCGTCACCGCCTTCTGCGCCGAACACGCCATTCCCGCCACCGGGGCCTACACCGATCTCGCCACCCTGCTGCGCGAATGTCCTTGCGACGCCATTTCCAACGTCACCCCCGACGCCTTCCACTGCGCTCTCTCCATCCAGGCGCTAAAAGCAGGTAAACACGTGCTTTGCGAAAAACCCCTCGGTCTCGACCAAACCGAGACCCGCCGCATGGTCGCCGCCGCCAAACGCTCCGGCACCGTGGCCATGGTCAACTTTTCCTACCGCAACTGGTCCGCCATCCAAGCCATCACCGCCCGCGTCCAGGCCGGCGAACTCGGCGAACTCCGCCACGTCGAGGCCAGTTACCTGCAAACCTGGCTCAGCACACCCATCTGGGGCGAGTGGCGCACCACGCCGGCCTGGCTCTGGCGCCTCTCCTCCAAGCACGGCTCCCACGGCGTGCTCGGCGACGTCGGGGTGCACCTCGTGGACTTCGCCACCTACCCCGCCGGCCCGATCAAAACCGTCTTCGCCCAACTCAAGGCCTTTCCCAAAGCCCCCCGCAACCGCATCGGCGACTACGTGCTCGATGCCAACGACAGCGCCGTGCTCAACGTCGAATTCGCGAACGGTGCCCTCGGCACCCTCCACGCCACCCGCTGGGCCACCGGCCACGCCAATCGTCTCGCCCTCAAGCTCCACGGCACGAAAGGCGCTCTCAGTTTCGACTCCGACCACGGCCACGATACCTACCGTGCCTGCCTCGGCCCCGACGCCGCCACCGCCACTTGGCGCGACCACACCGCTCCACCCACTCCGGACAACCACACCCGCTTCATCACCGCCGTCCGCGCCCGCCAAGCCGCCCAAATCGACCAACCCGACTTCTCCCGCGGCCACCAAGTTCAGTGCGTCCTCGACGCCTGTTTCCAATCCGCCGCCACCGGCCGCATCGTTCGCGTATAACCCCCTTTGGCACCCGTCCGATAACTTAAATTTTGCCCCAAACCCCCTAAAAACACCCCAAAAACAGCATCCAAGCGCCTATTTTAGCCCCGCTTTCCCGCCCCGCCAAGTTACGGGCTGGTGACAACTCTACCTCTGAGACGCATCCCTAGTTAACTCGAAAACGACGTCAATTTACCCGATTTCACCCCATTTTCGGGCCTTTTTGCATTAAAACCGGGCTAAAATTGGGATTTGCCAATGCTCCGATCACAATCATTGAACGTCGCTCAAGCGAATCGGTCTAATCCCCGACAGCGCTCAATTCACACCATAACCCTGGCCCTCCCTTGGACCTCAAACAAATCAAACTCGTCATCGACCTCATGAAGCGTTCCGACCTGACCGAATTCGCGGTCGAGGAAGAAGGCTTCAAGCTGAAGATCCGTCGCGGTGCCTCCGGCTCGCCCGTCATCAGCGGTCAATCCTACGGCGGCTCCGCCTCCCCGTTCCCGACGCACTCCGCGCCCGCACCGGCCCCCGTCGCCGCTCCCGCGCCTGCGCCTGCCACGCCGGCCGCTCCCGCCGCCCCCGCTGGCGACGAAGCCGGAATCATCTTCGTAAAGAGCCCGATGGTCGGCACCTTTTACAAGGCCGCCTCCCCGGAATCCAAGTCCTTCGCCGAACCCGGCACCAAGATCACCGAAACCAGCGTGGTCTGCATCATCGAAGCCATGAAGATCATGAACGAGATCCAGTCCGAGGTGAAAGGCACCGTGATCGAAGTCCTGGTCGAAAACGGCTCCCCGGTCGAATACGGCCAGAAACTCTTCAAGGTTAAACAAGGCTAAGCCCTCCCCGCCTGCCGCCTCCTTCCTCTATTCATAAGCCACTAATAATCACTAATCTTCACTAATTCATTAGTGACCATTAGTGTCTATTAGTGGTTTAACTTTTTCCGACCCCTTCTCCCTCCCGTGATCCAAAAGGTCCTCATCGCCAACCGCGGCGAAATCGCCCTCCGCATCGTCCGCGCCTGCCGTGAACTCGGCATCAAAACCCTCGCCGTTTACTCCGAGGCCGACGCCCAATCCCTCCACGTCCAGCTCGCCGACGAGGCCATTTGCATCGGCGGCCCCCGCGGTGCCGACAGCTACCTGCGCGCCGACCGCATCATCGCCGCCGCCGAGATCGCCGACGTCGATGCCATCCACCCCGGCTACGGTTTCCTCTCGGAAAACGCCAAATTCGCCGCCCAGTGCGAGGCCTGTAACATCAAGTTCATCGGCCCTAACTCCAAGTCCATTGCCATGATGGGCGACAAGGCCGTAGCCAAAGACACCGTGCGCAAGGCCAAGGTACCCACCGTACCCGGCTCCGACGGCCCCGTCACCAACGAGACCGAAGCGATCAAAATCGCCCGCAAGATCGGCTACCCCGTCATCATCAAAGCCGTCGCCGGCGGCGGCGGTCGCGGCATGCGCATCGCCCACAACGACGTCTCCCTCGCCAAAGAGTTCAACGTCGCCAAAAACGAAGCCGAAAAAGCCTTCGGCAACGGCTCCGTTTATCTCG
>CANIWJ010000043.1 GCA_947471035.1 Verrucomicrobiota bacterium
GCGTGACCAAGTTTGCGAACGGCGGGGTGCGGCGACCCCGCCCTACATGGTGCCGAATTCTTAAGCCCGGCCGCGCGGCCAGGGGCCGGTGATGGCGAGGGTGTAGCCCGGTTTCTGCACGTTGACGAAGAGGGTCGAGCCATCGGGCGAGAAACAGGCGCCGGCCAGCTCGCGGCCGCTGACCGGGTTTTGCCCGATCACGTAGAATTCGCCCTTGGGCGTCACACCGACGATGCGGCACACGCCGTCGGTATCCTCGCAAAGAATCAGATCGCCCCAAGGTGCGACGCAGAGGTTGTCGGCGTTGCTCACGAGGGCCGAATCGTTGGGCTCGACGAAGAGCTCAATCGTGCCCGGGGCTTCGGCTTCGCGCGCGGTGCCTTCAAACGGGCTGGGGCGGTAGCGGAAAATCTGACCGAGCTTGGCCTTGCCGCCGTTGGTCATGGCGAACCAGGCGGCGTCTTCGCCCCACCAAGCGCCTTCGCCGCGCGCGAAAAGCGTGGCTCCGGCCCCAAAGCCGCGCATGCGCAGGTCGTGGCGCGGGCTCTCGACCTCATCCACGTCGATCCATTCCACCGCGAGTGTTTTGCCGACGGGGAAGGTGTTCGCGTCCCAGTTGCGCGTGTCGGCCCCGAATTTATCGCGCAGTTTCAAGGCTTGCAGGCGTCCGCCGGCGGCTAGTTTACCCGGCACGGCGGGCAGGAAACGGTAGAGCAGGCCGTCGCCGATGTCCTCGGTTTGATAAACCGCGCCGCTGGTCGGGTGCACGCAAATGGCTTCGTGGCGGAAACGCCCCATCGCCTTGAGCGCGACGGGTGTGGCCAGGCTGATCTCGGTGCTGGGAGTGACCTCAAAGTTGAACCCGTGGGCTTGTTCCGCGTTGGCCTCGGGAAATTCGTTTACCTCTTCGCACGTTACCCAAGTGCCCCAAGGCGTGGCACCGCCGGCGCAGTTACGAACCGTTCCGGCGAGACTGAGGTAGTGGCGTTCAAGACGGCGGGAGGCCGGATCGTAAACCAACGTAGTGGTGCCGCCGAGATTGGGCAGCACGCCGTGGCCGTAGTCGTAAAATTTTGCGCGGTCGATTTTGCTCAGACGCGACTTGTCTTTGCCGTAGGGCGACCAGTCGGTCCAGGCGCTTTCGAGTTCGTGATTGCGCACGAGCAGCACACGCCCGGCGGGGCCGGCAAAGGCGGCCATGCCGTCGTGCATGCCGGGCACGAGCAGCCCGTCGTCCATCTCCTGGCCGCGTTCGGAGAATTTTACGTAGGAAAAGCCGGCGGGCAGATTGAAGAGGTTGGCCGCGTCGCGTTGCAGGGGACCAAAGCCGAGGTGGGCGGCGCCTTTTTCGGCGAGGTCGGCGGAAATGGCGGCGAGCGGATTATTCGTCAGAGTGCGGAGACCGATAAAACCTGCGGTATAGAGCCCGGCAGAGCGGATAAAATCGCGACGTGTATGCACGAGGAGGAGCTAAACGAAACGCCCGGCACGCACAAGGCGGCCGGGCGACAAACGAGTTAATTTTATGATCGAGGCTCGATTCAGACGTGACGTACCAGTTCCGAGATCGGGAAACGCACTTTGGCCGAGGTGGCGTATTTGTCGTCCGCCGCGCGATAGCCCACGGCACAGGCCACCACGGTGGAGAACTCGGTGCCTTTCAGTCCGAGCACTTCGTCGTAACCGGTCGGGTTAATGCCTTCCATCGGGCAGGCGTCCACTCCGAGCAAGGCGGCGGCGGCCATAAATTGGCCCAAGGCGATGTAGATCTGTTTGGTCGCCCAAGTGTCGAGCTGGCCGGCGGCGGTGATGTTGGCCAGAAAACCGGTCATCATGCCGCGGTAGGGCGCAAGGGCTTCGACGGTGCCGCCGCGCAGCTCGACTTGGCGGGCGAGGAATTTGTCTACGTAGGCCTCGTTCACGCCTTTGCGCACGGTGAATACGACGTGGTGCGAGCAATCCGTCACCTGGGCTTGGTTCCAGGAGAGCGGCAACAGTTTGGCCTTCACCGCCGGGTCAGTGACGATGATGAAATGCCAGGGCTGGAGGCCGAAGGAGGACGGCGAGACGACCAAGGCGTGCTCCAGCGCGGCCCAGGTGGCGGCGGGGATCTTTTTGGCGGCGTCGAACTTCTTGGTGGCGTAGCGCCAATCGAGCGCGGCCGTGAGTTGGGTGGTGTCGATGGGTGTCATGCGGATAAATCGGCGAGTGGATTACTTTTTCCAGCGGGCGGCGGCTTCGGCGACGCGTTTACCGAGGTGGGCTCCGGTGTCCTTGTCATCTGCATCGGGTTTGGTCTCGGGTGGCTCGTAGCCGGTGGCGGCGGCGACGCCGCTGAAGAAGCCGTAGCGGTTCAGGCGGCCCTCAGCGAGAGGTGTCAGGCCGGTGCCGATCCAGACCATGCTGTGCTGCTGGGAGAGCAGAAAAAAATACTCGATGGTGTTCAGCTTGTCACCACTGGGCGTGCCGGAGACAGAGAATCCGGCGGCCAATTTATCTTTCCACTGTTGGTTATACCAGATGCCACCGGTGGCGTCGGCGAAGCATTTGAACTGGCCGCTGGGTCCCGCCATGTAGGTGGGCGAGCCGAAGATGATGGCGTCGCTGGCGGTCAGAGTTTCCAGGAGGGCATCGTTTTTGAAACGGCCTTCGACGATGTCCTTTCCTTCGATCAAGAGGACGTGGACGGTGGTGCCGGGCACGGTGCGTGCACCGGCGGCGATGGCTTCGGCGAGGACGGCGGTGTGGCCGGTGCCGGTATGATATACGACGGATACGGTAGGCATGGTGATGGGAGGATGATTAAGGGTGTTTCGGCAAAAATATCGTGTGAGCGGCTTAAACCCCAAGAAACGGATAATCGGTATAACCCGCACGCGAGGCCGGAACGTAGAAGCTGGCGGGGTTGGGTTGGTTGAGTGGCGCGTTGGCGAGGAAGCGCAGCGGGAGATCCGGGTTGGCGAGGAAGGGCACACCGTAGGCGATGGCGTCGGCCTGGCCCTCGCGGATCGCAGCCTCGCCGGCGTCGCGGGTGAAACCGCCGTTGCGCACCAGAGAGCCGCTGAAGTGGCGGCGGGCGATGGCGGCGAGTTCGTATTCGGCCGGGCGGTCGTAGTTGTCGTGGCGGAGTTCGAGGAACCCGAGTCCGCGTTTTTCGCTCTCGGCGGCGACGTGTTCCACCAGCGCGGCGGGGGCGGAATCCACCATGTCGTTAAACGGCACGAGCGGGGAAATGCGCACCCCGATGCGACTCATGCCGAAAACGCTGGAGGCAGCGTCCACGATTTCGAACAACAGCCGGGCGCGGTTGGCGAGGGAGCCGCCGTACGAGTCGGTGCGGTCGTTTACCCCGTCACGCAGAAACTGGTCGATCAGGTAGCCGTGCGCGCCGTGGATTTGGACGCCGTCAAAGCCCGCGAGTTTGGCGTTTTCGGCGGCTTTTTTGAACAAAGCGATGATACCGGGAATTTCGTCGGTTTCGAGCCGCCGCGGGGCGGGGTAGGGGAGTTTACCCTCGGGAGTATGGATGGTGTCGTTCCGAATCGGTTTATCGGACGATGATACCGGTTGAGTGCCGCGATTGAGCGACGGATGGGTGGCCCGGCCGGGGTGCCAAATTTGCAGGTAGATGCGGCCACCGGCAGCATGCACCGCGTCGGTCACGCGACGCCAGCCCGCTACATGAGCGGTGGAGTGGATGCCCGGTTGGTGAGGCCAAGCCTGACCATCGGAGGCCACCATGGTGGCTTCCGCGATGAGGAGTCCGGCCGAGGCGCGTTGACGGTAGTAATCGGCCATGAGTTCGCCGGGCACGTTTTCCGCGTCCGCTCGCACGCGGGTGAGCGGTGCGAAAAGCACACGGTTGGGAATCGAGAGGGAGCCGAGTTGGGTGGGTGAGAGGAGTTCCATACTTTGTTGATGTTAGAGTGGGCGATCTTGGCGGGCGGTGTCGGCGAGGATTTGGATAATCTCGTCGCGGGTGATGGGGCCAAGCGCGTCGATGCTGAGGCCGTCGCCGTAGGTTTTCACCGCATAGTCCGCTATCCGGATAAACTCTGGCGCGTTGAAGCCGAGTGAGGCGGCCGACTGGCGCAGTCCGTTGGCCGCGAGCCAGCGCTCGAAGGCGGATACGAAACCGGTTGCGCAGGTCGAGGCGTCGCCAGTGAGGCCAAAGAGCCGTTGACCCAGTTGCGCGAAACGCTCGGTCGCGCGGCCATGTGCGAGCAGCCAGCGGAAATAGGCCGGGTAGATGGTGGCCAGGCCTCGACCGTGGGCGAGTTCCGGTCGCACGCCGCTCATGCTGTGCTCGATGGAGTGCATCGGAAAACCGCTTTCGTTGCGACCCGCGCCTTGGAAGCCGGACAGCGCGAGGGTGGAGGCCCAGAGTAGCTGACCGCGCAAAGTTTCATCACCGAGGGCGGCGAGTTGTTTGGGCAAGGTTTCCAATACTGTGAGCATCACGCCTTCACTGTGGCGGTCCGCCAGCGGCGAGGCCGAGCCGCCGAGTAAGTAGTTTTCGAAAACGTGGCTTAAAATATCCGCCGCGCCATCCGCCGTCACCGTGGCGGGCACAGCGACGGTGAAGCGGGGATTTAGCCAGGATACGCGAGGTTTGAGGAAATCGTGACCGAGCACAGATTTACCGTGGCTGGCGCGGTGGGAGATGACGCTGTAGGGCGTGACCTCGGAAGCGGTCGCCGCCGTGGTGGCGACACAGGCAAGGGGAAGCGCGGCCTTGAGCTGAAAGGCTTTCGTGCCGCCCAAGGTGTAGGGCCAGATGTCGGTCTGGCCGTCGGTGGCGGCAAGCGCGGCGATGGCCTTGGCCGCGTCCATCGCCGAACCGCCGCCCACTGCCACCACGAAGTCGCAACCGGCGGCGCGCAGCTCTGCGGTGGCGCGGTTAACTGTTTCGGCCTCGGGATTCGGTTCGATTCCGGTGAAATGAGTCGTTTTCACGCCTGCTTCCGTCAGCCCTCGCTCTACCTCCGCCAGATAGCCGAGGCGCACGACCGAGCCGGATCCAGTGACGATAAACGCATGCCGCCCGAGCTTGGCGGCGGCGGCCGTGAAGCTCTCGCCTTGGTCGCTGCCGAAAATTATTTGCGTGGGAAGGTGAAGATTAAAGGGCTGCATGAGGTTTAGCAGAGGGAGTGCAGGAAAACGCCGGAGGCAAATCAGTCGCGTGAAACACGACGAAACGCTTGGGGTGGTTTTAAACAAGCTCGGCTGGCTCCTTTATCTGTTTCGAATTCTATAGCGTAATCATGTCTGTGCCTGTCACCCAATCCCCTCCCACCGACTGGCAGCTTGTGCTCCGTCTGCTTGGGCTGGCTTGGCGCTACCGGGGACGCTGCGTTCAAGTGTTGTTGCTCCAAGCGGTGCTGCTGACGCTGGGCTTGGCCGGACTATCCTTCACTGGCCACGGCATCGATTACATCAAGAACGCGGTTAGCGCCGCGCGGGATGCGCACGCCCCGCTCCCGGTGCTCGACCTCGGTATAATGTCACCGCCGCCGACTTCGTGGTCGCCCTTGGCCGTGGTTTCGGCGCTGGCATTGGGAATCTTGCTGCTGGCGGCGGTTCGCGCTTGGTTAAATTACAGTTACAGCATCGCGGTAAATCAGCTCGTGCAGCGTCACCTGGTTTTGGATTTACGGGCCGAGCTTTACGCCAAGTTGCAGCGGCTGAGTTTCCGTTTTTACGACGCGAACACGACAGGCTCCATCATCACGCGTGTGACCGGCGACGTGCAGAACGTGCGCATGTTTGTCGATCAGGTGCTAATCCAAAGTCTGATCATGGTGGCGTCGCTCACGGTTTACTTGGTTTATATGGTTAATCTCAGTCCGGGCCTGACCATCGCCTGTCTGGCTACCACGCCCGCGCTGGCCTTGGCTTCGGTTTATTTTTCGCAGCACATTCAGCCCCGTTACGCACACAACCGGCTGCTCGCGGAGGGTTTGATCCAGCGCTTCACCGAGTCGATTCAAGGCGTCCAAGTGATCAAAGCCTTCGGTCGCGAGCAGGAAGATTTGGCGGCGTTTTCCGTACGTAATGACGAGGTGCGCGATCAGCAGCGGGGTATCTTTTGGAGGGTGAGTCTCTTTTCGCCCGGGATTGGCCTGCTCACGCGCATCAACTTGCTCGTCCTTCTCGGTTATGGAGGGAGTTTGGTTATACGCGGCGAATTACCGCTGGGGGCCGGGCTGGTCGTTTTCGCCGGGCTGCTGGAACAGTTTTCCGGCCAGGTTAACCAGCTCGCCACGATCGTGAACAGCGCGCAGCAATCGCTGGTCGCCTCGCGGCGTGTATTTGAAATCCTCGACGCCCCGGTGGAAGTCGCGGATGCGGCTGATGCGCTGCCATGTCCGGCACTGCGCGGCGAGGTCCGCTTTGAGCGCGTTAGTTTCGCTTACAAGGTTCCGGCCGAAACCGCCTCCTTGGTGCTTCAGGATATCGAGCTACATGTGCCGGCCGGCGCGTGTGTCGCGATTCTCGGCGCTACCGGCGCGGGCAAAAGCGCTTTAATGAGTTTGGTGCCGCGTTTTTTCGATCCGCAGGGCGGTCGGGTTTTGCTCGATGGTGTCGATGCCCGGAGTTTCCGCGTGGATGACCTGCGGCGTCGTATCGGCATCGTGTTTCAGGAGAGCTTTCTTTTTTCCAACACCATCGCGGCCAACCTCGCCTTTGGCCATCCCGAGGCCACTCAGGCTCAAATCGAACGCGCGGCCCGCATCGCTCAGGCGCACGACTTCATCACCGCACTGCCTCAAGGTTACGCCACCGTGCTGGGCGAGGGCGGCAACACCCTTTCGGGCGGTCAACGCCAGCGCCTCGCGCTGGCTCGCGCGCTCCTGCTGGAGCCGTCCATTCTGCTACTCGACGATCCGACCGCCGCGATCGACGCCCAGACCGAGCACGAGATTTTCAGCGCCCTGGACGCCGCGATGCGCAATCGAACCACGTTTATTGTCGCGCATCGGGTGGGCACCTTGCGGCGCGCCGATTTCATCATCGTGATGGAGCAGGGGCGCATCGTGCAGCGCGGTACCCACGCGGAACTCCTCCGCGCTCCCGGGCCCTATCGTCGTATCGCGGACCTTCAACTGGTGGATAATCGCGAACTGGATGAGGAAGGCGCATGAAGTCCGCTTCAAATCAATCGCCCGCCAATCCGGCTGATACGAACCCGATTGCGCCTTTGACGGTGGTAACCCGGCCGCAGGATGACGCCGAAGAAGTGGCGCAACGCCCGCTTGAGTGGAGTCTCGTCCGGCGCATTCTAGATTACACTCGGCCATGGTCCGCCCGGAGAAACACTCTGATCGTTCTTACCGTGGTCCGCGCCATCCAACTCAACGGCCTGACTTGGCTGTTCAGCAAAGCCATTGCCGGACCCATCACCGGCGGAGACCTTCATGGACTTTGGCTAAATGTGTTCGCCTATGCCGCCCTCGCTTTGGCCACCGAGGGCTTGTTCCACTTTCGTATGCGCTATGCCCAAGAGTTGGGTGAACAAGTCGTGCATCGTTTGCGGTCGGATCTTTTCGCCAGTGTGCAGCGCCAGCCGATGGCGTTTTTTCATCAAACCAAACTCGGGCGCATTCTGGGACGTATGACCTCGGACATTGAGTCGCTGCGCGTGGGCATTCAGGAGGTTTTTTTCGTTTCTATCGTGCAGTTCGGACAAATGGCTGGCGCCGCCCTGATCATGCTTTGGACCGACTGGGTGCTGTTTCTGGTCGTGCTGGGGATGGCTCCGGTAGTTTGGCTGGTGAATCGCAGATTTCGGGACCGGCTCTCGCGCTACACCCGCGCCGCGCAGGAGAGTTTTAGCCGCGTGACCGCGACGCTGGCCGAGTCGGTAAATGGCATCCGTGTGACCCAGGGTTTCGTGCGTGAGGATACTAACGCCGGGCTTTTTCGCCGTCTGCTTGCCGACCACTCCCGGCATAATCTCAACCTGGCCCGCGCCTCCGCGACCCTAAACCCGATTCTCGAACTCAATAGCCAGTTCTTCATTGCCGCTCTTCTGCTGCTTGGGGGTTGGCGGGCGTTTCACGGGGAAATGGAGGTCGGCAACCTCATCACCTTCTTTTTCTTCGCGAATCTTTTCTTCAGTCCGATTTCTGTCTTGGGAAACCAATACAATCAGGCGCTTGTGGCCATGGCCGGGGCCGAGCGGGTTTTTAAATTAATCGACCGTGTGCCGGAATGGACCGATTCACCTGACGCGCGGGATTTACCCGATCTGCGCCAGCCCGGCTCGGCGGGCTGCGCGCCCGGCATCGACCTGGAGTTTCGTGCCGTTTCGTTTTCTTACGTGCCTGATCGTCCCGTGCTTCACGGAGTGAGCTTCCACGCCCGTCCCGGCCAGACCATAGCGCTGGTGGGGCATACCGGCAGCGGCAAGAGTTCGATCATCAATTTGGCGACCAAACTATATTTGCCCGACGCCGGTGAAATTCTGATCGACGGCCTTCCCGTTCAAACTCTGGTGGGACGTTCGTTGCACCGGCAAATCGGCTTGGTTACCCAGCAGAACTTCCTTTTTACGGGCACGGTGCTCGATAATATTCGTTTCGCCCGGCCTACGGCCACGGAGTCCGAGGTACGAGGCGCGCTGGCCGCGCTCGGCTGCGAGGATCTCCCGGATATGTTGACGGATGGCTTGGCGACCGAGGTGGGGGAGCGCGGCGGAGGCTTGTCGCTAGGTCAGCGCCAGCTGGTGTGTTTCGCCCGGGCCTGGCTTGCCGATCCGCGGCTGGTGATTTTGGACGAGGCGACCAGCGCAATCGATTCCCTCACGGAGGCCAGGTTGCAGGCCGCGCTCGCTCGGCTGCTTGCTGGGCGCACCAGTCTGGTTGTCGCCCACCGGCTGAGTACGATTCGTGCGGCCGACCTTATCCTGGTGTTGCATCAGGGTGTCGTTGTTGAACAAGGCCCTCATGCTGAATTGCTCGCGCGGGGCGGCCCCTACGCCCGCTTGCACGCCCGTTTTATATCGGGTGACGAAGTTAATTCGTAGTTGGAATTAAAATACAAAATTTGTCTTTCGGGACCACGGAGGCGCGCAACACCTGAGGGGCGGGCGCGCAAGTATGAAATATTACCTCTGAAAAACGCGAATTTACCTCTGAAAATCTTGGTTGCGTTCGCCCAACCCCACTCTACGCCCATTCCCGCTATGGCCACCACCAAACGTAAACCTAACGCTGCCTTCATGAAACCGGTTCAACCTGACGACGTCCTCTCGGCCGTTGTTGGTGCGAAACCTCTCCCCCGTACGGAGCTCACCAAGAAGCTCTGGGACTATATCAAAAAGAATGGTCTTCAGGACAAAAAAGTTAAGACCCAGATCAACGCCGACGATAAGCTTAAGGCTGTTTTCGGTGGCAAGAAGTCGGTCACCATGTTCGAGATGACCAAGCTGGTCTCCGGCCATATCAAGAAGTAGTCCGGTCTAGTTGTCCCCAAGACACTCGATTGCTTGAAGCCGCCGGCGTTTAAAACGCCGGCGGCTTTTTTTGCGTCTAGTGGTGCATAAAAAAGCCCGGATCGTCGTGGATCCGGGCTTGGGCCTCAAAGGGCGGCGACTTCTTAAGTTTTCGATTTACGAACCGCTCGACGCTTTTGCAATGAAGCCCAGGACGTCGTCCGCTTGTTGTTTGGTCGATCCCTTGTGGTCGGCGTACACCACCTTGCCGTCTTTGATCAAGTAGGCTTGGCGGCTGGAAAACCCGAATAGCGAACCGACTCCAAATGCCTTGATCACGGTCTTATCGGTGTCCGCCAGCAGGGTGAACGGCAGGGAGTATTTGGCACGAAAAGCGGCCTGATTCTCCACGCTGTCGGTACTCACGCCAACTACGGCGATACCCAGCTCAGTTAGTTTCTCATAGGAGTCACGCAGCGCACAGCCTTGGGCGGTACAGCCGGGTGTATCGGCCTTGGGATAAAAATATACGAGCGTATATTTGTTTTTGGCATAAACCTTGGCGAGATCGAGGGTGGTCCCCGAATGGTCTACGGCGGATGCGACCGGAGCTGCGTCACCCACGTTTACCGGATTTGCGGAGGCGAAGGAAAACATGGCGAGTAAGAGGCCCGAAAGGGCGAGGATGCGTTTCATGGTGAGGATAATTGCAGGGTCACCAAACCTATGTCTATCGGCTCCGCAAGCGGTTGAACGGACATTAACTCGCGCCCCACCACTCGTCCTCGAGCCAACAGCCGCAAAGGTCAAAAATTGAACTTTGGCTAAATTGAAGCGCTCATTTGAGCAGACGTTTCACCTAAGGAGTCTCGGCAGTAAAGTTCTGGCGCGGTACGCCTGATTTACACGGGCTCTTTATGGATAAAAGCACCTGTTACATAATGGTGATTTAACAGGCATAAGTTACTCACACGTTTGTTTTTGAATCGTGTCCGTTCATTCCACATTCCCGTCTGGTATGAAAAAACTTCCGCCTTGGCATGCGAACTGCGTTCTCGCGATTCCCTACCACATTTTTTCTCAAACCTAACTCCCGCAACCTATGTACCTTAATCTACCGATCGCCTTCGTCATGGGCCAAACGCCGATGGAACTTTTCGTCCATGGTGGCTGGATCATGTGGCCGATTTTGCTGGTGTCTTTCGTAGCCGTCACGGCTGTCGTGGAGCGCAGCCTCTTTTTGATCACTGAAAGCGTCCGTCGCCAGCCCATGGTGGTCGAGCAGATGCTTGAGAAAGTGGAAAAGGGCGATGCCGCCGGGGCCATAACTCTAGGAACGCCGAGCAAAGATTACGTGGCCCGCGTCTTGGTCTACGCGCTCACCAACAAAGATCACTCTCTGACCAACGCGTTTACCCGCGCCGCTAACCAAGAACTGAACCGCTTCCAGCGCGGTATCGCTGTTCTTGATACTTGCATCACCATTTCACCTCTTCTCGGCCTTCTGGGAACGGTCTTGGGCATGATGAACACGTTCGGTGCCCTTGGCGACGGAGACATCGCAGCCAACGCCGGAAAAATCACCGGCGGCGTGGGCGAGGCCCTTATCGCCACCGCCTGCGGCCTTCTGGTCGCCATCGTTGGTTTGCTCCCCTACAATATCTTGAACTCCCGCGTTGAGGAAGCCCGTCACAACATTACTGACGCTGCCAACGCACTCGAGCTGACCATCAAGAAGGAAGAGGCCGGTCGCGCCTAATCGCGCACTACCCTCTTTTATCTTAAACCCTTAAACCAACCCGAACCATGGCAGGCGGAGGCGGCGGCAATCGCAGTGGAAGCGGCCCGAAGAAGGCTCGCATCGATATCATTCCCTTGATCGATGTTATCTTCTTCCTGCTCGCAACCTTCGTTCTCTTTACGCTTTCGCTCAATACGAGCGGGGGGCTGGCGGTCACGCTGCCAAAAACGAGTACCAGCGTGGCTCGGGATCCTAGCTCCTCGGTGACCTTGTCGATTCGCGACGATGGCACTTTGGGTTGGGACAAGGAGCTTATTAACCTCGATCAGTTCATCATACGCTTACAGGCCTTCAAACAGACCACGCAGGATCCTAAGATCCTTATCAATGGTGATGAAAACGCGCTCTTTCAACAAGTGCGCTACGTCATCGACGAGGTCCGCAAAGCGGGCATCTCGAAGGTCTTGATCGAAACTCGCCTGCGTCCCGCAGAGTAACCCACTCGCCATGTCTTCCATTTTCGGCAGTCCCATTCAGGTAGCCTCGGCGAAGAAAGCGCGCATCGATATCATCCCGCTCATCGATGTTATTTTCTTCCTGCTGGCCACGTTCGTGCTCTTCACCCTCTCGTTGAATAAAATTCAGTCGGTTCCGGTCAACTTGCCGCAGGCGAGTGCCGCTTCACCGAAGGATCAAGAAGACACATCGGTTACCATCCAAGTCTCCGATGGAGAGTCCGCCTTTTGGAATAAAGAGCCGATCACTTTCGCCGAGATCTCCCCAAAATTGGCAAACTACAAAGCCAACACGCCCAGTGCCCGTGTTCTCGTGACGGGTGATGACCGTGCCAAATATGGTAACGTCATCCGAGTGCTCGACGAGGTTCGTCTAGCTGGCATCACCACTGTAACCATTGAGACCGCCTACCGCGCGTCTGGCCGCTAAACCGACATGAGCCGCGATCTAATCATAGCAATTTTTGTCTCCCTTCTGCTTCACGGAGGCACGGCCTTTTCCGGATACCTTTTCAAAAAGCCGGTAGCCGAGAAAGTCGTAGCGAAAGCGGCAGTTCCCACCGTTGAACTGGACCTGCCTCCGCCTCCCGAGCCGGAAAAGCCTGAGGTCGTCGAGGAAGAGATGGTGGCTGATGCCCCGACGGAAGTCGTCGATCTCGCCCCGCCGATGCAAAACGATACTCCATCGGCTACGATTGACTCTCCCTTCGTGCAGCAGATTCAGGCTCCGCCGCCTCCTGGTGTTACCCGTCCGTCGGGTAATGCGATCTCCATTCCGACCAATACCCGCCCCGCTGTGGCAAGCGGCAAGGCTATGGGCGCGATTTTCGACCTGGCTTCCCTCGACCAGAAGCCCGAGGCCCGGGTGCGTATTGCTCCACAATACCCCTTTGAAATGCGTCGCTCCGGTCTTAAGGGCGAAGTGGTTGTGCAATTCATCGTGGATAGCAGTGGTGAAGTGCGTGATCCCGTCATCGTAAAAACATCCAATTCTGGTTTCAATGACGCGGCCATCCAAGCCGTGCTCAAGTGGAAGTTTAAACCCGGCCGCAAGGGCGGCTCGTCGGTGAACACCCGCGTGCAACAGCTCCTTGGCTTTAATCTCAACACCGACCGCTAATGATCGCCCGCTACTTATTCGCAGGTGCCCTCGCTCTGGCTACTCCGCTGGTCCATGCTCAAGCGGAATTACCACCCAAAGAGCTCACCGAGAAAACCCAGGGCTCCATGGAAAAACTTCGTTTGGCCATGGAGGCCAAGGATTATGCCACGTGCATAACTATCATTGATGGCATATTGCCGACGGTTAAGCCCACCAGTTTCGATACCTACCTACTTTCCCAAATAAAGGTTCAGGTTTTGCTCGGTCAAAACAAGCTGGTTGATGCCATTGCTCCGCTGGAGACCGTGCTGGCCCTGAGCGACGGAAACACGAACTTCCATGACCCCAAAACCCACCTGGAGTACCTGAACCTTTTGGCTCAGCTCTATTACCAGCGTGCTTCGGCCTTCAAAGTCGTTGCCGATCAGAAAGCGGGTTACGAGCAAGCTCTAGACACCTTAAAGCGCTGGTTTGAACGCAGCTCGAACCCGACGCCCGACGCGCGTTTGTTCGCCTCCTCGCTACTCTACCAGATGGCCACCGCTGACGGCGGAAAAGCCAACGTGTCCCGGATTCGCGAAGCGATCGAACAAGCCCGCGAAGGCATCCTCCTTTCGGTAAAGCCTTCGAACCAGTTGATTCTTTTGCTAGTCGCCTGCCATCTCCAGATTGAGGAGACGAGCAAGGCCGCCGAGTACCTGGAAATGCTGGTCGAGAGCGACCCCAAGAGTGAGCAGGCTTGGTCGCAGCTACACTCCATTTACCTCGCCTCCAGTTCGGATGCCAAAGATCCGGTCGAGTCCCGACGCATGAGTGTTCGAGCGCTCAACACCTTGGATCGCGCTCAGAAGCAAGGTGTTCTTGTATCGACTAAAGATAACTACACTCGCGTCGCTATTCACTTCAATCTTCAGCAATTTACCCGCGCGGCTGGACTGTTGGAAAAAGGCTTGAGCGACGGCACCTTGGAAAACTCCAAGCGGAATTGGGAGCTACTCTCGTCCGCCTACCAGCAGACCAACAAAGAGGATAAGGCCCTCGACACCATGTCTCGCGCCGTGGCCAAGTTCCCCAACGACGGGGCCTTGGAGTTCTCCTTAGCCCAGCTTTTATATGGCAGCGAAAAAGTTGCGCAGGCCTATGTTCGCGCCGAGGCAGCCCTTGCGAAGGGCTTGGAAAAACCCGGCCAAGCCAAAGTATATCTCGCTTATCTTGCCTACGAATTGCAGCGCTACGACGACGCCAAGAAGTGGGTCGATGCCGCTCGCGCCCAAGGGGATGTCCCCGCAAAAACTCTCGATTCATTGAGCACAGCCATCGCCGAGGCGGTACGCGCTCGCTCCTAAACCTAGTATTCTCGGTCCCATGAACAAAGCTTACTTTATCGCTCCTCTTATTGCCGTGCTGGTTTTCGGAGGTTTTTACTCCTCCCACCAAAGTGGTGCCAAGGCCCGTGAGGCTGACCGCGTCGCCAAGGTAGAAGCCAACCTCAAGGCCAAATTGGCTGCCGAACAGGCCGCTAAAAAAGCCGCCATGACGGAAGCCATCCAAGCTGCTGAAACACGTAAAAAGGAGCGCGAAGCCAAAGAGGCTAAGGAAAAGATCGAAAAGGAAGCCCGTGCCGTCGCGATCGATGCCCGCGAAAAAGCCCGCCGCGATCAGGAGAAGTCCAACAAGCAAATTGAGCGCTTGGAGAAAGACATCGAAGTCGAGAAGGCAGCCATCGCCGCCTTAATGGCCAACCGCAAGGAAGCCGAACTCGAAAAGGCTTTCCTCCAAGACTTCGTAGTCAAATCACAGACTAACGTCCAGGCTCTCCAAGCATTGATGACCAAGCTCAATACTCCGCCGCCCGCACCGGTCGCCGCTGCTAAGTAAAACTTCTCCGGATCCATCGCCATGAACAAACTTTACCTAATTGCTCCACTCTTGCTGACCTTTGCTTTTAGCGGCCTTTACACCCTTCACACCAAGGAGGCCGATGCCAAAGCCGAGAAAGCTCGTATCGAGGCCGCTCGCGTGGTTTCAGAAACCGAGGCCAAAAAGCTGGCTGCTGAAAAGCAGGCCAAAGATGACTCGGATCGCCGCACGGCCGAGCGCATAGCCGAAGAAAAGCGTAAGGAAGAGGAAAAGCGCAACAAGTGGGAAGCCGCTGGTAAAGCCATTGCTGACGATACTACCGCCTACCAGGCTCAAGCAGTGAAAAACGAGGCCGAAATCAAAACCCTCGAAGCCAAACTCGCCGCTTTCCGTGCTGAGAAAGACAAGGCCACGCAAGCCGCCTTCGACTTCGAAATCGAGATCGAAAAAGCTCGCGTCGCCAAGCGCACTGCCGAACTGGAAATCCAACGTTTGGTCGAGATGGTCGCTCGTAAGGGTGGCACGACCCTGGGCAGCGTAACCGCTACACCGTAACTGTATCTCTTGTCTTTTTAAGCCGGGCGCCTTCCACGCCCGGCTTTTTTGTGCCTCGCTCCGCCCTTTTTTGGCCCGCTCAATATCGTATGGGCACACGAACTCATTCCGTTCTCAATTTCGGATGAAATTAATCCGTCACCTCACGCCTGACGGTCCCGCCTATGCCGCGCTTCAGCAGAATGGCAGCGCGTTCGCACTAAGCGGCGATCCGTATGCGCCGACCGGATTACAGATCGCTGCATCGGTGCCGATTTCGCTCGGCCGTCGGCTCTCACCCGTTGTACCAGTTAACATCATCGGTATAGGCCTGAATTACCGGGGCCACGCGCGGGAAATGAACCGACCGCTGCCCGAGTTCCCCATGATTTTCGTGAAGACAACGAATGCTCTCCACGATCCGTATGCGCCGATCGTGCTGCCGCGTTCCAGCGCCGCTTCCCATGAAGTTGATTACGAGGGCGAACTCGCGGTGGTCATCGGACGGGCCGCCAAAAATGTCTCCCGTGAACACGCGCTCGATTACGTTTTAGGCTACACCGTGGCCAACGATGTCTCGGCCCGCGACTGGCAGTTCAAGTGGGGCAACGGCCAGTTTTGCCAAGGCAAGGGCTTTGACACGTTTTGTCCCCTCGGCCCGGTACTGGTTACCGCAGACGAGATCCCCAACCCCGGCCAGCTCGCGGTGCGCACTTGGGTGAATGGGCAGCTTCGTCAGGAATCGAATACCTCGGACCTGATTTTTGATGTGCCCGCGCTCATTGCCTTTCTCAGTGCGAGCAAAACCCTGTTGCCCGGCACCGTCATTCTCACCGGCACACCGAGTGGTGTAGGCGCTGGATTTCAACCGCCGCGTTATCTCCAACCAGGTGACGCCGTCGCGATTGAAATCGAAGGCATCGGTACACTCGAAAATCCCGTTTTAGCGGAGTCCTTATGATCGCCCGCGCCCCGCGCCTGTCCTCAGTGCTATGATCCGTATCGCCACCGCCTCCGGTTACACGTTGGTCACGCACCAGGAGCATGCGCGTCTGGCTGGCCGTTTCGCTGCGCACTGGGGTAACGCTCACTTTCCCTCGCCCGCCCCCGCCGCCTTGTTGCCCGAACTGGTCCTTGCCGTGTCCAGTCACGACGACGCCTGGGCGGTGCGCGATGCCACGCCTTTTCTAACCCGGGAGGGTCGTCCGGCTGCGTTCACCCGCGAACTGGTTGGGGCCTATTCCGCCTTCGAGGAGATTGATCTCGCCGATTATCTGGCGGTGCGGGGGGGGCGCCACCGAGGCCGTGGCCGCCGAGCATCCTTTCGCGGCCATCCTCATTTCGATGCACACCGTCAACTTGCTGACCGAGCAGGCCGACCTTTCCACCATCGCTCAGGACGATCGTCCTTTGCACGCCGCTTTCATCGAAGGACAACTTCGCCGGCAGCGCGAACTTATCGCCGTTTTGCCGACAGAACTCGCGACTTACGCCACCGGTGAGCAACTTCAGCGAGGCTTCGAGTTTCTGCAGTTTTGCGACAACCTCTCGCTTTTGACCTGCGTCGGCTACGATCAAGTGCGTCCCCTGCGCCACACCCATCCCGACGCGACAGGCACGCGTCATGCCGTGGTTTGCACTCCACGCGGCGGACAAACCTACCACCTTGCGCCGTGGCCTTTTGACCAGCCTGAATTAACCTTCGCAGTTCCGTCACGCCATGTGCCTGCTGCCGCCTGCGCTGATCTCGTCGCATACCGTGCCGCCTGCGCCGCCGCACCGTTCGAAGCCCTGCCTATCCATTTGGTTTCTTAAATACCCTCTACCCGTAGATGTCTGCTTCCGGTCAACTCACTGATTGCGTCGTCCTTGTCGGTCCGGAACTCGCCCCGTTTCGTTGCGCGCGTTTCGCTTGGGTGGGAGATACTATCACCGCGTTAGATCGCATCGCTCCATGCAACGCTTTGGATGACGGCGCGGTGGTCGTGATGCCCGGTCTTTACAACAGCCACACTCACCTGGGCGACTCCGCCCTGCCGGACGGCGCGACCGGCCTCACCTTGGAAGAAGGTTTTTTCCGGCCCCACGGCTACAAATACCGTGAACTCGCCAAGCTGACCCCCACCACCCACCAGCCCCACCTCGAAGCCCATCTCCGCTACATGGCGCGCTGCGGCACCGTGGCCCATCTCGATTTCCGCGAGCAGGGCCCCGACGGCGCGCGTCTCCTTCGCGCGGCCTCCGCCGCCACCGGGGTGGAATCCATCATTCTAGGGCAGTTCAACGACTCGCCCTTTTCTGCCGCCGAGCTTCGGGCCAACGCACCCGCCCTCTCCCTTCCGCCCATCCATCGGGCCGAAATCGCCGAATTGCTCGCCGTCGCCGACGGGTTCTCCGAGAGCACGATGAACGATCTCACGACCTCCGCTTGGGCCGAGATTCGTGCGCTCACTTCCGCCACGAAAAAGCTGCGCGCCATCCATTGCCTGGAAAACGCCGGCTACCGCGACCTCTCGCTCGTCATCACGGGCTGCGGCGACCTCGCTCGCGCGCTCGCCGAATACGATCCCCATCTCATCGTTCACCTCACCGTCGCCACCGCCGAAGAGATCGCCTTGCTCGTGCGCTCGGGAAAAACCGGCGTCGTGAATCCCCGCGCCAACGCCACCCTTGGCCTGCCCTTGCCGCCGGTCGCGGCTTTGTTGCGTGCCGGAGCCAATCTTCTGCTCGGCACCGACAACGTGATGCTCAACCCGCCTAACTTGTTCGCGGAGCTCGATTTCACCTACAAGCTCGCCCGCTCCCAATTTGCCGACGCTTTGACCCCCGAACCGGCCGCGATCCTGAAAATGGCCACCAGCAACATTCGCGCCGCTCTCGGCGGCGACCACTACGGCGCGCTCGAGATCGGCCTACCCGCTAGTTTTGTCGCGCTCGATTTTACCGGAGGACACCTCCGCCATACCCGCCATCTGCTGGCCAGTATCGTCACCCGCATCAGCCCGGCCGACGTGCTCGCGACCTATCGTCACGGCCGCGCGCTCTTTCAGGCCCCGGGTTTCTCCTGTTAACCTTTTAACCGCGCGTCTCCCGGCATTGCCCATGCACCATACGCTTTCTGCCGAACCCTTTTGCGACCGATGGAACAATGCTCTTCCGCCCCGGCTCGTGGTCGCGCCCGGCGATACCGTCACGTTCCACTGCGCCGATTCTTCCGGCTATCAAGTGAAGCCCGATTGGAGCGCGGCGGATTTTGTCTCGCGTTTCGATGCCGCAAAAATCCACTCGCTGACCGGCCCCGTCGCCATCGACGGTGCCGTGCCCGGTGACACGCTGGAAATCGTTATCGATGATTATGCCCACCACGGCTTCGCCTGGACCAGCCTCATCCCGGGCCTGGGTCTGCTGGCTGGTGAATTCCCCGACCACCATCTCTTCATCTGGAAACTGGAAGGCGGCGTGACCCGCAGTTTTCCCGGCGTGACGCTGGATCTGCATCCGTTTGCCGGAATCATCGGTGTGCAACGCGCCGAGTCCGGCGAGTTTCGCACCCGTGCCCCGGGTGCCTTCGGCGGTAATCTCGATGTGCGCCACCTGACCGCCGGCACCCGTCTGTTCCTGCCGGTTTTCACCCCCGGGGCCGGTGTGCTCGCGGGCGACTGCCACGCCGCGCAGGGCGATGGTGAAGTTTGCATCAATGGCATGGAGGCCCCGATGGACGCCACGTTCACCTTTCGCCTGCATAAGAACCCCGCGCGGCCCCTTACCGGACCTTACGCGATTTTTCCCGCCCAGTCGTTCACGCCTCCGCGCTACGCGACCAAGCCTTGGCATCTGTTCATCGAGTCCGATGTCGACCCGCGCGAGGCCAGTAAACGAGCGGTGCGGCGCGCCATCGACTTCATCGTGCACCGGCTCGGCGTCACTCCGCAGCTCGCCTACACCCTGTGCAGCGTCGTGCTCGATTTGAAGGTCAGCCAGTTGGTCAACGTGCCCACCACGACCATCACCGCCTACCTGCCCGAGGCGATTTTTGATTAGACCGGTACATGCTTAGCGACGCAGCTTCCGAAGCTTGAGCCTCTTCCCTCCCTCCTCCTAGCTCACAACTCCTCGCTCCACCATGTCCGCCATCGAAACCAAACTCGCTTCTCTCGGTCTGACTTTGCCTGTGCCTGCCGCGCCCGCCGGCAGCTACGTGCCCTATCGCATCCATGGCGATACGCTCATTCTCGCCGGGGTTATTTCCTCCTTTAACGGCCAGATGACCCACGTCGGCCAGGTGGGCAAAGAGCACACCATCGAGACCGCGCGCGAGGCGGCTAAAATCTGTGCGCTCAACGTGCTGACCAACATCAAGCTCGCCCTCGGCTCCCTCGACCGAGTCGCGGCCATTCTCTATGTCGGTGGTTATGTGAACGGCGTATCCGCCTTCCCAGACGCGCCCGCCGTGATCAACGGAGCCAGCGATTTGTTCGTGGAATTGTTTGGCGAAGCCGGCCGCCACGCCCGGGCTGCCGTCACCGTCGCCGGTCTGCCCAAAAACGCCACGGTCGAGATCCAGGTTACAGTGGCGATCAAGCCGTGACCTTTTCCGATTGGAAAAACCTCGGTCCGGCCGCTGCCGCCCGTCTCGTTCACGAGCGGGTTGCTGCGCTCGCGCCTGCGCAGCAACGCGCCGCCCTCGCCTGGCTCGCGCCCGAAGCCACGTTAGCCGCTGAGCTGGGCGCAGTGTCGGACGTCGCCGTGCAAGCGCCCCTTCGCGGAGTTCCCTTCGCGGCCAAGGATCTGTTCGACGCCGCCGGACTGCCTACCTTTGCAGGCTCGGTGTTTTTACCCGAGGTGTGGCACCCGCCCACAGGACTCGCGCCGGCGGACGGGTGCTTCATTGCCGCCACGCGCGCCGCCGGAGCCGCCCTTGCGGCCAAAGCGCACATGCACGAGTTCGCCTATGGCATCACCGGGGAAAACCCGCACTACGGCGACTGCGAGATTCCCGGTCATCCCGGCCGCACCACCGGCGGTTCGTCGTCGGGTTCGGCTCTGCTGGTCAAGGCCGGGGTCGTTCCCTTCGCCCTCGGTACCGACACGGGTGGAAGCATCCGAGTGCCGGCTGCCTTTTGCGGACTCTACGGTTTTAGGATGACCCCGCGCCATCCGTGGATCGCCGACGGCTATCCTCTGGCTGAGAGTCTCGATACGCCGGGTTTTTTTACCGGTAATGCCGCCGATCTGCGCTCCGTCCTCGATGCCTTGATACCTGAAAACGCGAGCTCCCCGCTCCCGGCTCCAAGTTCCAAGCTTAAGGGTGCTTACCTCGTGTTACCCGGTTTGGAAGCCAACGTTGAGAAAGCCTTTCTTGCCGCCGCCACGCGTCTTGCGCCCGCATTGCCCGCCGGCATCGCCGCCGAGTTGTTGCCCTTGTTTGCGCCCGCCGCCGAGCTGTACGCCATTTTGGGCGGGGCCGAGACCTGGCGTATCCACGCACCGTTTTATGATCGTTATCGCGACCGTTACGACCCCAACGTTCGGGCCCGTATTGACCGCGCGCGAACGATCACGGCCGCCGACATCACCCGCGCCCAAGCCAACCGCGACGCCATCACCGCGGCGTGGGCGGCTTTATTCCGCGATTACGATTTCATCGTGTTGCCGTCCTCGCCCTGCGCGGCCGTGACCAAGGCTGAATGCACCCTGGAAATGCGCTCACGCATCCTCGGTCTGACGGTGCCGGCCAGCATGGGTAGTCTGCCGGTGCTGGCGCTGCCCGTGCCGCTGCCGGATACCGGCGGGTTGACCACCGGCTTGCAGATCGTGGTACCCTCGATCCACAGCCCGGCGATTCGAGCGGTGCTTGAGGACTGCTTATAGGAAACTGGATGAGGCTGGAGACCGGGCGGGCCTGGAGCAGGGACAGGAGTTTTTTGGAAAAAAACTGCTAGATGACTGATAAGGAACTGGATTTTGCCGGGGATCGGGTCGGCAGGGGTTTGCCGCGATGGCGAAAGGTCGGCTGGTCCCGTGTGGCTTCGATTTGGCGTGGGCGGCGGCCGGGCTTGACAATGACGATCAGGGGACGGCACGGATTCGTAAAAAAACCCGTGTAGTGCCTGCCAGGGCGACGCCACCAAGGAGTGTATCCGGGGTGCTGAAATCCGTGACGCCGACGCTGGTCCAGCCGAGCAAGTCTGTGGAGGTCTCAATGACGAAGTGGGCGTCTGGTCGTGCGACTCGGGGCAGGCGGAGGCGCAAAAAGCCGTCCTGGATATCGCTGACGAAAGCGGGACGTTGAGCTGTGCTGTCGATGCGGGTACCTGCCAGATATTCAAAGAGGTTCGAGAATTGATCGCCGTCCGTGTCTTGGTTGGGAAGCTGGCGAAAGGCATGGGCGACGGAGTTGACCGCGTGGGCGCGACCGCCGGTAACGCAGAGGCCGTTGTAACCGGCTTTGGTGACTACTGAGCTGAGCACACTGGCCTTGATCTCGACGGCGGTCCACGTGGGGTTGGCATACTTGAGCGCGCCGCAGATCGCAGTGACATAGGGCGTCGCTTGGGAAGTGCCGGTATAGCTGGAATAGGCGGTGCCGAGGATGGGGGAGAGGATGTCACGTCCAGGGGCGAATAAATCGACGCTGACCAATCCGTAGTTGGAGGGATTGAAGGTGCCGGACCAGCGGGCGTCGGTGCGGTCGTGGTTGCCGACGGCGATGATGTTGGGGTGGGAGTAACTACTGGGATAGTTGGGCGTGAGGTCGTTGTTGACCCCCTGGTTGCCCGCGCAAATGGACAGTAAAATACCGGCCGCCTGGCAGGCGGTAAACTCGGTATTGAGTGCGGTGCTAAAAGGGTAGTTTTGCAGCGATAAGTTCATGAGGGAAACGCCGCGCTGGCGGGCGTAGGTGGTGGCTGCAATGAGGTTGGAAGTCAGGCCGCTGTTGCTGGCGTTGAGGATCTTGCAAGTGAGAATCTGCACGCCACTGAGCAACCCGGCGACGCCCACCCCGTTGTTGCGATTGGCCGCGATGATGCCCGAGACGTTGGAGCCGTGGCCGTGGTCGTCGGTGGGATTATTATCATTGTTAACGAAATCCCAGCCGGTGAGGTCGTCGATCTTGCCGCTCAAATCGTTGTCGATGCCGTCGCCGCTGATCTCGCCGGGGTTGGCCCAGGCGATGTTTTGCAGGTCGGGATGAGTGAAGTTTAAGCCGGAATCGAGCACGGCGATGACGAGGCCGGGGGTGCTGTCCAGGATGTCCCAGAACTCCGGCCCATTCAGATCGGCATCCACGGTGCCACTGAGCTGGCCGGTGTTATGCAGGCCCCATTGTTCGGAAAACCGGGGGTCATTGGGCGTGCCGCCGCCGAAACCCACGCCATCGGCCTCGGCGGAGGAAGCCAGCTCGGGATGGGCGGCCAGGAACTGCAAGGCGGCGGGCACGGCATCAAGCTCTGCCTTGGTCAGGCGCACGGTGAAAAGACCCTCAGCCAGCCGTTCAGAGAGTAATAGGCCGGCGGCAGCGAAGCGTTGCCGCAAGGGCAGTTCCTCGGCGGCGAGAGGAGCCCGGACGATGAGTTGATCGGCCAAAAACATTTCGCGACGCAGGCACGTGGCGGCGGGAGCGGCGGGGTCCATTAACCAGAGCTCGACGACGCGCACGGGTCGCGGCTGCACGGAGGTCTGCACAAGGCGTGTCCTCAGCCATTGGTTGGCCGAGGCGGCGGGCTCCAGACGGGTGGCGAGAATCCGGCCTAGGGCGACGGCGCGTTCCACAGGATTTTGGGAGGCTGGGTCGTCCCTTGGGATAGCGGCCAGGCCACTTGCAGCAAAAGTAGGTGTGCCGGACTGAGCCTTGCCGGGGACCCTACTGAGTGTGCCAGTGTTGTCGGGGGTGACGGGCTGTCCGGCCGTCAGGGCCGGTGCATCCGCTTCGGCAGGGATGGAGAGGATTTGGCGGGCAAGAGGCACGCCCGCGAGTAGGAGGGCGGTTGCGAGTGCGAGGGCGCGAATGTTTTTGGGCGTTCGGGTCATAGATTGGCGGGGGGAGGCGGAGTAACTTAGGGGCAGGCACTCGCGTTTGCCCTGCTGGAGGAGGCACAAAATGCCGCCTTTTTACTATAGGAAACTTGATTTTGTCCGAGGCGCTGTCTTCAACATAACCGAGTTGATCGTCCGTCTCGCATGGCTCGGCCATCTCGGCCCGGAAGCGGACTTTTTCAACGCGGGGACGAGGATAAGGCGCGCGCTACGTGTAGGCTGGCGGGGGGGGCGGGTTAGTGGCACATGCATTGCTGACCATCGTTATGCGACGCTCCACCTTTCTACTTACCCTCTTCACGTTTCTGCTTCTGCCGCTCGGTTTAAGCGCACAGCCAGCTACCGCGACCAAGCCACCGCTCATCGCCATTCTCAACGCCTACCCGCCGGAGATGGAGGCCATGATCAAAGCCTTCGATCTCACTGGCCCCGGGTTCACCTCCGAGGTGGTGCTCGGGTTTCGTTTTTACCGGGGCGAACTCGAAGGTCGCCCGGTGGTCGTAGTCGAGACCGGCATGAGCCCGGTCAACGCCGCCATGGCTCTGCAACTCACCCTGCTCAAATACCCGATCACCCACGTGCTTTTTGCCGGTGTGGCGGGCGGCACCGACCCCGCGCTTGAGGTTGGCGACGTCGTCATCCCTGAGCGCTGGGCTTATCACGACGAGGCCGCTTACTTTAACGAAGACGGCAAAGGCGGTTATCACCAGGCCGCGTATTTTAAGAAAAAGTATCCCAACTTCGGCATGATTCACCCCGACGATGTGGTGGCCACTCGCGCCAGCCAGCCCGGCTTTAAACGCACTCCGACCTTCCCGGCCGATTCTGCCCTGCTCGCCGCCGCCCGGCGTGCGTTGGAAAAGCTCGGTCCGATCAAGGGCGAGGTGACCGGTCGTACCTTGCGGGTCGAGGTAGGCGGCACCGGCGTGACGGGCTCCGTGTTTCTCGACAACGCAGCCTATCGCGAGCACCTCTTCAAAGTCTGGCAGGCTCGCTGCACCGATATGGAAACCGTCGCCTACGCGCACGTCTGCTACACCAACGAAGTGCCTTTTCTCGCCATCCGCGCCCTCAGTGACCTCGCTGGTGGCCAGCAAGGTGCCAATGTGATCGACGATCACGAACACACCTCCTCGGTAAACGCGGTCCGCGTCCTTCGCGCCGTGCTCAAAGAACTCTGACCCGTCACCCCGCGTCCGTCTTTGTTTTAACGATTTCCCCGCCCCTACCATGCCACTCACCCGTTTCTCCGTCGCCCCGCTGCACACCCTCACCCGCACCCTCGCCGCCGTGGCGATGGGCCGGGTCGCGCCCGATCTGGTGATCACCGGCGCCCGCCTGCTCTCGACCTACACCGACCGCATCCATAACGACCGTGAGGTTTGGATCAAAGCCGGTCGCATCGCCTGCGTGAAACCCGCCGGCACCGCCAAGAAACACTATGCCGCCGTCGCCGGGGCCAGGTTCGCCGTCCACGACGCCGTCGGGGCCATTCTCGCACCCGGCCTGGTCGATCCGCACGTGCATATAGAGAGCAGCATGATGACCGCCTGCGCTTACGCCGAGGCCGCGCTGCTCAACGGCACGACCACGCTGTTCTGCGACTCCCACGAGATCGGCAACGTGTGCGACGCCGAGGGCATCGAGTGGATGCTGCGCGACGCCCGTCAGGCCCCCTTAAACATCTTTCTCACCGTGCCCAGCACCGTGCCCGCCACTTCGTCGCAGTTCGAGACGGCCGGCGGCGACCTTACTCCGGCCAAGATCGGCGCGCTCTTCGACCGCTGGCCCGAGGCGCTCGCGCTCGGCGAGAAAATGGATTTCGTGCAGGTCGCCATGGGCGATGCCCGCTCGCACGGCGTGCTCGCCGAAGCCTTGAAACGGGGTCGCCCGGTGTGCGGCCACATCTACGGACGCGAATTCGTCTCCGCCGGGGCTGCCTCGGGCATCACCGACACCCACGAGGCCATCGACCGCGACATCGCCGAGGATTTTCTTGAGGCCGGGGTGTGGATTTTCCTACGCGGCGGACCGCCGACCACGCCCTGGCACTCGCTGCCCCACGCGATCAAGGCTGTGACCGAGGCCGGTGCCTCGCCCAAACGCGTCTGCGTGTGTACTGACGACCGCGACGCCGACGACCTCTTCCTCTTCGGTCTCGACTGGGTGGCGCGTCAGGCGGTCGTGGCTGGCTTTGCCAAAACCACCGCCTGGAGCGCCGGTTCCCTGAACCCCGCCACCCGCTACGGTCTTGATGGCGAGATCGGTGGCATTGCCCCCGCGCGTCGCGCCGATCTGGTGCTGCTCAACGACGATCTCGTGCCGCAAAGCACCTGGTATGGCGGCGAGCTGGTGGTGAAGAACCGCAAGATCACCCGCGTGCTCGATGCCGCGCTCTCCAAGCGCTACGCCTATCCGAAAAAGGCCTACGCCACCGTCAAGTTGCCCGCCGCCGCCAAGTCGGCCCCGCTCACGCCCGCCCTGCCGACCGCGCCCGTGGTGGCCAACTGCATCCGCACCGCGCTGCCGGGCATCATCCTGTTTCACGACCGGGTGGCGCTCGAACCGGCCGCTAGCTGGGACGAACATTTCGCGCGTCACGGATTGTGCTTCGTCAGCGTGTTGGAGCGCCACGGCAAGTCCGGCGCGGTCGCGCACGGCCTGCTCAAGGACTTCGGGCTCAAGGCGGGTGCGGTGGCCAGCACCGTCGGGCACGATGCGCACAACCTGATCGTAGCCGGCACCAACGAGGCTGACATGCGCCTCGCCGTCGAAACCCTGCGCGAGCTGCGCGGCGGCGTTTGCGTGGTTAACAAAGGCAAGGTCGTCGCCTCGGTCGCGCTGCCGGTGGCCGGCTTGTTGTCCGATCTGCGTGCTCCGGCGGTGGCCAAACTCACCACCAAGCTCAAAAAAGCCTGGGTGGCGGCCGGTTGCACGCTGCCGTATATGGGTTTCAACCTGATTCCGCTGTCGGTGATTCCTGAGATCCGCATCACCGATAAGGGATTGGTTACCGTGCCGGGCATGCAGCAGTTGCTGCTTTTTCAGGCGGTCTGATGTTTCGCATTCCCCGTTCGACAACGGGCGCGGGGGGCCAAAGTTAGCGTGCAATCGTTTGCCGCCACCATGACTTCTTTGCCCTACGCGCTGTCCCGCTTTCAAACCCGCCGACGCCTCACCCGTGAGGTGAAGATCGGTGGCGTCGGCATCGGCGGGAGCAACCCGCTGCGCGTCCAGTCGATGACGACCAGCGACACGCAGGACGTCGACGCCACCGTGCGCCAGGCCATCGCCCTCGCCGAAGTCGGTTGCGAGATCGTGCGCATCACCGCGCCCAACGTGCAGGCCGCCCGCGCGCTGCGGCCGATCCGGGAGCAGTTTGCCGCCGCCGGATTCTCGCACGTGCCTTTGGTGGCTGACATTCACTTCCTGCCCTCCGCCGCCATGGAGGCGGTCGAGCACGTGGAAAAAATCCGCATCAATCCGGGCAACTACGCCGACAAAAAGAAATTTGCCGTGCTCGATTACACCGATGCGACTTACCACTCCGAGCTCGAGCGCATCCACGAAGCGGTGACGCCGCTCATCCTGCGGTGCAAGTCGCTGGGCCGCGCGGTGCGTATCGGCACCAACCACGGTTCGCTCAGTGATCGCATCATGAACCGTTACGGCGACACCCCGCTCGGCATGGTGGAGAGTGCGCTGGAGTTTCTCCGCATCTGCCGCGGGCATGGGTTTCACGACATCGTGCTCTCGATGAAGTCCTCCAACCCCAAGGTCATGATCCAGGCCTACCGCCTGCTCGTTGCGCGCATGGACCAGGAAGGCATGGATTATCCGCTGCATCTGGGCGTGACCGAGGCCGGCGATGGCGAGGATGGACGCATCAAATCCGCCATCGGCATTGGTTCGCTGCTGGCCGACGGCCTGGGCGACACCCTGCGCGTCTCACTGACGGAGGATAGTGTTTATGAGATTCCCGTGGCCCAGGCGCTGGCGCGCAAAGCCATGGCGGGCTGGGCGAAGGCGGCGCTCCCTGCCGCCGCGCCCGAAGTGACGGCGACCGATGCCCTGGATCCCTACGTTTACACCAAACGCCCCGTCACGACGCTGGTGCTCGGGCCGGGCTTCACCGTTGGGCCGGAGTTGCCGCCGCGCGTGATCACCCGAGTGGCTTCGGTCGCCGCGCTGGCCGAAGCGGTTAAAGCCTTCGCGGCGGTGCGACTGGTGGATACGCCGGTCGAAGGCGTGTTGGTGCCGATCTCCTCCCCGGCCGACTTAGCCGCGCTGCGGGCAGTCGAGTTTCCCGTCGGGGCCACGCCCTTTCTTGAGCTCGCTGTGGAGCTCACGCCCGCCGATTTAGTCGGGGTGAATCCGTCTGCACCGGCGGTCTGGGTGCGGGACTTCGCCGCCACTGCGGAAGACGCCGAGACCCTGGCCGGGCTCGCCAAGCTGGTTCGTGCTCGCGGCCACGCCCTCGCGGTGGCCACCACCGCCGAAGCCTTGACCGTCGAGGCTTCGCCGCTGGCCGCTACCTTGCGGCAGTTGGGGGATGCGGGCTTGATCATCACGCTGGATGCGAACGGGGCAAACGCGGCGGGTTATCATCCCGTCGGCCGATATCGGGCACTGGTCGAAGCCCTGCGGGAATCGGGCATACGGGCCCCGCTATGGATTCGTAATACCGCCGCCACCCAGGTCGCGCCGGCCCCGGATTTTCTCTCGCGCCTGCTGGATGCTTCCGTACTTACCGGCACCCTGTTGTGCGACGGGTTGGGCGATATGGTGAGCATCGAGACGGAGCAGGATCCGGTGCGCGCGCTGAAGTTGAGTTACAATGTGCTGCAAGGGGCCGGCACGCGCAGCAGCAAGACCGAGTTTGTGGCCTGCCCGAGTTGCGGGCGCACGCTGTTTGATTTGCAGACCACCACGCAGCGCATCCGGGCGCGGACGGGGCACCTGAAGGGGGTGAAAATCGCCATCATGGGTTGCATCGTGAACGGTCCGGGAGAAATGGCGGATGCGGATTTCGGCTACGTGGGCGGCGCGCCGGCCAAGATCAACCTCTACGTGGGCAAGCAGTGCGTGCAGTA
>CANIWJ010000044.1 GCA_947471035.1 Verrucomicrobiota bacterium
AGGCAGGGCGTTGAGGACGTGTTCGATGCCCTTGTTGGGGGAGAGCAGGCCGAAGGTGAGCAGGACGAGGCGGTCGTCCACGGCGAGGATGGTTTTGAAACGATCAGGTTCCTCGAAGGGCACGTCGTGGATACCGTGGGCGATGACGTCGATTTTTTCGGCGGGGGCGTCGTAGATCTCGCGAAGAAAGCGGCGGGCGCGCTCGGTCATGACGACGAGGCGGGCGGAGGCCATGATAAGTGCCTCCATGATGCGACGCTGCTCGGGACCGGGGTCGCGCAGGACGGTGTGCAGCGTCGTGACGACGGGCATTTTTAGGGCGCGCACGAGGGCGAGCACGTGACCGCCGGCGCTGCCGCCGAAGATGCCGAATTCGTGTTGGAGACTGACCACGCTGACTTCGCTGCGGTTGAGGAATTCGGCGGCGCGTTCGTAGCTGGCCATGTCTTGTTCGGTGATTTCGAAGATGACTTCGGACGGATAATCGTAGCGTTCGGCACCGTCGTTTATGGCGATGACGGGGCAGGATGCGGGGCGGCCAAACAAGGCGAACGTGGCGGTTCGCAAGTCCTGGGTGAAGGTGGCGATCCCGCATTTACGCGGCGGGTAAGAACCGATGAAGGCGACTTTGAGGCTGGCGGCGGGATCGAACGCGAGCGCCGGAGCGAGCACGGGGGAGGAGGTAGACGAAGTGCTCAAGGGGGCAGTATGCAGGCAGCGGCGAAAATAGCGACGCATTCGGGCAAATAAAAAAACCGCGCCTCGTGAGAGGCGCGGTTGGGTGGGCCGCTGGTGCAGGGTGAGTGAGCTGTGACGGAGGCGACGGCGGAGCGGCCGATTAGTTTATCCGCGTTTGGCGATTTCGCGGGGGGCGAGGTCGGCGGCGGGGAGTGCGGCGGGGAGGTCTTTGTTGCCCTTGGCTCCGAGTTCGGCGAGGCGGCGGCCGGAGGGGAGGACGCGCGTTTCCAGGGTGCTGAGGGCGGCGTTGTAGCTCTTGGCGGCGGTGTCGAGCGCGGGGCCGATTTTGCCGAGATGTTCGGTGAAACCGCAGACCCGGTCGTAGAGTTCGCGGGCTTGGGCGGTGATTTCGACGGCGTTTTGGGCGGCGGTTTCCTGACGCCAGCCATAGGCGGCGGCCTTGAGCAGGGCTATGAGGGTGGCCGGGGTGGCGAGCAGGACTTTTTTGAGGATGGCGCGTTCGAGGAGTTCAGGATCGGCGGAAAGGGCGCCGGCGAGGAATTGGTCGCCGGGGAGGAAGAGCACCACAAACTCGGGCGAGGGTTGAAATTGTTCCCAGTAGGCTTTGGCGCCGAGGGCGTTTACGTGGGCGGAGACCTTGGCGGCGTGCTCGGCCATTTTGAGGGCGCGGGTGGCTTCGTCGGGGGCGGTGGCGGCGTCGCGGTAGGCTTCGTTGGGGGCTTTGGCATCGACGACGATGCGCTGGCCGGCGGGGAGGCGGACGACGAGATCGGGGCGGAGGCGGGCGGGGGAGTCGCCGGCGGTGGTGACGGACGTCTGTTCGGTGAAGTCGCAGTAGTCGGTCATGCCGGCCAGCTCGACTACGCGGCGGAGTTGGAGCTCGCCCCAGGTGCCGGCGGTGGTGGTGGAGCGCAGGGCGGTGGAAAGGCGGGCGGTTTCGGTTTGGAGAGTGGCCTGGCTTTGGGAGAGGGTTTGGAGTTGTTGGGCAAGGGCGGCGGCGGAAGCGGCGCGAGTCTGGTCGAAGGCGGTGATTTTGGCTTCGACCTGGGTGAGGGTTTCGCGGAGGGGTTTGACGAGGGCGTCGATGGCGAGCTGGCGTTTTTCGAGGTCGCCGTCGGCGAGTTGACGGGACTCGCCGAGGGTTTGTTTGGCGAGGTCGAGGAAGGCGGCGTTATTGGCCTGAAGGGCGGCGGCGGAGAGGGCTTTGAATTCGTTGGCCGCGCGTTCGTGGGCGGTGGTGAGGGCGGCGATTTTTTCGTCGGCGGTGGCGCGGTCGGCAGCAAGGGCGGTTTTGGTTAAGTTGAGAGCGACACGGTCGTCTTCGAGGCGCTGGCGCGTGGCGGCGAGCTCGGTTTGGAGACGCAGGATGTCGCTCTCGCGGGCGAGAACACGTTCGCCAAGCGCTGCGGTCCGGCCACGCAACAAAAGCCAGGAAAAGAGGGCCCCGAGTATTAGGCAAGTTAGAGCAATTAGGGCTTGGTTCATCAAAAAGTTTTAAAAGTTGGAACAGGACACCGGGGCATTGACAGAAGCGTGGGCTTATAACTTAGGGTCTAATATCTTGTGTTCAAATTTACATTCTTACAAGCAGGGCGATGTCGGTAGGGTGGTTAATCCACCTCGCCCGCTAGTCGGCAGGTGTCTTGTCGCATGGCAATGAGTGATCACCAGACTACTATACAGCCTCCCTCGGGCGTTTCTGCTCTAAGTAGCACACGGGGGAGCGATAATCCCTTTGCGATAAACCAAGATGCGGGAGCGGCGGCGAAGCTGCCAATGATTTTAGTTGTGGCGACTGACGGTGAGACCCGGGGCCGGGTGCACCAACGTTTGGAGGAGGAATTTGAGGTCGAGTTGGTCAAAACCTATAATCAGGCGACAACGAGGCTGAGGGAGCAGCGTTATGCATTATTGTTGTTGGATTGGCGTGAAGGGGGGCGTTCAGCGGAGGAATTGGCGGTGGAACTGCGTGCCTTTGACGCGGAAATGTCGGTGATGGTGTTGGGCGCGGGGCGCGGGGTGAAGGTAATCGCGGAGCAATGTTTGCAGGTGCCCTTTGATTCGCAGGATTTACTGGCGCTTACGCACCACGAAGTGTCGATCGCGATCAGACGGCGCGGGCGTTCGGCGGCTATCCGGGAGATGGAAGGCGTGATCGGGCTGTTGAGGAGAGAGCTGGAGGCCAAGGATTCCATGGCCGGGTATGGCGAGGCATCGGCGTCGATGGTGCACGATTTACAAAACGCTCTGTTCTCCACCCTAGGTTACACGGCCAGGTTGATTCATGAAACTACACAGTTAAAGGATGTCGTGGGTGACCAAGCCAAGCCCATCGATCTTATCGCCAAGAAACTCGAACACACCTCCAACTACCTGCTGCACTTGGCCCAGACCTGTCGTTATAACGATAGCAAGGTGAACGTGCGCGAACGTCTCGATCTACAGGCGGAAATAGAACACGTGCGCTCGGTTTTGTTTTTTAACAGTCCACATTTAAAAATCGTGGGGCCGCGCTGCGGTGAGGCAGGTTCCCGGTCCGAGGATACGTCGCTGGCGGTAGTGATGGGCGACCGTTACGAATTGCACAGGGTGTTTCAGAATCTGTTCAAAAACGCGTTCGAGGCTGCGGCAGAAGAGGTGCGTGTTACACTTTCCGTAGTGAGCGGCGTCGTCAGGGCGGAAGTGGCTGATGATGGACGCGGTTTTGCCGAAGGTGAAGAGAAAACGGCGCTTTTTCAGGCACCACGATCCAGTAAGCGCGGTGGGCAAGGGCTGGGTTTGCGTATTTGCCACCAAATCATTCGAAAGCACGGAGGCGATATTACGGTTCGCAGCGAAACGGGGCGGGGGGCGCTGCTGACGGTTACCTTGCCTTTGGCTCCTGCCACGTAAGCCAGGCGCGTTCGTGGTAGCGAGTAGCGAAAGCCGTGGACAAAAAAACGCGGCCCATGCGAGGGCCGCGTTTTTTGGGGGGATGCAGGTCGCCGTAGATTACTTGCTGAGGCTGTTGCGTAGATCGGTCAATTGACCGGCGCTGCCGAGGAGTACGTTGCGGCTGGCGATGAACTTCGCGTATTCGGCGATGAAAATCTTGCCGGGTGGGCGGAAGTCGAACTCGGAGGGTTTGTCGCGGAAGAACTCGCGGTGAACGCGGGTCCAAACCAAGCGGCCGTCGGTGTCGATGTTGATCTTGGTGACGCCAAGTTTGGCGGCGGGCAGGTATTCGTTGACGTCCACGCCCATGGATCCGGCGATGGTGCCGCCGGCGGCATTGATGCGGGCGACCTCGTCTTGCGGTACGGAGCTGGAGCCGTGCATCACGAGCGGGAAGCCGTTCATGCGGGCCTTGATCTTCTCGAGGACGTCGAAGTGGAGGGACTGTTTACCCTTGAACTTGAACGCGCCGTGGGAGGTGCCAATGGCGCAGGCGAGGGAGTCGCAGCCGGTCTGTTTGACGAACTCTTCGGCCTCGGCTGGGTCGGTGAGGCAGGAGTGGCCTTCCTCGACGACGATGTCTTCTTCGACGCCGCCGAGCATGCCGAGTTCGGCTTCGACGGAGATGCCCTTGGCGTGAGCGCGGTCGACGACGCGTTTGGTGATTTCGACGTTCTTTTCGAACGGATCGTGGGAGGCGTCGATCATCACGGAGCTGAAGAAACCGGAATCGATGCAATCGTAGCAGGTTTGCTCGTCACCGTGGTCGAGATGCACCGCGAAAATGGCATCGGGGAAAATCTCGCCGGCGGAGCGGATGATGGCCTCCAGCATGCGTTTGTCGGTGTAATTGCGCGCGCCCTTGGAGATCTGGATGATGAAGGGGGCCTGGGAGTCGATGGCACCCTTGAAGAGGCCCATGGCCTGCTCGGCGTTGTTAATGTTGTAGGCGCCGACGGCGTATTTTCCGTAAGCGTGTTTGAAGAGTTGAGCGGTGGTGACGATCATGGTGGTGTTGTATCTAAACGGAACGGCCAAACTACGGGTGGCGGAAAGTTTCGGGCAAGGGTATTGTGCGCGCGTGGATTGCGGGAAGTGGCGCGCGGTTTGGCCAAAGGGAGTTGCTTCGGTAATCAGTTACGTGCTGCTTCGCGGGCTGCGCGCATTTTGGCCTCCAGGGTTTGGCGGGCTTGTTGTTCGCTTTGCAATTTTTTCAGATCACCGAGCTGGTTGGAAGTGAGCACGCCGGCGGCTTGGGTGAGGGTGGCATCGGTCACGAGTACGGTCCGACCGGCAGGGGTGCCGGTTTCGGCCAGGATGCGGGTGAGCTGCTGGGTTTGGCTTTCATTGAGGGGCTGGCCGGTGTAGTTGAGTTTTTGGGTGAGCTCGGTGACGAGGGCGCGCTGGGGGCCGGTTTCGGCGTAGTTGGTGAGAGCTTGAGCGACGGAGTCGCCGAACGTGGTTTTGATGTTGGCATCCACCTCTGCCTGAAGGGTGTTGGTAAGTTGTCTGAGCTGGTCGCGGTTTTCGCGCGGGTTCAGGCCCTGGCTGGCGGCGCTGGCAAAAACCTCGCGGGCGGCAGACTCGCGCTCGACTAAAAGGGTTTTGAGTGCGGCAAGTTTTTCGGGTGGTAGATTGAGTTGTTTAAACAAGGCGCTGTAACGGGCGTCGAGCCGGGCTTCCTGGTCGATTTTCCAGGCGGCGGCGAACGCGGGATCCTTTAGCAGTTCACCCATTTGGGCGGCGAAGCGGGCACCGCCGGGACGGTCGCCCCGATTGAAGGGCGGACCGCCCTCGGAACGTTCGGGTATTGCGGCGGGTGGGGTGTTGTCTTCGGGGGCAGTTGGATTCGGTGCCGCAGCCGGGGGCGGTGCGAGCGGAGTGGGCGCGGAGGCGGCTTTGAAATCGTTGCGTTTGACCTGCAATGACGGGGCGGCGAGGGCGTCCGCGAGTTGTTGCCGGGCGCGAACCGCGACGGCAACGGCGCTCACCGTAATGCAGAGGAGAATGACGATAAGGTAGTTTTGCAGGCGAGTGGACATGCGGCGTGATAGGAGGAAATGCATTTACTCAGACGGGGGGGAAGGATCCGGGTTACCGCCGGTTGACCGTCCGCCGACCGAGTTGTTCAAACCACCGGACGCCGCCGGTAAATAAGGAGTCCGGGCAGAGCTAGGCCCACGGACAAAGCGCTGATGATAAAAAAAGCGCGCAGTCCGTTGTCCACGGCGGTGCGCAGGAGTTCGGGGGTGAAGCCTTTGCGCTCGATTTCAACCAGGGCGAGCAGGGCGGTGAACGAATAGACGCCGGGGATCATGGGAATCATCGCCGCCACGGTAAAAACCTTGGGGTGGGCGCGCCATTTTTGCGCCCAGTAAACACCGATCATACTGACCACCGCCGCAGCGATGAGCGTCGCCCACTCAATGGGGACCGGACCGATTTTGTAGAGGCTTAAGCGCAAGCTGTGGCCAATCGCGCCGGCAAGCGCACAGTATTTGAGCGCGGACTTCGGCACGTTGAAAATCATGGCGAAGCCGACGGCCGGAATGGCGGCCAGCCCGAAGTCTTGTAGCAGGAGAACGAAGGTATTCATAGCCAGGTCCAAGCGTTCCAAACAGTCATGGCCAGCACGATGCCGGTGCAGCAGGCGAGCAGGAGTAGCACGGCCATGACGCCGCGCGAGATGCCGGTGTTGATGTAGCCCTTTACCATGTCGGACATGGCGTTGATGAGCGGAAAGCCGGGCACGAAGAGTAAAACGCAGGCCGACATCGCGACTTTGGGACTGTCCACCCAGTCGTGGATCAAGCCTTGGGCGGCGATCGAGGTGGCGATGAAGGCAGCGGCCGCGAAATTCACCAAGGGGTTAAAATGCAGGGAGGCCAGATACTGGCGGACCTGCATGGCCACGCCGCTGGCCAGAAAAGTGATGAGGTAGGTGGCGAAGTTCGCTTCCGCGCCGCGCGCCAGCAGGCCGAGTCGGGCGAACGCGGCGCAGGAAAGGCCCACCATCACGGAGACAAGCCAGCGTGGATAACGAAAGGGGGTGATCGCATCGAGTCGTGCAGTCACGCCCGCAGCATCGAGTTTACCCTCTTCCGCCAGAAGCATGGTGCGCTGCACCTCGGTGACCACGTGCATGTTGATGCCGCGATCCTGGTTTCTCCTTACCGTCGTATCGCAACATCCTTGGCGAAAAGTCGAAAGGGTAAAGCCGTTGGCCATGAGCGCCATTTCGACCCCATTCAAACCCAGGGCAAGTCCGAGCCGCCGGGTAACCGACTCCACCAAAGCGCACTCCGCGCCATGCTGTAAAAGCAGTCCGCCGACCCGTGCGCAGAGGTTGGTGACATCGCGCTGGTAGGTTTCTGCGCAATTAATGATCGGCACCGTCATCACGAGGCGCTCCTTCTAAACGGAGTGTTATTCAACTCGGGGTTTATCACCGCCAGAGGAGAGGCTACGTGAGTGTGATTCCAAAACATGTGCACAGCTTAGTTTAAACCCAGCCGACACGCTCTGCATTTTTTGGCAAACCGAGATAATTGTTATCTGGATTTACCAGGCTATGGATAAGCAAGGGCTGCGCATCACTTATCAGAATACGCCATGATGTGAGAGCCAGCTTCCAGTAGACTGCGGGCTTATTCTTATGCAGACCCGCACTTCAATAAGTCTCCTAACGATTTGTTCGGTTTTCGCCGGATTTAGCGCCGAGGCCGCCCCTGTCCCCGTCCCGGTGGCGCCCCAATCGCCGTTCGAGCTGAGCGTTTCAGGTTTGATCGGCTATGATGATAATCTGTATCTGGTCGATACCGGTGGGTTAAAAGACATCGGCTCCACGGTTTCTGCCGCTGCGGTTAAAATTTCGGCTAAATTTCCGACGGGCGTTTCTTTTGTCTATGCGCCCACCGTCAGCACGTATTGGGACGAAAGCAAAGAGGACAACGTGAAGCATGTGCTCTCGGCTGTCTGGATCAAAAAACTTGATGCATTGAGTATGAACACCGCGATCGAGTTTGCCCTCGTTGATGGAGACGGGAGAGGCGTAAACTACGGGGCGTATGGCAGTGCTTTCTCCACCGCCTCGCCGCGTGAGCGTCGTGACCAGTGGCAAAATAAGTCGGATTTGGCCCTGCGTTACGACACTGTGGCGGGCTTCGTCCGTGGGGTCGGTAAACTTCAGTATTGGGATATGCTCACCGCCGCCGCCGGCACCGCCAATTACGTTGATCGATACGACATCCAGGGCGGACTGGATTTCGGCCGGAGCTTCACCAAGGGCGGGCCCGAATACTACCTCGGTTACCGCAATGGATACCAATTTCAGGATAACGATTTTAACTCCGTTTCACGGAAAAACGCTTCCAATCACTACGACCGGTATCTCGTCGGCGTGGAGGGCAAGCTACGGACCGACTTGAAGCTGAATGCCCAGGCCGGCTGGGCGATTCATAGCTATGCGGAATCCGCCTTGGTTTATGCCGGCACCCATCGCGAGGAAGGTCTCTACACCGACGTCGCACTTACGTGGACGGTAAATCCTAACGACGAACTCCAGTTCAAAACCGCCCAGTGCCGGACGGTTTCATCCACCGGAACCAACAGCTTCCTATCTTCGTTATATCAGGTGGCTTGGAAACACCTCATCAACAAGCAGTGGAGCACCAACCTGACCGGTCGTCTGTCAGAAGCGGAGTATTCGCCTGCCGCTCGCGATGACTTCGACTACGCGGCCATCCTCGGCGTCACCTATAACGTTACGGCAAACCTCAGCGGCACGTTCACCCTATCCCAGAATCTCGGTTTGAATAACCATAACGCGATCAGCGGGGCCACCGAGAAGGATCGTGAGTTCGAGCGGGAGTTTGTCTCGCTCGCCCTTACTTGGAAACTCTGAGTAACGATAAAGCTCTGGAGTAACCTTTGGTTTCAAGGGTTACTCCCTTTGCAGTCGCTACGAAGACTGGCGGATAAGAAGTCAGCTCAATCCCAGCACATCCTGCATGTCATATACGCCTGCCGGGCGAGTGACGACCCAGTGCGCGGCGCGGACCGCACCACGCGCAAAGATGCCGCGATCAGATGCTTTATGGGTCAGCTCCAAGCGTTCGCCGAGCGCGGCAAACATAACGGTGTGGTCGCCGACTACATCACCACCACGCAAGGCGTGGATGCCGACCTCGGTGTCGGTTCGTTCGCCGGTGATGCCTTCGCGGCCGTGGCGCAGGGCGTCTGGCCCGAGCTTGCGTTCTTCGAGGATGATTTCGAGCAGGCGGGCGGCGGTGCCGCTGGGGGCGTCCTTTTTGAAGCGGTGATGCATCTCGATCACCTCGGCGTCGTAATCGCGGCCCAGCACGGCGGAGGCGCGGCGCGTCAGGGCAAAGAGCAGATTCACGCCGACCGAGTAGTTGCCCGACCAGACGCAGGGGATTTTGGCCGCCTCGACCAGCAGGTGTTTTTTATCCTCGGCGCTGTGGCCGGTGGTGCCGATCACGAGGGCTTTTTTTAATCGCACGCAGTGGGCGATCACCTCGGCGGTGGCGCGGTGCGAGCTGAAGTCGATAACGACACCGGCCTGGGCGATGCCGGCCGCGAGGTCATCGCCGGCGTCGATGGTGGCGACGAGCTTGGCCCCGGCTTCTTGCACGGCGGCGATGTTGGCCTGGCCCATGCGGCCCTTGGCTCCGATTACGGCGATAGCGAGTGACATAGGCGGGGATTACTTTTTGACCTTTTTGCCCTCGAAGGCGGCGAGCGCGGCGAGGAGCGTGGCCGTGGAGGCTTGGGTGAGTTCACTCAAAGGCGAGCGGACCTCGGCCGAGCCGATGAGGCCAGCGCGTTGCATGGCGAATTTAACCGGCACCGGATTCGGCTCCAGAAAGAGCGACTTAAAAATCGGATAAAGGCGGCGATGCACGGCAGCCGCTTTGCCGAACTCGTCGGCCAGGGCGAGATCGACCAGTTGCCCGACCTGCTTGGGCAGCAGGTTCGAGGCGACGCTGATCACACCCTCGGCACCGACGGCCATAAACGGCAGGGTGAGGGAGTCGTCGCCGCTCAAGACGGTGATGTCTTTGCCCAGGGCCTGCTTGAACTGGTCCACGCGATCGACGGAGCCGCCGGCCTCCTTGATATGGCGCACGTGGGGATATTTGGCGCGCAGGCGCTCGACCACGCCGACGCTGATCTCGATGCCGCAACGGCCGGGGATGGAGTAGAGGATGATGGGCTTGTCGGTCGCCTCGGCCACGGCCGAAAAGTAGCCGAAAACCCCTTCTTGCGAGGGTTTGTTGTAGTAGGGCGCGACCACGAGCAGAGCGTCGGCTCCGGCAGCGGTGGCTTCGGCGGAGAGTTGGACGGCTTCGGCGGTGGAGTTGGAGCCGGTGCCAGCGATGACGGGCACGCGGCCGCGGGCGGCTTGGACGGTGGCACGGATGACCTCCAGGTGTTCGTCGTGCGAGAGAGTGGGGGATTCACCGGTGGTGCCGACGGGAACGAGGCCGTCGATGCCTTCCTTGATCTGGTGCTCAACGAGCTTGGCCAGATCGTCATAGGCGACGGCCTGCTTGCGGAAGGGAGTGACGAGGGCGGTGATGGTGCCGGTGAGGGGGCGCTTTTTCATGCGATGGGTAAAACGATACCTTGCGCGGCATGGCATGGTGAAAATAGTCGGGCGCAACGTTATTCCCGAACTCGCGCCGCATGACCCCGCATACCGAACTCTTTAACGATTTGCTTAAGCTCGCGGTCGATTCCGGGGCGAGCGATATTGTGATAAAGTCCAACCGCCCCGGCTACGTCCGCCTGTCTGGCCGGTTAAAGCCGGTGGATATGGAGCCGATTCAGCCCCACGAGGCGGAGGCCTTTGTCGAGGAACACGTGCCTAAGGTCTTTGCGCAAAACTGGATTGATTACGGGCAGGCGGATTTCGCCTATTCCTCGCCCGAGGTCGGACGATTTCGCGTCAATGCCTTCCATCAGCGCGGCACGGTGAGTCTGGTGTTTCGTCACATCAAAGCCGTCGTGCCCACCTTTGAACAACTCGGCCTGGAGGCTGCACCGCTGCTGGATCTGGCAAAGTCGAAGGACGGAATTTTGCTGATTTGCGGGGCCACCGGTTCGGGCAAGAGCTCGACCATGGCGGCGATGCTAAACTGGATTAACCAGAATCTCGACCGCCACATTATCACCTTGGAGGACCCGATCGAGTTTACCTTTCAGGATGACAAATCAGTCTTTCAGCAACGTGAGATCGGGCTGGACGTGCCGGACTTCGCCCTGGCGATCAAAGCCGTGCTGCGCCAAAACCCCGACATTATCCTGATCGGTGAAATGCGCGACCGCGAAACCTTCGAGACCGCGATTTCGGCGGCGGAAACCGGCCACTTGGTACTTTCGACCATGCATGCCGGCACGGTGTCGCAGGCGCTGACCCGCCTTTTCGAGTTTTTCCCACCCGAGCAGCAGTTGCTCGCCCGGCGCCAGATCGCCAGTTCGCTGCGCGGCTTCGTCTGCCAAAAACTTATCCCGGCGCTGGAAGGCGGCGGGCGTGTGCCCTGCAACGAAGTCCTCGCAGCCGACAGTACGGTGCGAAACCTCATTCTGGAAGGCCAAAACGAGAAGGTGCAGGGCTTGCTCGAATCCGGCGCGGACTCGGGCACGTTCTCGTTTAACAAGGACATCTACCGCCTCATCAAAGCGGGCAAAGTCAGCAAGGCCGACGGTCTCCGCTTTTCGCCGAATCCGCAGGCGCTGGAGATGAATCTCAAGGGTATCTTCCTGAAGAGCTAGGGCTATTTGCTAGAGTGCGCCGAAAGCCCTCGGAGCTTGGCCGGGGACGGCCAACGCTACACTTTCCAACGGGTAAAATGGCCTGTTTCTTTTGTAGTGTTGGCCGTCCCCGGCCAAAGAACGGGTAAGCGCACACCCGGTGGAAACTCCTCCACACGGTTTGATCAAGTAGAACCAGGCCGACGCGTTAGCCACCGTTACGCGCCGAAGAATTTCACCACTTTGCGCATCGCGGCGGCGAAGGCGGCGACTTCGGCCTCGGTATTGTAAAGGTAAAAACTCGCCCGGGCGGTGCTGGGCAGGCCGAGCTTTTTCATCAACGGCATGTTGCAGTGGTGGCCGCCGCGCAGGGCCACGCCTTGCTGGTCGGCGACGGTGACGACGTCGTGGGCGTGGATGTCTTTGAAGGCGAAACTGACCAGACCGGCGCGGGGCGAGCCCAGGCGGGGACCGAGGATGCGGATGCCGGGCAGCTCGGCGATGGCCGCATGGGCCAGCGCGGCGAGGTGATGATCATGCGCGGCGATGGCGGGACGGCCGATGCCGTCGAGATAATCGCAGGCGGTGGCGAGGGCGATGGCGTCGGCGATGTTGGGCGTGCCGGCCTCGAAGCGTTCGGGGGCGGGTTTCCAGGTGGAGCCGCTGAATTCCACGTTTTCGATCATGCCGCCGCCGCCCCGCCAGGGGGGCATGGCATCAAGCAGGGCGCGGCGTCCGTAGAGCGCGCCGATGCCGGTGGGGCCGCACATTTTGTGTCCCGAAAAGGCGAGGAAATCGCACCCGAGGGCCTGCACGTCGATGGTTTCGTGGCCGACGGATTGGGCGGCGTCGATCAGGGTCAACGCACCGACCGCTCGGGCGCGGCGGCAGAGCTCGGCGGCGGGATTGAGAATACCGAGGGTGTTGGATTGGTGGGTGAAGGCGAAGAGTTTGACCTGCGGAGTGAGAAATTCGTCGAGCCGTTCGAGGTCGAGGCCGTGCTCGGCGTCGTCCCCCGCGACAGGCAGGAAGCGTAGGGTGGCTCCGGTGCGGGCGGCGGCGAGTTGCCAGGGCACGAGGTTGGAGTGGTGCTCCATCTCGGTGAGCAGAATGACGTCGCCGGGGCGCAGGTTGGCCACCGCCCAAGTCTGGGCCACGAGGTTGATCGAGTCGGTGGTGCCGGCGGTAAAAACGAGTTCGGCGGGGTCGGCCGCGCCGATGAAACGGGCCAGACGGGCGCGGGCGTGTTCGAAGGCGTCGGTGGCGCGCATGGAGAGTGCGTGCAGGCCGCGATGCACGTTGGCGTTGTCCCGCTCGTAAAAGGCGGAGAGCGCGGCGATGACCTGCCTGGGTTTTTGGGCGGTGGCCGCGCTATCGAGATAGATGAGCGGTTTGCCCCCGACCTGTTGGTCGAGAACCGGAAAATCGGAGCGGGTATCTTGGCCGGGACGCATAGAAGTAATCAATAATGACGGCGACCCCTTGTCCAATGGCCAATGGATTTTGCAGACGGTGTTCTGCGGTCAGGCGCCGCGGAACGCATGGTTTTCTTTTTTGGGCTTTCTTGATGGGCGCTGGGCGGGTGGAGTGTGCGGCTATGCCCGAAGTCGCGATCAAACTGAAAGCCAACGTCCGCTCCCGCGTGCTCTCCGGGCACCCCTGGGTCTTCGCCAACGAGGTCGAGGCGCTCGCCCCGGCCGAGCACGATGGCGAGGTGATCGAGCTGCGCGACCGCACCGGGCGTTTTCTGGGTTCGGGCATTTACAACTCCAAGTCCCAGATCATCTGGCGGCGGATCAGCCGGGATCGCGTGGTGCTAGACGCCGCGTTTATCCGCGCCGCGTTGGAGCGCGCACTCGCCCGGCGCGGCGGGGCTTTGGAGGGAGGCAACCGCCGCTTGGTGTGGTCGGAGTCGGACGATTTGCCGGGCGTGGTGGCCGATCAATTTGGCGATACCGTGGTGCTCCAAATCCAGACTCTGGCGATGGACCGGCGCGCGGCGATTATCGTGGAGACCCTGGCCGAGCTCACGGGCGCGGCGGAAGTTATCCTGCGCAATGATGCGAGCATTCGCCGCCTGGAGGGTTTGCCCTCGGCGGTGAGCACGCGCAGCGGGCGGGAATGGGCGCCGCGCTGGCATGCGATTGACGGCTTCGACTACTGGCTGGATCTGCAAAACGGGCAAAAGACCGGGTTTTACCTCGACCAGCGCGAACAGCATGCGGCGGTAGCGCGGCATGCGCGAGGACGGCGGGTGTTGGACGCGTTTTGCAATCAAGGTTCGTTCGCGTTGCACGCGGCGCGCGCCGGGGCGACGCAGGTGCGCGGGCTGGACAGCGCATTCGACGCCATCAGCCAGGCCAAGCGCAATGCGGAGCGCAACGGGGTGAAGGCTGAGTTCGAGTCCGTGAACGTATTTGATTATTTCGGAGCCAAGCGCGACGAGACCTGGGATTTGATCGTGCTCGATCCGCCGCCTTTCGCGAAATCGAAGAGCGCGCTGGACGGGGCGCTGCGCGGCTACAAGGAACTCAATTTACGTGCCATGAAGGCGCTCGCGCCGGGCGGCCTGCTGGCGACCTACACCTGCTCGCACCACATGCAGGATGCGGAGCTGCGGAGTGTGCTGGCGGATGCTTCGGCGGACGCGAAGCGCAAGGTTCAGGTGGTGGAGTTCTGTCATCAGCCGGCGGATCATCCGGTGCTGGTGACGATGCCGGAGAGCGAATACCTGCGCGGGTATATTTTGCGGGTCGAGTAAACTGGTCTGCGTGGCTCGCGCTGAGCAATTAACTCCGTTTCATGTTTAGGTGAATTGGCCGAGGACGGCCAACTCTACATCCAACTGTGAATCGAATACGCCCTGACTGATAAAAGTGCCTTGTGTAGCGTTGGACGTCCCCGGCCAATTATCCTTTGGCTAATTTCGATAGCGAATCGGAATCATGGCGCGGGCGTCGGCGCGGTGAGCGGGGGCGTCGTCACGGAGACGGGAGCGGCGGCCGCTGCCGGGGGCGCGGGCACGGGCTCGAAGGCGTCGCTCGATTTGGCGGGCAGGCCGGTGAAAATCCATTCGTTGATCTCGAAGGCGTGGGTGCGCGCGGCGGCGACCAGCAGGGCGTCGGGTTGCGTGTCGGTGAGCTCGACATAAACGGGACGCGGCGGAGCGGGCGGCGGGGGCGGCGGGGCGGTTTCGCCTTCCTTGGGCGCGGGGGCGGGCGGGGCGGGGAGTTCGGCGGCGCGGGCGAAGGTGATTTTGACGATACGGCCGGAGAAGGTGGTGAAGCTGGCTTCGCGGGGGAGGATGCGCGCGGCGATCACGCCGGGGTCGAGATTGGGCGCGAGGTTGATGTAGCGCAGAGTGGCCAGATTGCCGGCCTGGGTGTCGAGCAGTCCGGCTTTGACTTGCTGGCCGGCGGGTGTGGCCGGGCTGGTCCAGGGTTTGTCGGCGGCGGGGCGGGAGAAAGTGACGCGATTGGGCGTATCGGGAAATTGGAGGGTGAGTGAGGCGATGTCGGCGGATTTTAGGCCGGCGACGAGCGTGGTGTCGCGCCAGGATTCGGGTGTCGCGTCGAGGTTGACGTTGAGGCGGCTGAGGTAGGCCTTGGGTTCGGCGTTGAAGCGCAGAAAACGTCCGCCGCCGTCGGCGTTTTTGCCCAGGTCGAGGGCGAGTAGGGGTTTTCCTCCGGCGTCGAAATAGCTGATCTGGGCCTGGTCGAGTTCGAGCGAGGCGATGCGGGATGGGTTGGCGGTGACGAAGCGTTCGATCTTGGGCGTAACCAGATCAGAGCTGAGCCGGCCCAGACGGGAGAGGTCGGCGGGCAGGGCGGGGGTGCCGTCGAGGCTCCAGCGTCCCTCGGCGGAGCGGGTGAAGCCGAGGGTGCGGTTGTCGGCCTGGATTTGGATGCGGGCGGCGGAGGCAAGGGTGGCGGGATCGGCCAGGCGTTGACCGACGCGCGGGTCGAGCGTGGCCGGGTGGGCTTGAGGGCGTTGCAGCCACCAGACGCCGGCGGCCACGGGAGCGAGGATCGCGAGGGTGAGGAAGAGGGGGCGGAGACGCATGGGGAGGACGGAAAAGGCGGAAATTTTGAAATTCTGAAATTTTGAAATGCCGAGGTCGGACTGGGGAACGGGATTTACACGGCTTTTTTACGGTGGCGGGCGAACCAGAGGCCGAAGACGCCGAGTAGGGTGGGGGTGGTCAGCAAGTTGAGGAGCAGTAAGTTGGTTTCCAGAGCGTCGATGCCTTCGCGCAGGGCGCGGCGGATGTCGCGTCGTTCGCGGCGCATTTCGAGTTCCTTGGCCTGGAATTCTTCGATGGTTTTTAGTACTTCGGGGGTGGCGACGAGGCGGCCGCCGTCGGGCGATTTGCCCTGAAGGGCGGAGATTTTTCCCTGGATTTCCGAGAGGCGGGTTTCGAGTCCGGCGAGCTGGTCGTTATACTTGGCCTGGGCGTCGGCCTCCATGCGTGCGACCACCTCGAAGGGACGCTGGGCGGAGCGTTTGCCGCGCAGGGCGATCAGGTCGGGCGAGCCGGCGAGGAACTCGACTGCGTTGGCAGCGAAGGCGAGGTTGTCGTTGAGCGGCTCGACCATTTCCTGGCCAAAGACGGGCACGCGGCGTACGGAGAAATCGTCGAGCAGCCAGTCGGTGTCGGCGATGAGGAGCAGGGTGGCGGTGCCGGTTTTCAAACCTGCGGCGGAAGCGGGAGCGGGGGGTTTGGCGGCATCGGCGGGGTCGGCGGGTTTGCCTTCGGGGAAGGCGGTGGCGAGCGGGCCGCGCACGATGGCGGCGAGGGTCTTTTTGGCCGCGCCAGGTTGCAGGCTGCGGGCGACCTCGTCGGGTTGGGCGAATTGCAGGGTGAAGCCGGGCACGGAACCGGCGACGGGGCTGGTTTCGAGCAGCGGGGTGATCTCGCGATCGGTCCGGGCGTCGATAGTGAAGCTGCCGGGTTCGGCGAGAAGCAGGCTGTTGAGCTGGGCGGTGGCGGGCGAACTGGCGTTGAGATTGGCGGCGGTGAGCGAGAGCCAGATGGGCATGCGGGAGATCTGGCCGTTGCCCACGTTGATCGGGGTGGCGAGACGGGAGTCGCCCACGACTTGTTGAGGGTCGTAGCTGATACCGTAGGCTTTGAGCAGGCGGGGCAGGTCGCTGGCGGTGTCGGGGCTGCCGCCGCCGAACATGGCTTGCTGGCCACCCTGGCGCTTGAACCAGGTGGAGGACGGATCGACGGCGAGCAGGACGGGCTTGCCGGAGAGGATGAATTGATCGAGCGCGTATTCCTGCGCGGGGTTCAGGCCGGTGGGGTGGAGCACGGCGAGGGCGGCGAGGTCGGTGGGCAGCGAGGTGAATCCCGGCTGGATGGTCACGATCTGGAAGGCGCGGGCCCATTCGTCGTGCACGATCTGGCCGCGCGGCGGAGTGCGCTGGCCCATCATCATCGGGTTAAAGGGCGGGGCGGACAGGGGGAGTTTGGTAAGCAGACCGAGCTTGGGTTTGTTCAGCTGCTGCACGGAATGGAGGAGCGAGGAGAGATCGTATTCGAGGAACTCTTCGCGCTGCGCGCTGAAGGTGGGGATGGCTTTTTGCTGGTCGGCTTGGGTGGCGACCAGACCGAGGTAAAAGGGTTCGCCGCTAAGCGGGATTTGCTGGGCCTGAAGTCCGGCGGCCTGGGCGCGTTCCTCCTCGGGAGTGTCGGGGGCGGGCGAGATGACCTCGAGGGAGAGTTTGCCACCGGAGGCGCGCACGTAGGCGCGGAGCATTTCCTCCACCCGGTCGGCGTAGTTTTTGAACTGGGTGGGCAGGCCGGTGGCGTCGCGACTGGCGTAGAGTTGCAGGGTGACGGGCTCCTCGATTTTGGAGAGCAGGGCGCGAGTGCCGGCCGACAGGGTGTAGATCTGCCCGGCGGTGAGGTCGCCACGCACCGGGACGCGCGCGGCGAGGAAGTTGATCAAGAGCAGCACTACGGCGAGCAGGACAACGGCGAGGGTTTTGCGAAGACCGGGTTTCATGGCGGGTAAGCGAAGGGACCGGGACGGGGAAGCGGGCGCGGGTTAACGTTCGAGGACGACGACGTTCAAGGTCAGGGCGAGGGCGATGAGGGAGCCGAAATAGGCCAGATCGCGCGGGTCGATGATGCCCTTGGTGAAGGCGTCGAAATGGGGGATGAAGCCGAGGTTGGCTATGAAATCGACCGCCGCCACGGGGAGGAAGCTGGAGAGCAGGCCGTTGAACACGCTCCAGCCGAGGAAGACGAGGACGAGACATTGGACCACGCCCAAGACGAAGGCGATGACTTGGTTTTTGGTGAGCGCGGAGAGGAGCGAACAAACCGCCAGGTAGGCACCGGCCATGAGGGCGCTGCCGAGATAACCGGCGAGCACCGTGCCCCAGTCGGGCTCGCCCAGCCAGCCGATGGTCAGCGCGAGCGGGAAGGTCAGGACGAGGCCAAGGGCGAGGAAGGCCCAGGCGGCGAGAAACTTACCCAGCACGGCGTCGAGGGTGGTTAGCGGCAGGGTGAAGAGCAGCTCGATGGTGCCGCCGCGGCGCTCCTCGGCCCAGAGCCGCATGCCGACGGCGGGGATGAGGAACAGGTAGAGCCAGGGGTGGAAGACGAAGAAGCTCTGCAAGGACGCCTGGTTGGCCTTGAAAAGGCCGCCGACGAAGAAGGCGAGGCCGACCGAGGCCACGAGGAAAACGATCAGGAAAACGTAGGCCACCGGAGAGCGGAAGTAGCCCAGAAATTCGCGTTTAAAGAGGGGACACAGTTGGGACATGGCGGGTGTTTACGAAGGGATGAGATGGTGAATCACACGGGGGCGGGGCGGCGGACTCAGGCTTCGCCGCGCGTGAGGTCGCGGAAGATTTCGTCGAGACGGGCGCCGGGTTTGCGGGCGCGGAAGGCGGCGGGGGTTTCGTCCACCACGACCTTGCCTTGGGAGATGAGGATGATGCGGGTGCAGATGGCCTCCACTTCCTCAAGAATGTGGGTGGAAAGGATGACGGCGCGGTCGGCGGACATGGTTTTGATCAAGGCGCGGACCTCGTTTTTCTGGTTGGGATCGAGGCCATCCGTGGGTTCATCAAGCACAAGGCAGGGCGGCTCGTGGAGCAGGGCCTGGGCGAAGCCGACGCGTTGTTTGTAGCCTTTGGAAAGGGTTTCGATGGCTTGACGCCGGACGGGTTCGAGGTGGGTGCGGGCGATGGCGCGGTCCACGCGTGCCCGGCGCTCGGCCTTTTGCCGGTAGCCTCGGACCTCGGCGATGAAGTCGAGGAACTCGACCACGGTCATCTCCCCGTAGGCTGGTGCGCTTTCCGGCAGGTAGCCGAGGCGAGATTTTACCGCCACAGGGTCCGCCGTGACGTCGATGCCAGCCACGGTGGCGGTGCCGGCGTCTGGGCGCAGATAGCCGGTGATCATCTTCATAGTGGTCGATTTGCCGGCGCCGTTGGGACCGAGGAAACCCAGGATGTCGCCTGCGCGGACGGTGAAACTCACGCCGTCCACAGCGCGCTTATTGCCATAGGTTTTAACCAAGCCTTTGACTTCGATCATAGGAGGAAAACAGGGGGAAATGAGGGGGAGTGAGGCCGATTGGAAAAATGCTGCCGAAAAAAGTTCCACCGGTAGTAATTCGAGACGCATTTTTTCGTTCGCATGGGCGGAATTTGACTTCCGGCGGTTTGGTGCGGGGCCTGCAAATAACTTAAAAAAGAGCGTGAACCCGCCCGCGAGCGTGGCAGGGTGGGGCGTCTTCGGGTTTTGCCTTAGCCAACGCTTTTACACCACATGTCTTCCGCTTCCGCACCACGCTCCCGTAAATCCACTGCGTCCTCCAAGGTCGCCGCCGCTCCGGCCACTGTGCCGCCAATCGACGCAGCCCAGTTCAAGGCCGCGATTTTGCGCAACCTCACCTATACCCAAGCTCGTGACGCGGGCAGCGCGTCCCTGCGCGACTGGTGGCTGGCCACCGCTTCGGCGGTGCGCGAGCAAATCCTCGGCCGTTTGATCGAAACGCAGGCTACGCATAACAACCAGAACGCGCGCCGCCTTTATTATCTCTCCCTTGAGTATCTCATGGGCCGCTTGACGGAGAATAACCTGCAAAACACTCATCTCGTTGAGGTCGCCCGTGCCGCGCTGGCCGAGCAGGGTATCGACCTCGAAGAACTCCGTGAGGTCGAGGTCGATATGGGATTGGGCAACGGCGGCCTGGGTCGCCTCGCCGCCTGTTTCCTGGATTCTTTGGCCACCCTGGATTACCCCGCCATCGGCTACGGCATCCACTACGAGTTCGGACTTTTCAAACAGCAGTTCGTCAACGGAAACCAAATTGAACATCCGGATAACTGGATGATTTTCGGCACACCTTGGGAAATCGTGCGCGCCGAATACACCCAAGAGGTCCAGCTCTATGGTCGGGTAGAAAACATCTTCGACGATTGCGGAGGTTATCGTCCGCGCTGGGTGGATACCAAGAAAATCCTTGGCGTGCCCTATGATATTCCCATCGCGGGCTACGGCACCAAAACCGTCAACTTCCTGCGCCTCTGGGCCTCGCGCTCCTCGGAGGAGTTTGACCTCACCGCCTTCAACTCCGGCGGCTATGTCGAGGCCGTGCGTGAAAAAGCCATCGGCGAGACTGTCTCCAAGGTGCTTTATCCGAATGACAAGACCGAGAACGGCAAAGAGCTCCGTTTGATCCAGCAGTATTTCTTCGTCGCCTGCTCGATGCGCGACATCATCCGCCGTCACTTCCGCATCGCCGGCAATTCTTGGAACAACTTCGCCGACAAGATCGCCGTCCAGCTCAACGACACCCATCCGGCTGTCGCGGTCGCCGAGCTTATGCGCATCTTGACCGATGAACAACAACTAGGCTGGGACGAGGCTTGGGCCATCATCACCAAGACCTTTGGCTACACCAACCATACGCTCCTGCCCGAGGCCTTGGAGAAATGGAGTCTGCCCCTCTTCACCAAGGTGCTCCCGCGCCACGCCCAGATTATTTTTGAAATCAACCGCCGTCTGATGGAGACGGTCGAGGCCAAGTGGCCCGGCGATAACGACAAGAAACGCATCTGCTCGCTGGTGGACGAGGGCGGCTCCAAGGCTTTCCGCATGGCAAATCTATCGGTGGTCGGTTCGCACGCGGTCAACGGCGTTGCAGCACTGCATACCCAATTGCTCAAAAAGGATTTGTTTCCCGAGTTCGATGCGCTCTACCCGGGCAAATTCCAGAACAAGACCAATGGCATCACGCCACGTCGCTGGTTGCTCGATTGCAACCCTTCGCTCACCGCCCTGATCAACGAGACCCTCGGTCACGGCGACTGGGCTCGCGATCTCGACCTTTTGCGCGGCTTGGAAGCTTCGGCCACCAGCACCGCTTTTCAGAAGCGCTTCATGGCGGTTAAGCGCGCCAACAAGGTCGCGCTTGCCGGGGTGATCGAACGCGAGTGCGGCATCGTGGTTTCACCCGATGCGCTCTTCGACGTGCAGATCAAGCGTCTGCACGAATACAAGCGCCAGCACCTTAACCTGCTGCACATCCTCACACTTTATCGCCGCCTGCTCCAAAATCCGGCGCTCGATATCGTGCCCCGCGTCTTCGTTTTCGCCGCCAAAGCCGCCCCCGGCTACGACCTCGCGAAAAACATCATCCGCGCCATCAACGTCATCGGCAAACGCATCAACGAAGACGCCCGCATCGGCGGCAAGTTGAAGGTCGCTTTCCTGCCCAACTATCGCGTCTCGCTGGCTGAGAAGATCATTCCCGCCGCCGACCTTTCCGAGCAAATCTCCACCGCCGGCAAGGAAGCTTCCGGCACCGGCAATATGAAACTCGCCCTCAACGGCGCGCTCACCATCGGCACGCTCGACGGCGCCAACGTCGAAATCGGCGAGGAAGTCGGCGACGACAATATCTTCATCTTCGGTCTCACCGTGCCAGAGGTCGAGGCTCTCGACGCCAAGGGTTACAGTCCCTGGGATTATTACCATCAGGACGAGGAGCTTCGTGCCGTTATCGACTGGCTCGGCAGCGACTACTTCACCCCCGGCGAACACCACGCTTTCGGTGCGCTGCACCACAGCCTCACCGGCGGCGGCGATCCCTACAAGTGCCTCGCCGACTATCGCGGCTACGTGCAGGCCCATGAAAAGGTGGACCTCGCTTATCGTGATAAAGCGCGCTGGGCCAAGATGGCCGTGCTCAACACCGCTCGCGTGGGCAAGTTCTCCAGTGACCGCACCATTCACGAATACGCCAAGGACATCTGGACGCTCCCGGCCATGCCCGTGAAGTAAATCCAATCGGACCCGCTATCGGTCCTGATAAAAAAGCCCCGGCCATCACGGCCGGGGCTTTTCGCGTTTATACTAATAACCCATCGCATTCAGACTTTTAACGCAAAGGCGCAAAGGCGCAGGGAAGCGCAAAGAAATCATTCTTTTCCGGGTCTTTGCGAACTTCGCGGCTTAGCGACTTTGCGTTAAAATAAGGCCCGTTTGTTCAGGTTTTTGTTACTAGGCAATTACCCAAGGGTGGCGGCGAAGCGCTCTAGTCGAGCGATCACCCGCTCGCGGCCCAAGAGCCGGAACAGGCTCGTGATACTTGGCCCCGCACTCAGCCCGGTCGTGGCGATACGAGCCACGCCTTGGTAATCGCCAAAGCCCAGCCCGCGCTCCTCCGCCAGCGCCTTGATCGCCGCCTCGACGCTCGCGTCACTCGACAAATCCGCCGTCAGCAAGCGCTCGGCCAACTCGGCCAGCCGTGCTTTGGGGTCGCCCTTGCCCAGCGCCTTGGCCTTGGCTTTTTCGTCAGTCGGGTAAGTTTCGCTCCAGAAATACGCGGTATAGGCGGGCAGTTCCTCGAAGCCTTTGATCTTGGGCTGGGCCAGCGCCATGACCGCCGCGAAATACTCCTCGGTGGCCTCGCCGGTATTCATGTTTTGCGCCGCGAAATACGCCCGCGCCTTGGCGGTGAACTCCGCTGGCGGCAGGGCTAGCAGGTAAAGCATGTTCATGTGCGCCATCTTCTTGTCGTCGAAGCGGGCGTTGCTCTGGTTGACGGCGGGAAGATCGAAAAGGCTGACGATTTCCGAGATCGGTAGTTTCTCGCGGTCGCCGCCGGGATTCCAGCCGAGCAAGCAGATGAAGTTCACCAAGGCCTCGGGCAGGTAACCCCGTTTTTGATACTCTTCGATCAGCGCGCCCTGGTCGCGTTTGGACATTTTGCCTGGGCCGTTTTGTTTCAGGATGAGCGGGATATGGGCGAAGATCGGCGGTTTCACTCCGAAGGCCTCGAACAGCGCCACGTGTTTGCTGGAGTTGGACAGGTGGTCCTCGCCGCGAATGACGTGAGTGATCTGCATGTCGATGTCGTCCACCACGTTCACGAGATGGAAAACCGGGTTGCCGTCCGAGCGCACGATCACGAAGTCCTCGTCCTCGATGCGCTCCACCCGTCCGCGGATGGCGTCTTCGATCACCATCGGGGCGGTTTTGACCTTGGTCACGGTCTTCTGGCGGTGCTCGTCGTAAACCTCGTGGCGGTCGCCGATCAGCTTAAACCAAGTCGCGCCATCCTTCTCGTAGGTGCGGCCGGCAGCTTTTAGTTTTTCCAGATATTCACGGTAAATGTGTGCGCGCTCGCTCTGGCGATAAGGGCCGAAATTGCCGCCCACTCCCGGACCCTCGTCCCAAGTCAGGCCCAGCCACTTGAGCGAGTCGTAGATCACGTTAAGGAACTCCTCCGAGTTGCGCGCGGTGTCGGTATCCTCAATGCGCAGGATGAAGGTGCCTCCAGTGTGGCGGGCGTAGAGCCAGTTAAACAAGGCGGTGCGGGCGCTTCCGATGTGGAAGAAACCGGTGGGACTGGGGGCGAAGCGGACGCGAACTGGGCTCATGGTCATCAAAAATGGTAAACGCGCACCCTGCCCGTGCCCGCCCCCGTCCTGCAAGCATCCATCTGCGCGCCCTGCGTTATCCGGCCAGCGTGCATTCCCGAAAGCGCACGGTGTTTAAAAATCTGCTGAAAACTTATCGGATTTTTAAACCACTAATGTCCGCTAATGGGCACTAATCTGATACCCGGATTCGTGAGTTCGGAGTTATTCTAATTCACGTTCAAATTGAGCTGATTTGGCCGGGGACGGCCAACCCTACATCCGAAGTTTTGTGTAGCGTTGGCCGTCCCCGGCCAATTTCGGTTATAGCGTCAACTTGATCGCGAATTGGAATTAGTGAAAATTAGTAATGATAAGTGGTTAAAAATGCCGAGAAACCGGTGCTTATCCGGCCAGGCTCCGCCGCAGGCTCGCCACCGCCAGCGCGAGAAACTGGTGGGCCAGCTCGGCGTCGTAGCGCAGGCCCTCGTCGCGCAGGAACGCGTGGGCGGCGTTGACCTCGTGCCAGGTGAAGTTTACGCCCGCCGATCCGAGCGCAGCATAGATTTTGGCCCGCCCTTCCGCCGGGATGTGCGGATCCTGGCGGCCCCAGACAAACATCGTTTCGCCCCGTATGTCGCCGAGGCGCGCCAGCGAGTCGTCTTTTTTACCCGCTCCGAGGGTGCCGCCGTGCACGTCCGTGGCGTAGAAACACACCGCGCCGGAACACTCCGGTTGCAGCGCCGCCCGCAGCGCCAGATGTCCGCCCAGACACACACCGAAAGCCCCCGCGCGACCATTGCCCTCGGGGTGGCCGCGCAACCAATCCAGCGCCGCCGCCGCATCCGCATCGTAGCTGTCTAGGTGCTTGGCGTATTTCAGCCGGTTGCCTTCGTCCGCCCCTGCCGTGTCATAACCGAGTACCGTGCCGGCCGCCAAAAACTCGTGGTAAACCTCGGGAACCAACACCCGGAAGCCGTGACCGGCCAAAAACGCCGCCGTGCGCCGGATCGGTGCCGTGATCTGGAAGATCTCCGAAAACAAGACCACGCCCGGCCAGCGTCCCTTCGCTGCCGGGGAAAATACTGCCGCGCGCATCGGCCCGGCGTTGGTGGAAAGGGTAACGTATTCGGTTTCGCGCAGCGTCATGGTGCCCGTTGGCCTGACGCATAAGCCCGCTCCCGGCCAAGCCTTTTTCGCCCAAGCTTCATTCCCTCCCAAAGCCGCCTTGCCACCCGCCCCCGCGTCCCGCCAAGGTCTTCCTTTCATCTCTCCCATGCCCACCCTCAAATTTGCCGTCCTGCCCGGTGACTACATCGGCCCCGAAGTCATGTCCGAGGCGCTCCGCGTCCTCGCCCACGTCGCCAAAAAGGAGGGTCTGACCCTCGATTACCAGCACGCCGACGTCGGCGGCGCCGGCATCGACAACCACGGCAAAGCCCTGCCCGACTCGACCCTCGCTCTCTGTCAGCAGGCCGACGCCATTCTCTTCGGCTCCGTCGGTGGACCCAAGTGGGAGAAACTTCCGCCCAAGGAGCAGCCCGAGCGCGCCGCCCTGCTCCCGCTGCGTAAGGCCTTCAACCTCTTCGCCAACATTCGCCCGGGTCTCCTTTATTCCGACCTCACCGACGCCTCGCCGCTCAAGACCGCGCGCATCCCCAACGGCATCGACATCGTCTGCATTCGCGAGCTGACCGGCGGCATTTACTTCGGCCAGCCCAAGACCACCACCAAGCTCGAAAACGGCGAGGAGCAGGCGATCGACACGATGGTTTACAAAACCTCCGAGATCGAACGCATCGCCGAGGTCGCGGCCGTCACCGCCAAGGCCCGCGGCAAAAAAGTCTGCTCGGTGGACAAGGCCAACGTGCTCGAAACCTCCGTGCTCTGGCGCCGGGTCGTCACCGCCTACTTCGCCAAGCATCACCCTGAAATCGCCCTGAGCCACATGTATGTGGACAACGCCGCCATGCAGCTCGCCCGCGATCCCAACCAGTTCGACGTGCTCTTCACCGAAAACATGTTCGGCGACATTCTTTCCGACGAAATGGCCGTCATCTGCGGCTCCCTCGGCATGTTGTCCTCCGCCTCGCTCGGCACCGGCAAAAACTCTCTCGGCCTGCCCTTCGGTCTCTTCGAGCCCGCCGGTGGCACCGCCCCCGACATCGCCGGCAAGGGCATCGCCAACCCCTGCGCCCAGATCCTCTCCGCCGCCATGATGCTGCGCTACAGCTTCGGCCTCGACGCCGTGGCCGACAAGATCGAGGCCGCCGTCCGCCTCGCCGTCGCCACCGATGGCGTGCGCACCGGCGACATCGCCTTCGGCAAACCCGCCGTCGGCACCAAGGCCATGGCCGACGCCATCATCGCCCGCCTCTAAAAGCCCGCGTCGTTTTACGCCTGCGGAATCCCGTGTCGGATTCCGCAGGCGTCCACTCACCCTTTCCTCGTTTCTCGTTTTTTCCGGCCCATGACCTCTGCGCAGATCCGCCAGTCCTTCCTCGATTTTTTCCACGCCCAGCAGCACACCATCGTGCCCTCGTCGTCGCTGCTGCCCGACTCACCCGGACTGCTCTTCACCAACGCCGGCATGAACCAGTTCGTGCCCATCTTCCTCGGCGATAAACAGGCCGACGTCTCCAAATGGGCCGGCGCCCGCCCAGCGTCCGACACCCGCGCCGCCGACACCCAGAAATGCATCCGCGCCGGCGGCAAACACAACGACCTCGAGGATGTAGGCTACGACACCTACCACCACACCCTCTTCGAAATGCTGGGCAACTGGTCCTTCGGCGATTACTTCAAAAAGGAGTCGCTCACCTGGGGCTGGCACCTGCTCACCAAGGTCTGGGGCATTCCCGCCAAGCGCCTCTACGCCACCGTTTACGCGCCCAAGCCCGGCGATCCCTCCGAATTCGACCACGAGGCCAACGCCATCTGGACCGAACTTTTTAAAGCCGAGGGTCTCGACCCCGCCCTTCATATCGTGCACGGCAACCGCAAGGACAACTTCTGGCAGATGGGCGACACCGGCCCCTGCGGCCCTTGCTCCGAAATCCATTTCAACCTGCTCCCCTCCGACGACGAAGTCGAAGGCCGCAAAGGCGTGAACGCCTCATCGCCCCGCTGCATCGAAATCTGGAACCACGTTTTCATCCAGTTCAACGCCAACGCCGACGGCACCTTCTCCCCGCTCGCCGCCAAGCATGTGGACACCGGCATGGGCTTTGAACGCGTCGCCGGCATCCTCGCCACGACCAAGAACTGCACCGACTTCACGCCCGAGCCCTCTAACTACAACGCCGACGTCTTCGCACCGCTGTTTGCGAAAGTCACGCAGCTCTCGGGCAAGACCTACGCCGGCACCGTGCCGACCAAGCGCGAAGGCCTGAGCGAGCAGGAAAATACCGACATCGCCTTCCGCGTGCTGGCCGACCACGCCCGCACCATCAGCTGCGCCATCGCCGACGGCATCATGCCCGGCAACGAAGGCCGCAACTACGTTATCCGCCGCATCCTCCGTCGCGGCATTCTTTACGGCACCAAGCTCGGCCT
>CANIWJ010000045.1 GCA_947471035.1 Verrucomicrobiota bacterium
CCCCCGCCCGACCGCCGCCTAACTGCCCGCGATTTCGATCAAGAGTTGATCGACCTCTACGATTACTACGTGCACGGCCGCATCGACCGCCGCGGGTTTCTAGACCGTGCCGCCAAATTCGCCGTCGGCGGCCTCACCGCCGCCGCCCTGCTCGACCTGCTCAGCCCCACCTACGCCTTCGCCGCCGAAGTACCCAAGGACGACGCCCGCGTGGTCAGCGAGACCGTCTCCTACGCCTCGCCCGACGGCAACGGCGAGCTGCGCGGCCTGCTCGCCCGTCCCGCTGGCGCAGCCGCCCGCCTGCCCGCCGTGCTCGTGGTGCACGAAAACCGCGGCCTCAACCCCTACATCGAGGACGTCACCCGCCGCGTCGCCCTAGCCGGCTACACCGCCTTCGCCCCCGACGCCCTGTCCCCCTTCGGCGGCTACCCCGGCAACGACGACGAAGGCCGCGCCATCCAGCAAAAAATCGACAAAGTAAAAATCATCGAGGACTTCGTCGCCGCCGCCCGCTTCCTCCACACCCACCCCGCCTCCAACGGCTCCGTCGGCGTGGTCGGCTTCTGCTTCGGCGGCGGCGTGTCCAACACCCTCGCCTGGCGTCTGCCCGAAATCATCAAAGCCGCCGTGCCCTACTACGGAGGCCAACCCCCAGCCGAAGAAGTGCCGAAAATCAAAGGTTCGCTCCTGATCCACTACGCCGAGCTCGACACCCGCGTAAACGCCGGCTGGCCCGCCTACGAAACCGCGCTCAAAGCCGCCAACATCAGCTACGAGGCCCACATCTATCCGGGCGTGAACCACGGCTTCCACAACGACACCACCCCGCGTTACGACGCCCCCGCCGCCAAGCTATCCTGGGAACGCACCCTCGCCTTCTTCAAAGCCAAACTCGGCTAACCGATCCCCACTCCGCTACCTCCCCGCCCCGACTGGCGGTTTTTCCTAGCCGCGCGCCAGCCCGCCTCCCTTGCTGGCGCGCATGGCCCGCCCACCCCGTCCCGCCCGCACCCGTCCGCCGCTGACCCCGGCGGACGGCTTGCACCCGGACAACCCGCACCGCGGCCGCTACGATTTCCCCGCGCTCCTTCGCGTTTGCTCCGATCTCGCCCGCTTTCTCCGTCCCCACCCGATTGAGGGAGACACCATCGACTTCGCCCGGCCCGACGCCGTGCTCACCCTCAACCGCGCCCTCCTGCTTCACCACTACGGCCTCACCCACTGGGAACTCCCGCCCGGCGCACTCTGTCCGCCCATCCCCGGCCGCGCCGACTACCTTCATCACCTCGCCGCCCTGCTCAGGACAGATCCGCCCGACCTCACCGCCGCACCCGTCCGTGCCCTCGATATCGGCACCGGCGCAAGCTGCATCTACCCCATAATCGGAGCCAGCGCCCTCGACTGGCATTTCATAGCCACCGACATTGACCCTGCCTCCATTTCCTGGGCTCGCCGCCTCATCGCTGCCAACCCCAACCTCGCCGGCCGAATCGAGTGCCGTCACCAACCCGACCCGACTTCGATTTTTAAAAACGTCACCGGACCCGGCGAACGCTTCGACGTCTCGCTCTGCAACCCGCCCTTCCACGCCTCCGCTTTCGAGGCCGACGCCGGCACCCGGCGCAAGTTGCGCAACCTAGGCTCCGTCGCCGGTTCGCGCGCCCCCTCCGGCCGGCCCATCCTCAACTTCGGCGGCCGCGCCAACGAACTCTGGTGCCCCGGCGGCGAACTCGCCTTCGTGGGTCGCATCATCACCGAAAGCGCCACCCGCCCCACCCTCTGCCGCTGGTTCACCAGTCTGGTCGCCAAGAGCGCCCACCTGCCCATGCTGCAAGCCGCCGCCGAAAAAGCCGGCGCCGCCGAAGTGCGCGTGCTCGGCATGCGCCATGGCCAGAAACACTCCCGGATCCTCGCCTGGCGCTTCGCCTGTTAATCAGGGCATGGGGACCGGGGCGCGCTCAACCTCGATGATGTCTATGTCAAAAATCACCGTCGCTCCGGGCGGCACCTGTCCCGGCCGACCGCGATCCCGGTAGGCCAGTTCGGCCGGGATCGCCACGGTGTAAGTCCCGCCCTGCTGCATCAATAAAATCGCCCGCTCCCAACCGCGGATAATCTGCCTCGGTGTCGCCCCGACCTCGAAATGGAACGAATGGTCGAGACTGCGCTTTTGATTAAATACCTTACCATCCAACAAACGCCCGGAATAAAGAGCGATTACTTGATCACCCTTCAAGATGCGCGGGCCCCGTCCCTCCTTGCGCACCACGAAGCGGATACCACCTTCCAAGATTCGCGCTCCGGGCAATTGCCGATCCACGATGGCCGCATCCTCTGCCGGCATGTCGCCCGCCGTAGCCGAAGAAGAAAACAAACTCAGCCCAAGGCACAAAACCAAGCCACTCCGCCGCCAATACCTCGCCATAGTTATGTTAAAATTTGCCATAACTCACCCAAAATAGTCTTGGCAAAAAATCAACCGCCCCGGGGTTTCTAAACGCACCTCGCAGAATCACCACCGCAGCGTCACCACCACCGGCCGGTGATCGCTCGCCGCCCGCACCGCCTCCAGCGGCTCATCCACGATCCGCGCCCGCACCGCCCCCGCCGGAATACCCGGCGATACCAGCACGTGGTCGAACCGCGAATACAGCGCCACCCGCGCGTAAGCGTGGGTCCAGCGCTCCCCGCGCCCGTCGGCGGCGTCGATCCAGCGCGTGATCTCCGTCTTTCCCCGGCTCTGCAAGGCCTGCAAGGCGCGGCTGCCCGGCAAGTCATTGCAATCGCCCAGAATCAAAAAACGCGCCGCCGTCGGCTCGGGGAACCGCGCCAGCACCCGATCCCGCACCGCCTGCGCCTCCGCCACCCTCTGGTCCTCCGCCCCCGGATCTTCCCGGTCCTCGGTCAGACGGCTTTTCAAATGCACGACAAAAAGCGTCACCGCCCCGCCCTCCGTCGGCACCTCGACTTCCAGCAGGCCGCGCCTCACCGGTTCACCCGCCACATCACCGCGCCGCTTGGTCGCCAGATCACGATGCGCCGTCACCCGCCCCAGCGGCACCCGGCTCAACACCGCCAGCCCGCGCGCCTCGTCGCCCGCCAGCATCGCCTCGCCATAAGGGTAATTCACTCCCTCACTCGCCAGATCGCGGCGCAGTTCGCGCAGGAACGGCTCGCCACCGACTTCCTGCAACGCGACCACATCGGCATCGAGCGCTGCGATCACTCGGCGCAAGGCCGCCTTCTCCGCCTCGGGCTTCGGATAATCCGGCCGAAAACCCTCCGCGCTCCGTCGATCCGCCAGCGTGTAGTTTTCCACGTTATAGGTCGCCACCGTCAGCACGCCCTGCCCCACACAGACCGCCTGGCACACCGCCAAAACCCACCACGCCAGCACCCCGGCCCTCCGGCCCCGCCACCCGAAAACCCTCATGGACCCGCCGTGCGTCATGCCTGTGCCTTAGTCGTCCCGTTCTCGCCGCGCAGCACCCGCTCGCGTTCGACCAGAGCCGGATGCGAGTAGTAAACCGCACTAAACAGCGGATGCGGGGTTAGGTTGCTCAGGCTCTTGGACGCCAGCTTGCGCAGCGCCGCGATCAAACTGTCCGGCCCGCCCATCGCCTCGCGGGCAAAAGCATCGGCCTCGAACTCGTGTTTGCGCGACACCCGGTTGCCCAGCGGCCCGAACCAGAAAGTCACCAGCCCGCTGGTCAGCGCGAAAAGCAAAAACGCCGGGGCCAGCTCGCCCGCCGGAAACCCAAAACCCGGGTTGAACCACCCGCTACCCGCCAGCAGCGCCACCGCCCAAAAACCCGCGAATTGCAGCGCCGCCGAGGTCGCCAGCATTTTCGGAATGTGACCGCGCCGGTAGTGCCCCACCTCGTGCGCCAGCACCGCCTCGGTCTCCTCCTCGGTCAATTGGTTGATCAGCGTATCAAGCAATACGATGCGACGGAAACGCCCGAACCCGGTGAAAAACGCGTTCGCGTGCCCGCTGCGCTTGCTCCCATCCATCACCTCGATGGTCGAAGCCTGGAAACCGGTGCGCTCCGACAAGCGAAACAACCGCTCACGCAGCGCCCCTTCGGGCAGCGGAGTAAGTTTATTGAACAAAGGCAGGATTAATCGCGGGTAGAGCACGACCATCAAAAGCTGAAACCCGAACAACAGTGCAAAGCCCCACACCCACCACTTCGCCCCCGCCACCGCGACGAGCGCGAGCAGCCCCCACAGCAGCGGAAACCCGATCGCAAACCCCAGCAGCGTACCTTTCACCTTATCCACCAACCACAGTCCCGGCGTGCTTTGGTTAAACCCAAAACGCGCCTCCAAGCGAAAGGTCTCCCACCAGTCAAAGGGCAGCCCGGGCACGCTCGCCAGCGTCAGCGCCGCGATGATGAACAAGGCATCGTCCCACTTCGCCGCCGGAGCCCAGGCTCCGATGTGGGCAAAAAGCCACGGCAACACCCCGCTCACCAAGATCAGCGCCAGCACCCCCGCCTCGAAAAACAACGACACCAATCCAAAACGATTCTTGGCCAGGGTGTAGGCCGTGCTGCGGCGATGCGTCTCGGCGTCCACCATCGCGGCCACCGTCGGCGGCGGATTATCGGCATGACGTAGCACCTCGCGACGATTCAAGGCCGACAGCGCGACCTGCGCCGCCAACCGCGCCACGACCAGCCCCAAAACCACCGGCAACACGTATTCGATCTGCATAAACGCCCACGCCACCGTGTCCGCCCCCTTTTCTCAACCCCGGAATCCGCCCTTCGTCTTCCCACCGCGACATTTTTTCAACCTCGCCACCCGCCCGCAACCCAAGCGAGGCTTGAAGCGTCACTTGACCCCGATGATTCGCCTCCTCCGTCCCGCCGCCATCCTCCTTTCCGCTCTCGCCCTCCTGGCCCCGCTTCGCGCCCAGGACGCCACCCCGCTCCCGGCGACGCCCGCCGTCACCGCCGCCCCGCCCGCCGAGGAGATGATTAGCACCCTCGTCCTACGTAACGAGTCGGTGGACATGGTTCTCGATCTCTACGAACGCTGGTCCGGCCGCATCCTTCTGCGCCCCCCCACCCTCCCCGCCGCCACGTTTACCCTCAACCTCGACAAACCCCTGCCCAAATCCGAGGTCCTCCGCGCCCTCGAAACCCTGCTCAACCGCAACGGCATCGGCCTCGCCCCGCTCGGCGAACGTTTCACCCTCGTCTCCGCCCTGAACCTCATCCGCGCCGACGCCCCCGAACTCATCGACGGCTCTACCCTCTCTCTGCCCCCCAGCGGCCGCATCGCCGCCAAAATCTTCAAACTCAGCTTCCTGCGCGTCGCCGAGTTCTCCCCCCAGATCGCCCCGATTCTGAGCCCCGCCATCGCCACCCCGCCGGCCATCTTCGAGAAAACCAACTCCTTCCTCGTCGTCGAATCCATCGCCAATCTCCAGCGCATCGAACGCCTGATCGCCGAGCTCGACCGCCCCGCCTCCGGCTCCCTCGCGGTCAAATCCTACGATCTGAAATACGCCAAGGCTTCCGACCTCGCCAACAAGCTCCGCACCCTGCTCGCCGGCCCCCTCGCCGCCCAGATTGGCTCCGCCACCACTTACCAGCCTGACGACCGCACCAATCAACTCCTCCTCATCAGCGACCCGCGCGAACAACCCTTTTTCGACAGCCTCGTCGCCCGCCTTGATACCCGAGCCGACCCCACCACCCGCAGCGAAGTCATCTTCCTTAAACACGCCGACGCCGTAAAAGTCGAAGCCCTGCTCGCCAAACTCGTCAGCGGCCAGAACTCCGCCGCCCAAACCTCCGGCTCAGGCTCCGCCCGCGCGCCCGCCAAAGCCCCCGCCGCACCTACCCCGCCCAACCCCGCTACTCCGGCCGTTCCCGCCGCAGCGGCAGCCTTGGTCAACAGTGCCGCCGCATCGGAGGAGTTTTCCAGCCTGCTCACCATCGTCTCCGACGAACGCTCCAACGCCATCGTTGTCGCCGGCACCCCCGACGACATCCGCCTCGTCGTTTCCCTCGTCAACCGCCTCGACGTCCTACTCGCCCAGGTTCGCATCGAGGTCGTGATCGCCGAAGTCACCCTCAACGACAACGCCTCCAGCGGCGTCGATGCCCTCGGCCTGCGCGTCGAAAACAACAAACTCACCGGCTTCAGCGCCTCCGGCCCCGGTGCTTCCATCGGCGGCATCGGCACCGACGGAGCCTCCGGCTTCGCCCAAAGCACCGGCTACGGCCAAAACCTCACCGCCGCCATCGGCCTGAGCACCACCCCGCGCAAAGACCGCTCCTCCATCCTCTCCGTCCCCACCATCGTCACCACCCACAACAAAGAAGCGGAGATCTTCGTCGGCGAAACCCGCCCCGTCATCTCCGGCACCCAATCCACCCCCTCCGGCGCCTCCGGCGGCAGCTTCAACACCAGCTCCACCGTCACCCAGCAAAAGATCGGTATCCGCCTAAAAGTTCTCCCCTTGATCGGCAGCAGCGGCACCGTGCAGCTCAAGATCGATCAACAAGTCGAGGACGTCCTCGGCACGGTCAAAATCGACGGCAACGACCAGCCCCGCATCGGCAGCCGCACCACCACCTCCTTTGTCAGCGCGGCCAACGGCGAGATCATCGTCCTCGGCGGCCTCCAGCGTAACACCGAATCCAAGAGTTCTTCCCGCCTCGGCCCCATCCCCATCCTCGGCGACCTCTTCGGCTCCCGCAGCCGCGCCAAAGGCCGCACCGAGCTCATCTTCTTCCTCCGCCCCATCGTGCTGACCAACACCGCGCTCGACAACGTCGAGGCCCTCAAACGCATCGACGACACCCCCCAAGCCAAAAAAGTCCGCGAAGTCCTCGACCACCGCCCCGCCGCCCTCCCCCCCCTCCCAGAATCCCCCGCCGCCGAGCCCGCGCCCTAAGCCGCCCTACGCTCCGTCCCTCGGCTCCCTGCTCCCGGCTCCTAGCTCCCATGCCTTTCCAACTCGACGCCGCCACCTTCCCGACCCTCGCCCCGGAAGCGTTGCAAAGCCTCACCGAGTCCGCTCGCGGCGAGCGCCTGCTCACCCTCGCCGCCGCCCTCGCCGTCCCGCCCGATAGCGCCCTCGCCACCCTCGCCACCGCGGCCCGCCTTCCCGTCCTCGCCGAGCCCGCCATCGACGCCGACTCCTTCCGCCTCCTCCCCGCCCGGCTCGTCCACGAATACCAACTCGTCCCGGTCAAGAACCCCGCCGCCGTTTCGATCCCCGCCCCCAGCCCTGCGAATCCTCCAGCTCCGGTCATTGGTCATTCGTCATTGGACATTGGTCATTCCAGTGAAGCGGAGCCGCAGGCTCCGCTTCATCTGGCCACCCCCTGGCCCGCCACCACCGAGATCGCCGACTGGATCGCCACCTTCACCCCTCGCGCCCTGGTCTGGCACCTCGCCCCCGCCGACCGCGTCAAAGAACTCATCGTTGCCAACTACGGCGTCGGCGCCGGCTCCCTTGACGACGAACTCGAAGCCCTCGGCCCCGACCCCACCACCACCGAAAACGAAGCCGACGAAGACGCCGCCGTCGTTCGCTTCGTCACCGACGTCATCGCCCAAGGCATCGCCGACCAGGGCACCGACATCCACTTCGAGCCCCAGGAGGAACAACTCCGCATCCGCTACCGCATCGATGGCCTCCTCGTGCCCGTCCCCGTCCCCGACAACCTCCGCCGCTTCCAGGATGCCATTCTCTCCCGCCTCAAAATCATGGCGCGGCTCAACATCTCCGAGAAACGCCTGCCCCAGGACGGACGCATCAACTTCAAGTCCGGCACCACCGCCCTAGACATCCGCGTATCCACTTTCCCCACCCTCTACGGCGAATCCATCTCCCTCCGCCTCCTCAACCAAAAGAAAGAGGCCTACACCATGGACCGCCTCGGCATGTCCCCCGCCGAGCAACACGTCATTAACAAGGTCCTCGACTACCCCCACGGCATCATCCTCGTCACCGGCCCTACCGGCTCCGGCAAATCCACCTCGCTCAACGCCTTTCTGCGCAAGATCAACTCTCCCGACCTCCGCATCGTTACCATCGAGGACCCGGTCGAATACGAGGTTCCCGGCGCCAACCAGATGCAGACCCGCGCCGAGATTGGCCTCACCTTCGCCTCCGCCCTCCGCTCCGTCCTGCGCCAGGACCCCGATGTCATCATGGTCGGTGAAATCCGCGACCTCGAGACCGCCGAGATCTCCATCCGCGCCTCCCTCACCGGCCACTTGGTTTTCTCCACCCTCCACACCAACGACGCCCCCGGCGCCATCACCCGTCTCATCGACATGGGCGTGGAACCCTTCCTCGTCGCCAGCGCCGTCGAGCTCGTCATCGCCCAGCGCCTCGTCCGCCGCCTCTGCCCCGCCTGCGCCAAACCCAAGCCCGCCGACCACGCCCGCATCCAGGCCGATCTCGTCGCCCTCGGCCTGCCCGCCACGCTCGCCGACGGCGTGCATGAACTCGCCTCCCCCGTCGGCTGCCGCCAATGCCGGGGCACCGGCTACCGCGGCCGCATCGGCATCTTCGAGATTCTCCACCCCAAGCCGCTCCACGACCTCATCGTGAAACGCGAGTCCGGCCGCGCCCTTACCGAGCAAGCCATCGCCAACGGCATGACCACCCTCGCCCAATCCGGCTGGGAACGCGTCCGCAATGGTCAGACCACCTTCGACGAACTGCTCCGCGCCCTGAGCACCACGGATTGAGCGGAGCTCAATCGGAATGCCCAATGTCCAATGACCAATGCCGAATTAAACGCTCCCCCCAGACAAGCGCCCGCCACCATGCCATTCGCCATTCTTCATTCACGTAGATGCTCACCTTGCGTAAGGCCAAGCACAGCCCTCCGTGATTGGTCATTGGTCATTGGTCATTCGTCATTCGTCATTCGCTTCGCTTAGCGCCCGCCGCCCGCCCGCGTCCATGCCCGCCTTTTCCTACACCGCCCGCGACGCTTCCGGTTCCGTCACCACCGGAACCTTGGACGCTCCCTCGCGCCGCGACGCCCTCCGCCGCCTGCAAACCCGCGGCCTGAAACCCACCCGTCTCGACGAAGCCTCCGGTACCGAAACCGCCTCCTCCCGCAGCCGCCAGCGTGCCTCCGCCGCGTCTGTTCGCCCTCCACTCCCCGCGTCCAGCTCGCCATCTCCTGCCACGACGTCCACCCGTCCGCCCGGCCCGACGGAACGCCTCCCCTTCCTCGAAGCCTTGGCCGACCTCGTGCGCGGCGGCCTCTCCGCCGGCGAAGCCGTGCGCTTGCTATCCCTGCGCGTCCAGCAACCCCGCCTCCGCTCCCTCTGCGCCGCCCTCTGGACCGACCTCAGCGAAGGCCAGACCCTTTCCGCCGCCTTCGCCCGCCACCCCGCCGTGTTCGACGGCCAGACCGTCAACCTCATCGCTGCCGGCGAAGCCACCGGCAACCTGCGCGACGTCCTCGAACGCCTCATCACCCACTTCACCGACCAAAAGGAGCTGCGCGCCAAACTCGCCTCCGCCATGGCCTACCCCATCTTCGTCTGCCTGCTGGCCGGCGGAGTGATCCTCTTTTTCCTCTTTTTCCTGCTCCCCCGCCTGCGCGGCCTGCTCACCTCCCTCGGCGGCGACCTGCCCTGGGCGACCAAACTCCTGGTCAACGGCTCCGAATTCCTCATTCGCTACGGACTGCTTGGCGTGATTGCCGCCGTGGTCGGCGCGCTCGCCTTCTGGCAATGGCGGCGCACCCCGGCTGGCCGCCTCGGCTCCGACGAACTCGCCCTGCGCCTCCCCCTGATCAGCGGCTACGCCATCCGCGCCACCGTGCTCAACTTCGCCCACACCCTCGCGGTGCTTTTGGAAAACGGGATAACCACCGCCGAAGCCCTCCGCCTCGCTGAGCGCACCATCGGAAACGAAGCCCTGCGCGCCCGCCTGCGCGACGCCACCGACCGCGTGCTCGAAGGCGAAGCCCTCTCCACCGCCTTGGGACGCACCGGTATCTTTGCACCCCTCCTGCTCGATCGCCTCTCCGTTTCCGAACAAACCGGCAGCCTCGCCCCCGGCTTGCGCGACATCGCCCGCACCTGCCGCACCGAGCTCGACCGCTGGTTAAACACTTTTACGGCGGGCATCTCCACCGGCGTGCTCGTCTTCGCCTTCAGCTTCGTCGGCTTCATCGCCTACGCCATCGTGAGCGCCGTCTTCCAAGTCAGCGCCAGCTTCCGCTTCTGAGGCCCGCCGGTCACGCCGGAGCCCTCCCGCCCTCGCTCCGGCACATTCCCCCCTCTCGGTCCCCCTCCAGCCGCGTGCCCCAAGCACAAAGTAACCTATTGGGTTACTTTGTGCTTGGGGCATGATCCGCGCAAAGGCTGGGCGCACTCATTTCAGGAACATCCCCACGTTCACTAAAAAGCCCTGAGCCGCACGCTTGCCTAGCCGCCCTCTCCTTCGGCAAGGTGCACGGTTTATGACCGCCGAGCCCAACGCTTCCGCCGAGCCCGCCACCCCGAATCCCGTCGCCGCCCCCAGCGACTTTATTCGCGACATCGTGGCCCAAGACCTCGCCGCCGCCAAATACCCCGCCGGCATTGTCACCCGCTTCCCGCCCGAACCCAACGGCTACCTCCACATCGGCCACGCCAAATCCATCTGCCTCAACTTCGGCATCGCCCGCGAAAACAACGGCCGTTGCAACCTCCGCTTCGACGACACCAACCCCGCCAAGGAAGACATCGAGTACGTCGAGTCCATCACCGCCGACGTGCGCTGGCTCATCGCCGGTTGGGCCGACCACTGCCTGGGCAACAAGGTCGTCGGCGATCTCCCCCGCCCCACCCCCGCAGCCGATGGCCGCGCCGATTACTACGCCGCCCCCGCCCCCGCCGGTGTCCCCGCCACCGAACCCTTCTTCGCCAGCGACTACTTCGCCGCCCTTTACGACTACGCCCTCGAACTCATCCGCCGGGGCAAAGCCTACGTCTGCGACCTCACCCCCGCCCAGATCGAGGAATACCGCGGCTCCCTCGAAAAACCCGGCAAACCCTCCCCTTTTCGCGACCGCTCCGTCGCCGAAAACCTCGACCTCTTCCAGCGCATGCGCGCCGGCGAGTTCCCCGACGGCGCCCGCACCCTGCGCGCCAAGATCGACATGGCTGCGCCCAACGTATGGCTGCGCGACCCCCTCCTCTACCGCATCCGCCACAGCGCCCACCACCACGCCGGCGATCAGTGGTGCGTATATCCGCTCTACGACTACGCCCACTGCCTGAGCGACTACCTCGAAGGCATCACCCACTCCATCTGCACCCTGGAGTTCGTGGACCACCGCCCGCTCTACGACTGGATCCTCGAAAACCTCGGCCTGCCCCGCGCCCTCCCCCACCAGTACGAATTCGCCAAACTCGTCCCCGGCTACACCCTCGTTTCCAAGCGCAAGCTCCTGACCTTGGTTAACGAAAAAATCGTCTCCGGCTGGGACGACCCGCGCATGCCCACCCTCTCCGGCCTGCGCAGACGCGGCGTGCCCGCCTCCGCCCTGCGCCGCTTCGTCACCGGCGTCGGCGTGACCAAGTTCAACAGCGTCACCGACATCGCCGTCTTCGAGCACACCGTGCGCGATGAACTTAACACCACCGCCCAGCGCCGCCTCGGTGTGCTGCGCCCGATCAAGATCGTGTTAACCAACCTCGCCCCCGACGAGGTCATCGAGTGCCACGCCACCAACAACCCGCAGGACGAAAACCCCACCACCCGCCCGCTCGCCCTCACCCGCGAGGTCTTCATCGACGCCGACGACTTCGCCGAGGTGCCGCCGCCCAAGTATTTCCGCCTCAAGCCAGGCGGCGAAGTGCGCCTCAAATACGCCTGCATCATCAAACTCGACGAGATCGTCAAAGGCCCCGCCGGCGAGCTGATCGAGCTGCGTTGCACCGCCGACCTCACCACCCGTTCCGGCCAGCCGAACTGCGACCGCAAGGTCAAGGGCACCATCCACTGGGTGAGCGCCACCCGGAGCCTCGACGTCGAGGTGCGTCTCTACGACCGGCTTTTCACCGTGCCCGAACCCGCCGCTGAGGAGGATTTCCTCAAGGTGATCAATCCGCGCTCCCTCGAAGTCATCCGCGCCCGCGTCGAACCCGCCCTGGCCGACGCCACGCCCGAGGATCGTTTCCAGTTCGAGCGCCTCGGCTACTTCGCCCTCGACCCCAAGGACAGCGCCCCCGGCCGCCTCGTGCTCAATCGCACCCTCTCACTCAAAGACACTTGGGCCAAATAGCACTCCCCGCCGCTTGTTCGCGGGCGCCAACCGGTTAATCTGAACTTCTATTCCCATGATTGATTGGACCCACTGGCACAACGAACCGTATCTGGTCGGCGGACTCATCCTGCTCGGCTGGCTCTATGCGCTGGCGACCGGTCCCTTTCGCTCGCGGCTCGCACCGCCTGGCACTGCCTATCCGCGCGGGCACGCCTTCCGTTTTTACCTGGGGCTGGTGTTCTTCTACCTCGCGGTGGGCTCGCCGCTGGATCAGGCCGGCGAACGGTTTTTGCTCAGCGCCCACATGATCCAGCACCAGCTGATCATCTATCCCGCCGCCATCTGTTTTCTCACCGGGTTGCCCGAGTGGCTGGTGACCCACGCCACCGCACACCGTTCGCTACGCCTGCCTTTTCGCATCTTCACCCATCCCGCCGTCTGCGCGCTTTGTTACACTGGAATTATCTCGGTCTGGCACCATCCCGCGCTCTACGACTGGGCCCTGCGGGTTAAGCCCATTCATATCGCGGAGCACGGAATGTTTTTCCTCGGCGCGTTGCTTTATTGGTGGCCGCTGCTCAGCCCGAGCCGGGAATTCCCCCGGTCCAAACCCGCCCTGCAAATGCTCTACATCGTCGGCGTCACCATCCTGATGACTCCGCTCTTCGCCTACCTGGCTTTTTCCAGCGAGGTGCTTTACCCCACCTACGAATACGCCCCTCGTTTGTTTGAGAATTTCTCCGCCGCCCAGGATCAACTACTCGGAGCGGCCATTATGAAACTGGGCGGTATGTTCGTCAGCTTCCTTACCCTGATCTGGATTTTTTACACCTGGTATCAGAGCACAGAACGTAAATCGCCCAGCCTCGGTCTGGCTTCCGCCAACGCTAAATAAGGTCCCCGTTTCCCGTGTCCAAAGCGTCCGCCCAAGACCCCTTCAATCACGCCGCGCGCGAGCTCATCGCCGCGCTGCGCGGAGTGGTGAACGACGTGCCGCCGCGCCAATTTCGACGCCCCACCCAATCGCTCTCACCCCTGATCGAGGAGTTGCTGGTAAAACACCAGATCGGACGCGCCGCCCCCGAGGACGCCATTCGCGAAAACTGGTCCTCCCTCGTCGGTGCCGCCATCGCCCACTATTCGCACGCCGGTCAAATCGACCCGCGCGGCAAGTTGACCATTCTCTACAACCAACCCGTGGCCGGCAACGAACTGCGTTTCCACCAGACCGACATCCTCGCCCGCATCCGTGCCCTGCCCGGTTGCCACTTGGTCAAGTCGCTCGCCATCCGCGCCGGATAAATTCCACCGACAGCACGCTGCGCTCATCCTGCGACTTATACCAAATCCCCGAACAAAATAGATTAGTTTTTAACGCAGAGTCGCCAGGTCGCGAAGTGCGCAAAGAGAGGGAAATGAAGGGATTCTTTGCATTTCTCTGCGCCCTTGCGCCTTTGCGTTAAAGTCTGAGTAGGAGTGGTCATTGGTATTACACCTCGCTACTCGCCGTTTTCCCCCGCGCCGCCCAGCGCCCGGCCAGCACGCTGCAAATGATTAACTGCAGAGGGTGATATATCATGATCGGCAGCAAAATCAGCCCCATGCCGGGGTGCGCCCCAAAGATCAACTGCGCCATCGGCACCCCCGAGGCCAAGGTCTTTTTCGACCCGCAAAACACCGCCGCGATCCGGTCTTCCTCATTAAAACCGATACGACGGCTCACCGCGTTGACCAAATTCATCACCAGAAAAAACAGCCCGGCCGCGCCCGCCACCGTCCACGCCAAAGTGCTCACGCCCTGGCCCGACCACACGCCCGCGACCACGGAATCGCAAAACGAGGTATACACCAGCAGCAGGATGGTGACGCGGTCGATTTTACTGACCAGCGCCTTGTTCTTCGCGATCCAAGCCGACAGCAGCGGTCGACATAATTGACCGATCATCAAGGGCACCACCAGCCAGCGAAAAAGATCCAGCAACACCTTGCCCATCGGCATCACCTCACCCGAGGTTTTTAACACCACCCCCACCCAAAGCGGCGTGAGCACCACCCCCAACAAGCTCGATAGGGTCGCATTAAACACCGCCGCCGGCACATTGCCCCGCGCCGCCGCTGTCAGTGCCACCGAGGAAGATACCGTCGAGGGCAAAGCGCAGAGGTAAAAGAATCCCAAACCAAGATCACTCGGCAGCCAGCGTTTAAAAACCACCAACCCCGCCAGGCCGATCAACGGGAACACCAGAAACGTGCACACCTGCACCACCGTATGCAGTTTCCAGCGCAGCGCACCCGCGCGCAGGGCGGCGAAGGAAATCCCCGCGCCGTTAAGGAAAAAAATCAGCGCCACGCCCGCCTTGGTTAAGAGCTCGGGCTGCAGCCAGCCCCCGTGCGCCCCCGGCGCGGGGAAAAGCCACGCCAGGCCGGCCGCCAGCGCCAGACCGTAGATAAACCAATCGAAGGTCTTTTTCATTTTAACGCGGTAAAAAGAGCCCTGGTTTTCAAAATCATGGCGCGAGGCTACAAACAGTCTGCGCGCCGAAGACAGCAGAAAACCCTCCTCCTCGCTGACCACTTGGGATTGCGAGCCGCCGGCGCACCCGCACGCTCCCGCCATGGCCGCCGCTCTTTTGGCACTGCAATCCGTCGAGTTCGCGCATCCCGGGATGACCGCGCCGCTTTTCACTGCGCTCACCGTACAGTTTCCCTCCGGCTGGACCGGCATCGTAGGCCCCAATGGCGCAGGCAAGACCACCCTGCTAAAAGTCGCCACCGGCGAACTCACCGCCCAGAGCGGCCAGGTGCAAAGCCAGGGCCTCGCGCTCTACGTCGCGCAACGCACCGACGAGGCACCGGAGTTTTTCGAGGACTTCATCTGGGCTCCCGATGCCACCGTGTTAAAAGCACGCCTGCGCGTCGGCGAAGATTGGCCAGAGCGTTGGTCCACCCTGAGTCACGGCGAACGCAAACGCGCCCAGATCGCGGTCGCGCTTTGGCGCGAACCCGCCGTGCTCGCGCTCGACGAACCCAGCAACCACATCGACACCGAGGCGCGCCGCCTGCTCCTGCTCGCCTTGCACGAGTTTCACGGCATCGGCCTGCTCGTAAGCCACGACCGGGCCTTGTTGGATGAACTGTGCGGCCAATGCCTGCTCATCGACCCGCCCGACGCCGTGCTGCGCCCCGGCGGTGTCACCGAGGCAATGGCCCAGCAAGACAACGACGAGCAAGCCGCCCGCAGCGCCAACGACGCCCTGCGGCGCACCGAGACCCGCCTCCAGGCGGAAGCACAACGCCGCCGCGTCATCGCCGATCAGAAATCGGCGGCGGCGCGCGGCTCCAAACAAATCAAAATCCCCGCCCACGACCACGACGGCCGCGCCCAACGAAACCTCGCCAAAATGTCCGGCAAAGACGCCTACGCCGGAAAAATGGTCGCGCAGATGAACCAGCGCGCCGGAAAAGTGGCCACCCAACGCTCCGAGATCGCGGTCAAAAAACGCTACGAAACCGGCATCTGGGTCGATGGCGCCTCCTACATGCCCCGCGATTTCCTCCTCCGCCTGCCCGCCGGTCAGCTCGCCTTGGGGGGCGAGCGCCACTTACGTTACCCCGACCTCGAAATCGGCGGCACCAGCCGCATCGCCCTGACCGGCGCCAACGGCCTCGGCAAAAGCACGCTCATCCGCCACCTGCTCACCCATCTCCAGCTCCCGGTGGAAAAACTCGTGACCGTGCCGCAAGAAATCTCCGCCGAAGATTCCCGCGCCTTGCTCGAAACAGTCAAACGCCTGCCCAACGACGAGCGCGGCCGGGTGATGACCACCATCAGTCGCCTCGGCTCGCGGCCGGCACGTTTGCTCGAAAGCGCGCTCCCCAGCCCCGGCGAAGTCCGCAAGCTTCTTCTCGCCATCGGCATCGTGCGAGGCCCGCACCTCATCGTGATGGACGAACCCACCAACCACATGGACCTGCCCGGCATCCTCTGCCTGGAAGAAGCCTTGGCCGATTGCCCCTGCGCCCTGCTCTTGGTGAGCCATGACGAAGCGTTTCTCGGGAAAATCACCGAGACCGAATGGCAACTCACGCGCGACGACACCTGCAATACGTTACTACGGATTGCAGGTTGATTCACGACCGGCTGGGCGAGACGAAGACCCGTTCGCCTTCAACTTTAGTTTAATTGGCCGAGGACGGCCAACTCTACAGCAGCCTTCTTTGTGTAGCGTTGGCCGTCCTCGGCCAATTTCTGAAATCGTCCCACTTTTAACGTGAACTAGAAAAAGCGCATCTGCACCGGGTCAGAAAAGGAGCTGCTTTTATTTTTGGCCTCCGCGCCGAAGCGTGCATGCTTCGCCCCATGTCCGAGCCCGCCTCTAACCCGTTGCATACTCGCCAGCAAATTGTTGAAAACTGGCTCCCCCGCTACACCGGCGTGCCGCTGGCCGAGTTCGGAGATTATATCCTGCTCACCAACTTTCAGCGCTACGTAAAGCTCTTCGCCAAGCTGCATAAAGTCCCGATTCGAGGCCGCGATAAACCCATGCCCAGCGTCACTGCGGGCCGCATTACCCTGATCAACTTCGGCATGGGCAGCGCCACCGCCGCCACCGTCATGGACCTGCTTTCGGCGATCCACCCCAAGGCCGTCCTCTTTCTCGGCAAATGCGGAGGAGTGAAACACCGCGCCGAAATCGGCGACCTCATCCTGCCCATCGCCGCCATTCGCGGGGAAGGCACGAGCAACGACTATTTCCCACCCGAGGTTCCGGCCCTACCCGCCTTCGCCCTGCAAAAAGCGATTTCCACCACCATCCGCGATTTCGGCCGGGATTACTACACCGGCACGGTTTACACCACCAACCGGCGTGTCTGGGAACACGACCTGGATTTCAAGGCCTACCTCAAACGCATCCGCTGCATGGCCATCGACATGGAGACCGCCACAATTTTCAGCGTCGGTTTTCACAACGAAATCCCCACCGGCGCGCTTTTGCTGGTTTCCGATCAACCGATGAGCCCGGAAGGAGTAAAAACCGCCGCCAGCGACCGCACCGTGGACACCGCCTACGTGGAAGACCACCTGCGCATCGGCATCGCCTCGCTCAATCAGCTCATCAACCAAGGCCTCACCGTTAAGCACTTGGTGTTTTAGCCCTCACTTTATCCGACATCGCCATGCCTGAACAGACGCGGGAAGTCCGCCCTTTATCCAAACCAAGGCACTTCAGCAGCACCGAGGGACGCGTCTTGGTCGTGCCCGAGGATTGGACGCTTCTCCCTCCCGGCGACGCCGCCCTGAGTCGTCGCGTCAAACAAGCCGGCCCCAGCTGGACCGTGATCGAAATCAAACGGGGCAAACGTTACTCGCATGGCATCTGGGCCCCGGCCGCCACCATCGCCAGCCTGCGCGCCCAGCGCAACGCCGAGAAAACCGACCCGCGTTACCAGACTAAACTGGATTCGGGCCGCCGACGCCGCGACCGAGAACAAGCCGCCTACGCCGAGGACTTCGTCTCGGCCGTGCGCGCCTTTCTCCAGTTTCACCCCGACCACCAAGCCACCGAGGAAAAGGCCGCGCGTTTGATCGCTGACCATGCCGTCCCGGTGGGCAGCGGCACGGTCGCCCGCACCGAGCGCATCCCCCTGGCCGAACGCGCCGAAGCCGCCACCATTGCCTGGCTACGCCACCAAACCACCGACTACGACGAACGCTCCATCGCCCGCCTCAAAGGTGAGCGCCGCGAAGTCCGCCGGGAACTGGCCCGCGAGTCCCGCAAGCTCTTGGACCGCTATCGCCTTGGCCACGTTATCGCCCCCTCCACCTGCCCCTTAGCCCGAGCCTTGGCCGGTGAATTACCCACCCCGCCAGCCGGTAATTCGTTTATTCCGTAAGCAAGCGAAGGTCCCGGTTCAGCGCCACCTATTGTTCCTTGATAGCGGCGCGCTCTAGGCGTGCATTTTGCAGGCTTTCATGAACAAGTAACCGACTCGTCATGCCTCCACTCACCGATCGCACCTGGCTATGGATCGCCGCCACCTGTTACCTCTTGGGCGCGGTGCTTGGACTCGTGGCTCTGCTCCGCGAGCGTCGGCACTCCCGCGCTGCCATGTATATCATCCTAGCCGCCGGTTACACCTTTCAGACCTTCGGGCTCTATCTTCGAGGACTCGCAGTGCATGGCTGCCCGCTGGGCAATAAATTCGAACTCATCCAATTCACCGCCTGGTCCGCCGCCACGCTTTACCTCGTCATCGGACCCGCTTTCCGGCTGAGCCTGCTCGGCTTTGGCACCGCGCTCCTTACCGCCGTACTCTCCATCGGCGCCCTGCTGGTCCCGTCTTGGGATGCCACCGTGCGCAACCATATCTTCGGCGGCAACGCCTGGATCGAGTTTCACGCCGCCCTCGCCCTTTTCAGCTACGGCGTGTTCGGACTCCTGGCCCTGGTGAGTATTATGTATCTGGTGCGTGATTACGGCCTGCGCAACAAACGCATCGGCGGCTCCTTCGCCTTCCTGCCGTCGATTCGTGATCTGGATCAGATCGGCCTGCGTTTGCTGGGCGCGGGCGTCATCCTGCTCGCCCTCTCGCTCGCAGTGGGCTCGGTCTGGTGGCGGCGCGAACCGGCCACGGTAAATCTGCCCAAACTCCTCGCCACGTTGGGCGTGTTTGCCTCTTACGGTCTGGCCTGGGTCCTCCGCCTGCGCGAACAACTAACGGGCCGGCGCTGGGCCCAAGCCTGTGCTCTCCTCTACCTGGCCGCGTTGCTATCAATTGCTCCGGTCAACTCCAGCCGGCACACCTCGCCGTCCGCAGGGATGACGAAAGGCGTGGCCCGATGAACGCGTCCGGCCCGCTCCTCTTCCACCTCGGCGCCAGCCACCACACCGCCCCGCTGGCCTTGCGCGAAAAACTAGCGCTGCCTCCCGAGCGCGCCTCGGAATTACACGCTCGCCTCGCAACCGCGCAGTTGCCCGAACTCGCCCTGCTCAACACCTGTAACCGGGTGGAGTTTTACGGCGTGGCCGGCAGTGAGGAGGATCTGATCGCTCTGGGCTCGGCCTTTTGCGCGGTCACCGGGCTCTCCGCCGAAGACTTCGCCACCATCCGAGCCCTGACCACCGGGCCCGAGTCCATTCGCCACCTCACCGCCGTGGCCGCCGGTCTGGAATCCCAGTTGCTGGGCGAAACCGAGATCTTCGGACAGGTCAAAGACGCCTACGCTGCGGCCCAGACCACGGGCCGGGTCGGACCCGTGCTCAACCGGGTTTTCCAAAAAGCCTTTCAGGCGGCCAAGCATGTGCGCACCCACACCGCAATCAGCGTCGGTCAGGTAAGCGTGGCCAATGTCGCGGTAGAGCTGGCTTTGACCATCTTCGGCGACCTCAAGTCCACCCGAGTCTTGCTGCTAGGCGCGGGCGACATCGGCGAAAAAACCGCGAAGGCGTTTCAATCGCGCGGGGCCACCTCATTGACCGTTTCCAACCGCACGCCCGAGCGGGCCTTTGCTCTGGCTCAGTCGCTCAACGCCACCGCCCTGCCCTTCGAGCACTTCATTCATCATTTGGGCAACTACGACATCGTGGTGGGCTCCACCTCCGCGCCGGATCTGATCGTGCTCGCGGCGGACGCAGCCGCCGCCTTCGGTCGCCGCCGCTCCCAACCCATCCTGTTTCTCGATCTCGCCCTGCCCCGCGACATCGATCCGGCCGTAGCCGAATTACAAAACAGCTACCTCTACAACCTGGATGACCTGGCGAAAATAGCGGCGCAAAACCTCGCCGCCCGCACCGCCGAGGTCAGTCGCGCCCGCGCGCTCATCGCCGAAAAAGCCGACGCCGTCTGGCAGCAAGTCATCGCCCGCCACGCCGTCTGATCCGACCTCCGTGTTTCCACTCAATAAGTTAACGCCCGATTACCTTGCTGAGGCACGCACAAGCACCTAGCTCCGTATATGTTAGGGTGTGGCCCTTCGCCCCACTCAAAAACACAAAACCGCGTATCGCATGCCTCCCGCTCCCGAAGCCCTCGCCCGCCAGCAAATCGACGCCCAACTCGTCGCGGCCGGCTGGGTCATTCAGGACTACAAGGCCGTCGATTTCTCCGCCGGTCGCGGCATCGCCCTCCGCGAGGTCCCGCTCAAAACCGGCCCCTGCGACTACCTCCTCCTCGTCGACCGCCACGCCGTCGGCGTGATCGAGGCCAAGAAAGAAGGCACCACCCTCTCCGCCGTCGCCGAGCAGTCCGCCCGCTACGCCTCCAGCCTGCCCGATTTTCTCGCCGCCGGCCTCACCGGTTCGCTCCCCTTCGCCTACGAGTCCACCGGCGTCGAAACCTACTTCCGCGACGAACGCGACCCCGACCCGCGCTCGCGCCGCGTCTTCTCCTTTCACCGCCCCGAGACGCTCGCCGCCTGGCACGCCGAGCCCGAAACCCTCCGCGCCCGCCTCGTCGCCCTGCCCACCGCCCACCCGCTCGTCACCACCGGCATGAGAGATTGCCAGGTCGAAGCCATCACCGGCCTTGAAAAATCCTTCGCCGAAAACCGCCCCCGCTCGCTCATCCACATGGCGACCGGCGCGGGCAAGACCTACACCGCCTGCGCCTTCACCTATCGCCTGATCAAATACGCCGGCGCCCGTCGCGTCCTCTTCCTCGTGGACCGCGCCAATCTCGGCGAACAGGCCCGCGACGAGTTCGCCCGCTTCCGCACGCCCGACACCGGCCGCCTCTTCACCGAACTCTACAACGTCCAGCACCTCACCTCGCCGCACATCGACGACGTCTGCCGCGTCACCATCTGCACCATCCAGCGGCTCTACTCCATCCTGCGCGGCGAAGACCTTGCCGAGGGAGCCGACGACCTCTCCGGCGCCGAACTCGCCTCCGCCCTCGGCGTCACCCGCACCCGCGATGTCGCCTACAATCCCGCCGTCCCCATCGAGAAGTTCGACTTCATCGTCACCGACGAGTGCCACCGCTCGATCTACAACCTCTGGCGCCAGGTGCTAGAATACTTCGACAGCTTCCTCGTCGGCCTCACCGCCACGCCTGCGCCGCAGACCATCGCCTATTTCCACCAAAACCGCGTCGCCGAATACAACCACGAGCGCGCCGTCGCCGATGGCGTCAATGTCGGCTACGACGTATACCGGATAAAAACCCGCGTCACCGAGCAGGGCGGCAAGGTCGAGAAAGGCTTCCTCATCGACCACCGCAGCAAGGCCTCCCGCGCCCAGCGTTCCGCCGTCCTCGCCGACGATCTCGATTACACGCCCGCCGACCTCGACCGCTCCGTTGTCGTGCCCGATCAGATTCGCACCGTCCTGAGCACCTACCGCGACGTCCTCCCCGTGGAACTCTTCCCCGGACGCACGCTTGTCCCGAAAACCCTCATCTTCGCCAAGGACGACTCCCACGCCGAGGACATCGTCCACCTCTGCCGCGAGGTCTTCGGACGCGGCAATGACTACTGCAAAAAGATCACCTACCAGGCCAAGCACCCCGTCACCGGCAAGCCCGCCAAGTCCAAGGAACTCATCAAAGAGTTCTGCCTCTCCCCCTCCCTCCGCATCGCCGTGACCGTGGACATGATTGCCACCGGCACGGACATCAAACCCCTCGAAGTCCTCATCTTCCTCCGCGACGTCCGCAGCCGCGTTTACTTTGAGCAGATGAAAGGCCGCGGCACCCGCGTCCTCACCCCCACCGACCTCCAATCCGTCTCCGGCGAAGACGCCCGCGCCAAAACCCACTTCGTTCTCGTCGATGCCGTCGGCGTCTGCGAAAGCGACAAGACCGAGTCCCGCCCCCTCGACCGCCAGCCCACCGTCCCGCTCAAGACTCTGCTCCAGCGCGTGATCTTCCCCGGCGGACGCGACGAAGCCACCCTCACCACCCTCGCCGCGCGCCTCGCCCGCCTCGACCGCGAACTCGATCCCGCCCAACGCCAGCAGATCGCCGACGTCGCCGGCGGCCACACGCCCGCCAGCCTCGCCGGCGCCCTCCTCCGCGCCGTCGATCCCGACGCCATAGCCGAAAAAGCCGCCGGCCTGCCCGGCGCCGAGCCGCAGGAAATCGCGCCCGCTCAATTCGAGGCCGCCCGCCAGCAACTCATCGCCGCCGCCTGCGCCCCCTTCGACAAACCCGCCCTCCGCCAGACCCTCGAAGCCCTCAAGCAAGAGACCGAGCAGACCCTCGACATCTACACCCCTGACGAACTCATCTCCAAAGGCTTCGACGCCGCCGCCAAGGCCAAGGCCGCCGGCCTTGTCCAGGCCTTCCGGGATTACATCGCCGAAAAACACGCCGAGATCGCCGCTCTCCAGATTCTCTACTCCCGCCCCTACGCCCAGCGCCTCACCGAGCCCATGCTCAAGGAGCTGGAGAAAAAACTCCGCGATACCCACGCCACCTGGACCGAAGACCGCCTCTGGGATGCTTTCGCCGTCACCACTCCCGCCAAGGTCAAAGGCCGATCCCAACCCGGCCGCTTCGCCGACCTAGTCGCCCTCGTGCGCTTCGCCCTCGAACAACAACCCGTCCTCGAACCCTTCGCCGACTCCGTCCAAACCCGTTTCGATAGCTGGCTCGCACAAAAGACCGCCACCGGCACCGCCTTCACCGCCGATCAACGCGCCTGGCTCGATCTCATCCGCGACCACATCGCCACCAGCCTCGCCATCGAAGCCGACGACTTCGGCTACTCACCCTTCGCCCAGCGCGGCGGCCTCGGCCGAGCCCACCAGCTCTTCGGCGAGCAACTCCCCGCCCTGCTCGACGAGCTCAACGCCACCCTCGCCGCATGAACCGCACACCGTCCAACCCCGTCGAATTCGACGGGGTTAAAATCACCAGCCCGGCCCGCAAGACCTCATGAGCAAACCCAAGAAGTCTTCCATCGAAGTCCAGGGCACTGCCATCGCCATCGTCTCGCTGAACAACCGGGACTTCATCTCCCTCACCGACATGGCCCAAAAGTTTGGAGATGACTCGCTGATTTATAGTTGGATGCGGAACCGCAACACCCTCGAATTCATCGGCATCTGGGAGCAAATCCACAACCCGGATTTTAAAGGTATCGAATTCGAGACCTTTAAAAATCAGGCCGGCCTCAACAGTTTCTCCCTCACCCCGCGCAAATGGATCGAGGCCACTGGTGCCATCGGCTTCCAATCAAAGGCTGGCCGCTACGGCGGCGGCACCTACGCCCACAAGGATATCGCCTTCGAGTTCGGCTCGTGGCTTAGCCCGGAATTCAAGCTCTACCTCATCAAGGAATTCCAACGCCTGAAGGACGACGAGAACCACCGCCTTTCCCTTGCCTGGGATCTCAACCGCACCCTCTCCAAGCTCAACTACCGCATCCACACCGATGCGGTGAAAACCCACCTCATCCCGGCCGCCGTCACGCCCGCTCAGGCAGCGTTCACCTACGCCACCGAAGCCGATCTGCTGAATGTCGCCCTCTTCGGCCAGACCGCCCGCCAGTGGCGCGACGCCAATCCGTCCCTCGACGGCAACATGCGCGACCACGCCACCATCGAACAACTCCTCGTCCTCGCCAACATGGAGGGCATGAACGCGGAGTTCATTCATATGGGCCTTCTCGCCGCCGACCGACTGCTCCGCCTCAACCAAATCGCCATCCGCCAGATGCAGGTCCTCACCACCCAAACACTCCCCCGCCTGCTCGACAGCCCGAAGGAGAAGTAAACCGCCCCCACCCGTGAACTTCTTCAGAAAACTCTTCGGCCCGAAGTCCGCGCCCCTGCCCAACCCGGCTCCCAAGCCCGCCGCCTCGCATCCCCCCGCCCAGTCTGCGCCCTCCGATCCGGCCAAGGATCCCAACATGATCCGCGTGCACGACGCCTACGGCCGCGAGATGTTTATCACCAAAGCCCAGTGGCGCGACTCCATCCTCCTCGGGCACCTCGAAAAAGTCCGCAGCCAGCCCGACGAACTCGCCCAAGCTCTCATCCAGGCCCTGCACGACGGCTTCGCCGCCGACGTTCTTCCCTACGCCGCCCACCTCGCCACCCTCGATCCCAACCACGAACGCGGCCACGTTCTCCACGCCGTCACGCTCCTCGATCTCAAGCGCTACGCGGAAGCCGAAACCGTACTCCTCAACTTCATCAAGCACCACGGCGAGACCGGCACCGCCCTCACCAATCTCGCCAAAACCTATTCCGGTCGTGGTGACGACTCCCGCGCCCTCTCCACCCTCTGGCGCGGCCTCATCCTCGATCCCAACCAGGAAAACGGCCTCGGTTGGTATGCCGTCATCCATCAAGAGAAAGACGGCCCCGCCGCCGGCATCGACGCCTACCGCCGCGTCGCCGCTCTCCCCGGTGCCTGGCGCGCCCGCCTCTGGCTCGCCCGCGACCGCCTCGACCAACGCGACCTCCCCGCCGCCCTAGCCCTCTACGCCGAAGCCCTCGCCTGCGCCCCCCGCCCCATCCCCACCGATCTCCTCGTCCAGCTCAGCGGCGATCTTGGCAACCACGCCCACCTCCCCGAGATTATCCAGCTCGCCGAACCCCACTTCGACATCGCCGTCCACGGCCTCGCCGTCGGCAACAACCTCATCAAAGCCCACCTCGACCTCGGCCAGCTCGAAGCCGCCCGCGCCCTCCTCGACCGCCTCTACGCGCAAAACCGCCCCGACTGGAAACAAACCCTTTCCTTCTGGGACACCGAAATTGCCAAGGCCCGCGTCGCCATCGCCGACACCCCCGCGCCGGACAAGATGGATGTCACCCTGCTCACCCTTGCCGGTCCGGTATGGCTGCCGCCCGCGTCTCCGGCCGCTGAACTCTTTCCGGCCAAGCCCGTGGATTGCCCGGTCGTAGCCTTCCTCGGCAGCACGGCCGAGATGCCCGCGACTAACGAGCCTCATCGCATGCAACTCGCAGATGGGCCCGGCCGCCTGTCGCGCGCCCTGCCGCTCTTCCTCGCCGAACAAGTCGAGTTCGGCACCGAGGCCACCACCCGCACGCTCGTGCCATGGATCGTCAAACCCTCGGCCGGCTTTGTTCTCTCCGGCGTGCCTTGGAAAAATGATGAAGCCGCCGCCCACGCCCGCAAGACCGGCCCCGACCAAAAGCCCGCCGACCATGTGGTCGTGAGCCACCTCGATTGCCGCGCCGAACCTTGGCGCATTGAGTTACGCCTGGTGCGCACCATCGACGCCGCCTGCCTCGCCACCGCTTCGGCCACGTGTCCCGCCACCGATCCCGCCCAAGCCCTCCCCACCCTTACCCGCGAGCTCTTCACCGCCCTCGCGACCGAGTCCGACCTCCAGTCCCACATTTCCCATCTCAATTTCGGGCCGCCGCCCGCCAGCTCAACCTACCTCCTTCGCCTGGAACAACTCCTCGCCGTGCGCACCGCAGCGATGAACCCCGCGCAGCCCACCCTCAGCGGAGAACGTGAGATCCTCGACGGACACCTCCAACTCTGCCTCGACGAGCCGGAAAGTGTTCCCATCCGCCTGCTCTTTGCACAGACCCTCCGCGGCATGAAAAAAGTCCGGCCCGACATCCTCCCCGAATTTCGAGCCCGCGTGGATCTCCTGCAAAAAGAGAAGCCCCTGTCTGAGCCCGCTCAATCAATCGCCGCCCGCATCTTTGCCGAAGCCTACGCCGCATGACCGCCCCCGTAGAAAAACCAGAAAATGTGGCGCGCGTTGTCCCCAATGCGCCTTGGCCGGTCGTGAAACTCGGCGATGTTGCCAAGACCAGCAGCGGCGGCACGCCCAAGCGCACGGCACCCTCCTACTACGGCGGCGGCATCCCGTGGGTGAAATCAGGCGAACTCGGCGACTCCACTGTTTACGAAACTTCAGAAACCATTTCAGAAGCGGGCCTCAAAAACTCTTCCGCCAAGATATTCCCCAAGGGCACTCTCTGCGTAGCCCTCTACGGAGCGACTGTCGGCAAACTCGGCATCCTTGGCATGGACGCCGCTACCAATCAGGCCGTCTGCGGCATTTTTCTCCCGCCGCATATCGACACCCGCTTTGTGTATCGTTTTCTGGAGCACAAACGACGCGACTTGATCGATATGGCCAAGGGCGGAGCGCAGCCGAATATCAGTCAGGATATTATTCGAAATCTGGAAATCCCCCTTCCTCCCCTCCCCGACCA
>CANIWJ010000046.1 GCA_947471035.1 Verrucomicrobiota bacterium
CCGCGATTGCTTTGCCTCCGTTTTTGAACTCAAATCCTGGAGCCACCGTTTGGTGAGGCGGGCGGGTGCCCGCAGATTGTGTCGTCTTCATTCAACGCCAATCACTTCCCAAACCGTGGCACTTCTTCAACCGCACGTTCTCGGCTAAGCTGGGCACCCTCTATAACCTGACCGCATGTGACGTGCGTGCACCACCCTGCCCATGGTCGGGGGCTATTTAGCTGCCAGGCCTGAAACTATCGAAGTAGGACTTCATAATTTTCCACCCGGTCCGATAACACCCATGCCACCGCAAGGACGCGGCGACACCGTAAACCACTAACTTTACAAAATGCTCTTCATGACGAAGTCGAATCCCGGCAGCGCTTAGCGCACCGCATACTCAATTCAAGCTCCCCAATACAGGCGAGAGATCAATCGCTGCTTTGAACTCCACCGCAAGAGCTAGACCGGCTGGCTCACTAATAGGGTATCGCGTTCTAGCCATTCCGCTGGCGCTGCATGGCTTTGAGCCGACGTAAACCTACGCTCACACCCGGTAACTGAATGTAAACGCGGTCACTCATATTCTTAAAACCACGCTATCTGCAGCCTGAACCAACCCAATCAATCTCTCGCCTCGGCGCGCGAACCAAACCGCCATGATCATAAATACAAATATCTCAGCCAAACTGGCCGCCAACAATCTGTCGACATACAGCACCATGCTGCAAAAAAGCCTCAACCGGCTTTCCAGTGGGACAAAAATCGTAAACCCATCCGATGATGCCGGTGGCCTGGCGGTTTCGATGAAGCAAAACGCTGCGATCAAACGACTCGGGGCAACGTCCAGCAATATCGCCAACGCGGGATCTTACCTTCAGACGCAAGACGGCGCGATCAAGACGGCCGCCAAGGTCATAGACCGGATTAGCGAACTGAAAGTCCTCAGCCTGGACGTCACCAAAAGCGATTCCGACAAGTTAAATTACAACACCGAGTTTGACGCCCTGAAGACCGAACTCGCGGCCATAGCTGACGAGAAATTCAACGGCATCTCCCTTTTTGGCTCCAGCACGCTAACCGTCGTCACCACCGAAGATGCGAGCGCGAGCTTAGCAATCGGAGGCATAAACCTGCTTGGCGGCCAAGCCACCTCGCCGCCCCAGACCATAAACTTTAACACCAATTCCACTGTCATCACCTTCACTCCCTCGGCTGCGGGCACCGTTACCGCAGGTGCCGGCGGGTTGGTCTTCACCGGTTCCGGCGGATGGGGTGATATAATTGGTTACGTCAACGCGGGAAACACCGTTACCTACGACGGCTCCGGAGGCTGGAGCGGAACCGGTCTCAACCCAGGGGATGTTACCGGCACGACCGTGCATCTGGATGACGACAATACCGGAGGCAGCATCACCTTCATGCCAAACAACGCGGCGGCCACCAATGTTGGCAATATTGCCAATGCCAGCGGACTGTCCGCCGTGAATTTAGACACCATCACCGCCGCGCTCAATGATCTGGCGACCCATCGTGCCGACAACGGTGCCCAACAAAGCCGGCTAAACTTCGCGTCAGAGCTTCTAACCGTGAACAAGGCTAATCTTGAAGCTTCGACCAGCCGTATTCTTGATGTGGATGTGGCTGAAGAATCCACCCAACTCGCCCGCTGGAATACCCTCGTCCAAGCAGGCACTTCGATGCTGTCTCAAGCCAACCAAAGCGCGACCAACGCCCTGCGCTTAATCTCCGGTTAGTGCCTTCCCTTTTTTGTATCGTTCCGCTCTAGGATGAGCCGTCTTCGGCATCATCCCCGAACGAGATTCTCAGGTTAAACACGGGCAGCAAACACAGCAGTCCGATCACGGTCAGGCCCAGCACGGCGTAACCGGCGACATCGTGCACCAAGCCTTCTATCGCCTTGGGACCGTAATTGTAGGCCCACGAAGTCAGAAAAAGACTGCGGATCAGATTGGTGAACACCGCGAAGAGCATCGCCGAGGCGACCAAGGCGATTTTCTTCCAAAGTTTCTCCAAAAACACCGAAGCGAGAAACGAGCCCGCAAACAAACACGCGGTAAGCGAACGGATGCCCGAACACGCATCCTCCACCCCGACACTGCCCAGCGGCAGCACCAGCACATTACCCTGCCGCTCAATCGGCAAGCCGAGCAGATCGAAGATGAAAAACACCACCACCGTGACTTTTTGCAGCAGGAACAAACTCAGGTTTTGCTCTACCACCGAAACCATCGGCGCGGAGACCAGCCAGACGAGCACGGGAAACAGAAAATGCGAAACCAGCTTCACCCGTGCATCCTCCGCCGCCGTGACCCCCGCGCGGGTTGAAGGCGCTTCGGGCGCGTTTAAAAACAACAGGGGCAACAGCAGCACCGCCATGCCCAAGGTGATCGCCAGCGTGCCGGGATACGACGGACCCGCTCCCGCCCGGTAAAACGAACCGAGCAAAAACAACCCCGCGCCACTCAGCAACGCACCGCCCACTGCGGCGTTGACCCATTTTTGCAATCCGCCCCCCAGTCTCGGACTGTCGGGGGCGGCACAGGACTTAGCGGCGGCCACAATCTTGGGCCAGCGGTCATAAAGCACAAAAGCTACGAAGGCCGGCACCAGCCAACCGAAGCCGTAATCCTCCTTGGCCTCCCACCAATGCGACTGGTCCCAGGCGACGAACCCCCAGAAGCCGACCGCAATCAGGACCGCCCCCGAAAAGGGCATCGGCAGGACGTCACTAAACTTTTGCCAGAGTTGCTTCATGGGTGATTGCTCACACGCAAGGTGGGGCGAAGGGAAATCTCAAGCTTGCGCCGCTGTAAACCAAGCCTGCGCCGCCCGACGGTCCGCCTCGATTTGCCCACGCAGCGCGTTTACGTCGGCGAACTTTTGCTCAGGTCTGAGAAAAGCCAGCCATTCGACGCGCAGCGCATCTCCCGTCGTGAATCGGCAGTTTTCCAACACATGTATCTCAAGTTGAGGGCGCGTGGTCTGCTCAACCGTGGGACGCAGGCCATAGTTGGCCACTCCGGCCAAGACAGGCCCAACCGATCCATCGCGTGTCGCCCGAGCGACTTTCACCACATATACCCCTAGGCGAGGCGACAGGTCCGGCGTCCAAGGCACATTTAAGGTGGGGAAACCCAGGGTGCGGCCAAGCTGCTTGCCCGGCTGCACCACGCCCGTGCTCGCATAGGCGTGGCCCAGCAACACATTGGCCGCATCAATCCGGCCCTCGGTCAGCAAGGCCCGGATACGCGTGCTACTGATCGGCTCGCCGTCGCCATTGATGCGAGGCGCGCTCACCACATGCAGCCCGAGCTTTTTCGCCTCGGTCACCAGCAGGGTAATATCACCGCGTCGTCCTCGCCCGAAGCGCCAGTTTTCACCCACGTAAACGGTGTGCAGCGCGCGCAGGTGTCCGCGTAAAAATAACAGCAAAGCCTCCGCCTCGATTCCCGCGAAATCGGCGTTGAAAGGCTGCACAATCACCGCACCCACCCCGAGCGCCAGCAGGGTCGCTACCCTCTGCTCCCGATCCATGATCAAGCGGACCGGATCGGTGGGGCGAAAAAACCGGCTGGGATGCGGATCAAAGGTCAAAACCGCCGCCTGTCCGCCGCTGCGCCGCGCGGACCGCACCGCCGCTTCGATCACTGCCTGATGACCGAGATGCACCCCATCGAACATGCCGATCGCGAGGTGCAGGGGGCCGCGCTCAGGGAGCGCGGCGGCGGCGGCGAGACTTTCGAATACTTTGCCCACGAATAAGCCGTAGTAACGTCAGGTCAGAGAAGAGCCAATCGCCACCGAGGGCGCGGCATCATAGAGCGGAATGAGCGCGGCCTGCACTTCGGCCGGCGTCATTTTTTGCAAGGCCTCCAGGGTCACGGCCTTGTCCACATTGAGCTGGCCCGATGAAATGCGGCGCAACGCGCTCAGATGCGCGCCGCAGCCGATTTTCTGGCCAAGGTCATGCGCCAGGGTGCGCACGTAAGTGCCCTTGGTGCAGTCCACCACGAAGTCCAAAGTGTCGGGTGCGGCCCAGCGCGTAAGCTCGAAACGTTTGACGCGGATGAAGCGCGCCTCGCGCTCGATCTCCTCGCCGGCGCGAGCGCTTTTGTAGAGCGGCACGCCCTTGATCTTGATCGCGGAAAACATCGGCGGCGTCTGGTATTGGTCGCCCACCATACCGCGCAGAAACCCGCGCACCTGGTCTTCACTCAGCTCGGGCACGGGACGCGTTTCCATCACGTCTCCTTCGGCGTCCTGGGTGTTGGTCACTTTGCCGAGCGAAACCGTGCCGGTGTAAGTCTTGTCCACGCTCATCAGATACTGGGAGAGCTTGGTCGCCTTGCCGAGCAGCACTACAAGCAGTCCGGTCGCCATCGGATCGAGGGTGCCGGCGTGGCCGACCCGCTTCATGCGTAAGATGCCGCGCACACGGGCGACGACATCGTGCGAAGTATGCTCGGTAGGTTTGTCGATCAGCAGAACGCCGTCGAATTCAGGTGCGGCAGCGCGGATCATAATCGATTGGCAGCCATCGCCTCGACCCGTTCGGTCAAAGCGGCGCGGAGCCTGGGTAGAAACACGTCCAGCGACTCGTTTTTCACATTCAGCCCGGCGGCGCAGGCGTGGCCGCCACCACCGAATTGAGCAGCGATACGGTCCACCCGGAAGTCGGCATTTTTAGCCCGCAAGCTGGCCTTGATCGCTCCGGGGCGCACCTCAACCAAGGCCCCGATCTCGACGCCCTCGATGCAGCGCGCGTAGTCCACCAATCCTTCGGTCTCCTCAAGCGTGGTGCCGGTCTCGGCAAATATCCCCTCGGGTAATAAACCGATGCAGACCCGACCGCCGGCGCAGGTCTCCAAAGAGGCAAGAAAGCGCTGCACCAGCTGCATTTTCCCAAAGCTTTCTCGCTCGTAGAGTTCATAGCCCATAACCGAAGGGCTGGCCCCGGCCGCGACCAAATCAGCCACCAAACGGAAGGTCCGCTCGGAGGTGGCGGGAAACCGGAATTGCCCCGTGTCGGTCGCTATGCCGGCAAACAACGCCATCGCCGTGATGGCATCCAGCGCCAAGCCCGAATCCTGGGCCAGGCCGGCCAGAATCTCGGCCGTGGCGCAGCTGCCGGTATCGATCAAATCAATCTCCGCGTAACCAGGATTGGACAGGTGGTGATCAATATTGCCAAGCGGCGCGGGAAACGCGTCGCCGAAACGGGCACCGGCGCGCAGACGGTCGGCGCAATCGACAAAAATCGCCACGCGCTGCTCGGCCTGGGCGGTTTCGAGCGAAACGAAAGGCGTGTCGCCGAGTAAAAATTGCAGACGCAGCGGCACTGTATCGGGATTGGCACAGACCACGTCCACGCCCTCGAGTTTGAGCAGGCGCGCCAGCGCCACTTGCGAACCGATGCAGTCTCCGTCCGGCCGGGCATGGCCCACCACCACCACCCGCTTACCGATGCACCCCGCGCGCAATTTGGCGAAGGCAGAGTGGAGTTGCGGATACAGGAGGCTCACGGAACGAACGGCGCGGGTTTACTCTGCTTCGGGTGCTTCAGGTTTCTTGGCCTTGTGCGAAATGTCATCCAGCAGCCCGAGGATGCGATTACCGCGATCCGTCACCGTATCCAGCTCATAGGTCAGCACCGGCATGTGCTTGAGGATGATGATGTCACCCAGGGCGAAGCGCAGTTCCTTGGCGTGTTTGCGCAGCCACTTCATGCGATCAGCGGCCTGTTCGTCGTCGCCCGTAACCGAGACGAAAACCTTGCCCAGACGCACGTCCGGCGTGACCTCCACCGCCGTGATGGTGATGGGCGCGGCGTCGGAGTTATACTTGCGTCGCAGGAGGTTGCTCAACTCGCGCTGAATCAGCTCGTTTACTCGTAAGGTTCTGGTGGACATGGGAAACGGGGATCGAGGAAATAGGAGTGGGGAGATAGGATCTGCTCCTTGCTCCCCGCTCCCTTGCTCGCTGCCTAGAGCGAGGCTCTCACCTTCTGCACTTCGTAAACCTCAATAACGTCGCCCACGTCATAGCCGTTGAAGTCGCCCAGTTTGATGCCGCACTCCAGACCGGCGCGCACTTCGTTGGCGTCGTCCTTGAAGCGCTTAAGGGTGTCGATTTTGCCTTCGGCCACGATGTCCTTCTTGCGGCGCAGGCGGGCGTTGGCGTTGCGGGTGATCTTGCCTTCCGTGACGAGACAGCCAGCCACGAAGCCCTTGGCCAGCGGGAAGGTGGCTCGCACCTCGGCCGCACCGAGCTTGACCTCCTTGAGGTCGGGATCGAGTAGATCGGCCATCATTTCTTTCACCTTGTCGGCGAGTTCGTAGATGATGCCATAGGTCTCGATGCGCACACCATGATGCTTGGCGAGGGGAGTGACGCCGGGTTCGAGCTTGGTGTTGAAGCCGATGATGACCGCGCCACCAGTGCCGGCCATCAGCACGTCGTTCTTGGTGACGAGACCGACTTCGGTGGAGACGACTTCGACGGAGACCTTGGTGCTCTTGATGCCATCGAGCACGTGGCGCACCGCCTCGGTGGAGCCGAAAACGTCGGTCTTGATGATCAACTTGAGCACTTTGGCCTGGTTGGCGGCGATGTCGGCAAAGAGTTGGTCCACCGATACGTTCTTGGGCGCAGCATCGACCGTGGTCGCGGCCTTCTTGACCCGCATCTGCTCCTCTTCGGCGACGTCTTCCGCTTCGCGAGCGTTCTTGGCCGCTTTGAACGGCACGCCGCTATCGGGAGCGCCAGACCAGCCAATGACGCGCACCGGCATGGCGGGCGGGGCCTCTTTGATGTTCGCTCCCTTGTCGTCGAACATCGCGCGCACTTTGCACCATTGCGCGCCGCATACGATGGAATCGCCGACCTTTAAGGTGCCGCGCTGGATGAGCAGCGTGGCCAGCGGTCCGCGACCGACATCGACTTGGGATTCAATAACCACACCGGCGGCCTCGGCCTTCGGATTAGCCTTTAGCTCCAAGATGTCTGCTTGGAGGATGATCATGTCAAGCAGCTCGGAAAGACCGGTGCCCTTGAGCGCGGAAACCGGCACGGTGACCGTTTCGCCACCCCAGTCTTCGGGGGCGATGTTGCGTTCCTGCATCTGCTGTTTGACGCGATCCAGGTTGGCACCCTTCACGTCCATCTTATTAACCGCAACCATCGTGGTTACGGCGGCGCTTTGGGCGTGCTTAAGCGCTTCATCCGTCTGGGGCATGAAACCGTCGTCGGCCGCGACCACCAGGATGGCTACGTCGGTCACAGAGGCGCCGCGAGCGCGCATCTTGTTAAACGCAGCGTGACCCGGAGTATCCAGGAAGGTGATTTTACGCCCGGAGTGCTCGATCTGGTAGGCACCGATATGCTGGGTAATGCCGCCCGCCTCGCCGCTGGCGACGTTGGCCTTGCGGATGGCGTCAAGCAGAGAGGTTTTGCCGTGGTCAACGTGGCCCAAGATGCACACCACAGGGGGGCGCATGATGAGGTTCTTGCTCTCGTCTTCGGCGTCCTTCTTGGCCTTGGCGGCCTCTTTTTCTTTTTTGGAAACCTGAGGCACCTGGGTCGTCTCACCGCGGTGTTTGATGTCGAGCAGGTAACCGTGTTTTTCCGCGACCTTGGCCGCGACCAATTCGTCGATCGACTGGTTGATCGATGCAAAAATACCCGCCTCCATGAGTTCGGAGATGAGCTTGAATGGCTTCATGCCGAGCGTCGTGGCGAAGTCGCGCACGATGATCGGGGGCTTTAAATGAATGATCTTAACGCCACCCTCTTCGGTGATCGTCGCCGCCGGGGCCGGGGCGATGAGCGTGGAGGCAAAGGTAGGCCGGTTGATAACCGCGTTCGGGAACGAAGGCGGGGCCTTGGGCGCACTCGTCGCCGGGCTGGCCACCGGAGTGGCGGGCGGGCGCGGTGGAGCGGAAAAACTGGGCACCGGCGCGGGCGAAGCGTTCGGCGCGTGAATGACCGCGGGAGCCGGGGCATGGGCTACGGGGGCGGGCGCGGGAGCTGGGCTCGGACGCAGCATCATCGGCACGGCGGCGGGACGAAGTCCGGGGGAAGGAATCGAAGGCGCGGGCCGGGGAGAAGAGACGGGCGAAATAACGGACGGCGGCCGGGAAACCGGTAGCGAGGGCGGAACGGAGACCGGACGGGGCGCGTTGACCGGCGCGGGGGCTGAAACCACGGCGGGGGCGGCAGGCGCAGGCGCGGCCACGGCGAGGGCGGCCGGACGCGGCTCCACGGTTTCAGTGCCTTCGGCAACGGCACGGGCGGCGGTCTCGGCGCGCTCACGCACGACGTCGTCAGCCGATTTTACCATCGGCACCTTGGCTACCACCGGAGCGGAAGCGGCAGGCGCAGGGGCCACGGGCGCGGGAGCGGGAGCGGCAACGGGAGCGGCCGGAGCTTTGCTGGCCATGTATTTCTCCAGCTCCTCTTCATAGATGCTGCTCAGAGTGCTCGAAACGGATCGAGTGTCGGCGGCGACAAACTTGAGGTCCTTGAGCAAGGTAAGCATGTCCTTGCCATCCATGTTGTGGCGTTTGGCTAATTCGTGGATGCGGATACTCATTCGGCGGCGGCAGTGTTAAAAAAAAGCGGAAAAAATCTAAGTAAGGTGCTGAAGTAGTGGGTGCTTAATCACCCGCTACGTTTTTCATGATAGTGGCGGCATCCGCGGCATTAAAGCCCGCTTCAACCAACGCATCCACATCCACGCCCTCGAAGGCCGCAGGGGAATTGATGCCCACCGCGACCAAACGCTCGGCCAAGGCCGAAGGAATCCCGAAGGTGGCAACCAAGGATTGGGTGGCTTGAGCGCGTGGATCGACGATCTGGGACTTGTGCTCCTCGATGTCGATGCGCCAGCCGATGAGGCGGGAAGTGAGACGGGCGTTCTGGCCTTTTTTACCAATCGCAATGGCCAGATCGTCGGTCGCGACGCGCAGGAGGATGCGCTTGGAACGTTCATCGAGCACGATGTCGCGAGGCACGGCCGGCTTCAAAGCCTCCAAGACCATCTGCTTCGGATCGGCGAACCAGTTGATAATGTCTACCTTTTCGCCGTTGAGTTCACGAACGATGGTTTTCACGCGGGCACCGCGGGCACCCACGCACGCACCCACCGGATCGACTTTGGGATCGGTGCTGGTTACGGCGATCTTGGTGCGGTAACCGGGTTCGCGGGCGAAGGCTTCGATTTTTACCGTGCCGTCGGCGATTTCGCCGACTTCCACCTCAAACAGGCGACGGACAAACTTAGGGCTGCCACGGCTGAGGATCAACTCGGGGCCGCGGGGCGTGCTCTCGATGGCGAGCAACAAGGCGCGAATGCGGTCGCCGGGTTGATATTCCTCGCCGGGCACTTGTTCGCGACCGGGCAAGACGGCCTCGGATTTGCCGAGATCAATGTAGATGTCGTTGCGCTCACGACGACGGACGGTACCGGTCACAATGTTTCCGACGCTGTCTTTGTAGTCGTCGTAAATACGGTCTTTCTCGAATTGACGCAGCTTCTGCATCACGGCCTGACGGGCGGTCTGCGCAGCGATACGGCCGAGCTCGGAAGGGTTGATTTCCTTCTCCACGACTTCTCCGATCTGAGCGCCCGCGCGCACCGCCTGGGCTTTCTCGACATGGATCTCAACCTTGGGATCGCTCACTGAATCGACCACCCGCATGATCGCCCAAGCCTTGAGCTGGCCATTCTTCGGGCTGATCTCGATCTTTAAGTCCTGGCCGGAGTTAACGCCCTTCAAGGCTGCGGCTTTGATGGCATTTACGATTGCCGAAATCATATCGGCGCGCGCGATGCCACGCTCCTTCTCCATGTATTCGAGGACGGCGAGAATTTCTTGGCTCATGTGAAAATCGTTGGTGTTGGGGAAAAAAAAAGCGGGCCGGAAGGCCCACTTTTTGGAAAGTGAACTGTGATAGAATCCAGCAGTAAGCGAACGGGGTAAAACCCTGTCAAGCCCCGCGCCCAACCGGATTCGCCAGCATAGCCAACCAACCGAGCAAGCCCTGTAAACTCCCCTGCCCCACCGGTTCACCGCGCCTGCCCGCGATGCCAAACTCCCTCATTATACGCAAAAGCTCGGCCGGCGCATCCCCCGGAAACCACGCCTGCCAATTCGCCTCATGAAGCTCAACTAGGTCGGCTTCACCCGCCGCCGCCGACCGCGCCGCGAGCAAGGGTAGGGCCGCGTCGCAAACCCAGGTATCCAGCCGCGTGCCCGACAGGGCTCCGCCACAAATCTCTCGCGCCAGCTCCGCGCGTTTGAAGCTCATTCTCAGCATTTTGCGACGCTCACGAACGGTTTCCGCTCCGCCCTCCCCCCCCTGCCAACCCTTGGTCAACTGCGCCAACGCCTCAGGCCAATCCGGCCTCGCCCCGACCCAACGCGCGTATTGCGCGAGCCGCACCCGGGGATGATTGGCCGGACGCACTCCGTGAGTTCGCCACCATTCCGCTTGGGCCGCATAAACCGCTTCGGTATCCACTTCGCCTGCCTGCCAGCGCGCCAGCCCCCAGACTTCGGCCACGGCCAGCATCGGAACTCGATTAGGCCGGTAACCAAGTACATCCAGAGTCGCTTGATGACATGCCTCCGACCACCCCAAGCGCTCGATGCGCGCCCGGGCTATGTGTACTTTGGCCTGCCAGCGGCGCGAGGCATACTGGCGAATTTCCGCCTGGAGTTTTTCCAGCGTCACGCCGGCCAGCACTTCGCGTAAATGACTGTAAGGCCGTCCCGCGATCGCTTCCACCGCAGCATCCTCCGCGTAGGCTTCCAGATCCCGCTCCAACAAGGGCAACAACTCCAAGATCGGAATCCGCCGTCCCCCCGCCCCTTCCGTCCATTCCCGCATCGAAGGGAAAAGCACCACATGTAACACCACCGCGTCATAGGCCGGATCCTGCGCGTGGGCGTGCCGGTCCCAATCGACCGCGCGCAGATGCACCTCCACCGCCCCGCGCACCAGCTCGCGCGCCTCACCGTCGTCGAACAAAAACTCCGCTCCGGAAAAATCCGGTCCCGCCAACCGGTTCCACCGTCCGCGAAAGCGTAGCGTCACCTTGCGGCCATCGCGCAAACGCAGCGCGCGTTGGTCGAAATCGCCGCGCAGCCAGATGCGTTGCAACAGGTGTTCGGGAAACGAAAACGCGCCGTGCAGCCCGGCCATTTCCGCCACAGCCTCGTCTATACGCTCGGCGCTCACGCCTTGCCTCCCTGTCGCCAAGCCCGCTCGGCCCCGTCGTTTTTGCGCGCCACCGTGCGCGCCTGGTGAGCGCTCGCCGCCGAGATGCGGCTCGCCAGCTCCTCGGGGTCGCACGAGGCCGCGCCGGCCGCCTCCACGGTGGCGCGCTCCGCGCGATCCGCCGTGGCCACCAAACAGCGCGACGGATCGGCCGCGCGGCCCACGAGTTGCTCGATAATATCATCCGCCGTCGCGCCCGCCGGAGTGTGCAGACAGGCGAAATCCGCCGCGCCCCCGATGGCTTCGATGTTCAAATCGTCCCCCCGTCCGTCAAAAACCACCGTGACCCGCCAGTCTGAAAAATCGTGCAACACCGCCACGGTGCGCAGCAGCAGCGCCTTGGCCGCCTCCCGGTCGCGCCGCGCCAGCGCCCGCGTATCAGGCCAAGCCTGCAAGACGTTGGATCCATCGACCAAGAGATGCGTGGCAGGCGTCGGCATGACTCATCCCAGTCCTGCCCAACCCGCGCATCGCGGCAAGCCGGATGCGCTTGCGCTCCTTCACGCCCGGCGCTTGCTCGCGCTCATGCAACCCTCCGCACTCGGCAAGTTGATCGGCAGCGTCCTCCTGATACTGGTTCTGGTAATCGCCGCTTCGCAGGCCACCTACGTGGTCGAGCCCGGCACCCGCGGCGTGATGGTAACCTTGGGCAAGGTTTCGCCTGCCCCGTTGCTTGAGGGCTTTGGCACCAAGTCTCCGTTTATCTCGCATGTTCTGCCGGTTAAGATCCGCCAGCAAACCCGCGACCTGCCCGCCGAGTGTTACTCCGCCGACCTTCAACAGGTAAACGTTCAGCTGCGCGTTCTCTTCCGCATCCCCGAAGCCTCGGTGGTGAAGATTTACCAGGAATACGCCGGCGACCCTTTCGACAGCCTCGTCGCCCCCCGCGTGCAGGAAGCGCTCAAGGAAGTCACCGCCCTGCAAAGCGCCGAGCAAATCGTGAAAAAGCGCGAAGAAATCAAAACCCGCGCGCTCCACTCCGCCCGGGAAAAAATCAAAGACTTGCTTATCATCGAGGATATTGTCCTGGAAAACATCACCCTCTCCAAGGAACTCGAAGCCGCCATCGAGTCCAAAATGGTGCAGGAGCAGGAAGCCGCCAAAGCCCGTTTCACCCAGCAAAAATCCCAGATTGAGGCCGACACCGCCATCATCCGCGCCAAGGGCGAGGCCGAGGCCATCCGCATTCGCGGCGAAGCCCTGCGCGACACCCCCGGTCTGATCCAACTTCAAATCGTGGAGAAATGGGACGGCCGCTCCCCGCTTGTAATCGGCGGCAGCGCGGGAGGAGAAAACTCCGGCACCAACTTCATCCTGCCGTTGAATACCTTGCCCGCCGCCCCCGCCGCCAAACGCTAAAAAACCTACCAAATCCGGCTTTCGTTTTATGCGCAACGTAACGCCCTCCAAGCTACCGCGACTGCTTGTCGGCGTAGCCGCCGCCTTTTTTATCGTCGCCCTTTGCCTGCTGTTTCCGCGCGTCCTGGCCTTCACCGAACTTGCCGCCCGCGAGCTGCGTTACCTCTGGTGGCTGGTGCTGCTGGCCGCTCTGGGCACGTATTTCTTTTTCTTTTTCGGCCGCAAAAAAGATTAGCGCAGCCGGGTCGCTACTCGGGCCGTAGCTCCACCGCCAAAGCCCAGCCGCTGGGGGCATCCACCAAACCCAAGGTGCCGCCTTTAAACGCAACCGACATCCCCTCATCCGGCAGGCAGCGCACGCTTAGATTCCGCCCTTCGCGCTTCGTTTCCCACCGCGCATCGGACCAGCGCAACCGCTCCAGACTCCGCCAGGCCAAGGGCACGGAAACCGTCCCGCCGTCAACGTCCACAAGGTCTTGTATCGAAAAATCAGGCACCGCTCGCGCCAGTCCGGACTCAGCGTGCACGCGCACTTTTCGCTCTTCCACCGAAATCGTGACTCGCGCCAGTTCCCGTCCATCCGCGCGCACCAGACGCGCCTCCATGGATTCCGTTGGCAACAAATCCGGCCAACTGATTTGTGCACCCGCCGCGCGGTCCATCGTGGTTATGACCCCGCCGCCGCCACCACTCACTTGCCAAGCCACCGGCCCGGCCTGCGGGTCCAGTTCAAAGCTCCAGCCGGAGCGCGCTAACGGAGCTTTAAACACCAGCGGCACTCGGCGGCGGGCCTCCTCCCACGCTCGGGCTCGTGCGACCGCCAGCACGGCGGCCGCCGCAGTGTCGCCCTCCGGCTGAGGTCCCGTGGCCAAAACCACATCCCGGATCCGCCGCAGTTGCCAGTCACTCACTCGATAAACCAAGCCCCGGGCGGCGTCGCCTGCGATCGGCCCGGTCGCCAATTCCATGCCGCCCGACACCACCACCGCCGCCAGGGTCGAGGGCGGTACAGCTTCCTCCACCACATCGTTTTTCGAAGACACCTGGCGCGACGCGGCACGCTCGGGCGACGAAGGCTCCGGTTCGGCCGTTTCCGGCTCGGCAGTCCGGCTATTGGTTCCCTCCGGCGCGATGCCAGGAGCGGCGGTTTTCTCTGGAGCGGCAGGCGTGCCCGAGGTCTTTTCCGGCGCTTTGGCGTCCTCACGAGAAGCAGTGGGCTTTTCCGACTTACCGGTTCGCTCGGCGGGAGTTTTCGGTTTTTCCGCAGCGGCAGGCTGGTTCGCGGGCGTCGGTGTTTTTCGCCCAGGCACCTGGACGACAACCGTCGTGCGCGTTTCCTCTTTAAACTGGTCGCCGGACTCCGCCCCGTCCTTCACCTCTTTAGCGGCGCTGCCTGGCGGTATCCCGGATGTCCTGGCAGCGGAAGCCGCCTGCTTGGCCACGATTTCGGGTTTTCCAGCCCCCTTGGACGCGGCAGGCGGCTCGGACGTCGCGGACGCCGTTTTTCCCGGTGCCTCGGACTGCGGCTTGTTTGAGTTTGGGCTCGGCGACTTTGCGTCCGGTTTTGGCGATGCCTCGGACTTGCTTCCCTGCTGTGAGTCGTTGCCTTTTCCCGCCCGGGCTCCGCTGGCCTCCGCTGAAGTTTCCTTGGTATCCGCGCCCTTCTTATCCGAAGACTGCGAATTGGACTCGTCCGCACCTGCGGGAGCACCGGACGGACCGGCGTGATCCTCCACCGCTTCCGGCCCTCCTTTCATCCCGCCGACTGTGGCTCCCGGTATAACAGCGGGAGCGAGTGCTTCCGCCGCCGCGCTACCCGCCTGGGTCGCGGGTGGTAAACCGCTTGTCAGCGAAAGCGGTGCCGCCGTGGGTAAACCAAGCTCGGCCCGGATCGGTTTTAATCCGATAACCCCGCCCCCCCCCCCCGGCGCACTGCGCGACGACGATTCCATCGTGCTTGGTTTGGTCGCGGGTGCAGACCCAAGTGACTCGGCCGCCGAATGGATTTCGGACAAACTAACGCCCTTAGATTTCTCGCGAATAGCAGAAGGCGTAAACCAACCGCTCCGATAAGCGAATACCACCCCACCAACAAAGACCACCGCGCCCACACTCCAGATCAAAGGCGGCAACCAGCCTCGCTGCACCGCAGGCTTAATCGCGGATACGGGCTCGGGCTCGACCGCATCCTCCGTCTCGGCTTCGGAATTCTCGGAAGCGGTCTCGATCTCGGCCGCGCTCGGTTTAGCAAAGCCCCAGCTCCGAATCAGCCAGCCGCTTTCAGTCAGCACCGCGTGGGCCGCGAGCTGCGCATCAGTAGCCTGCGTGAGCGCGCCAACGAGTTTCTCCATTGTGACGTGCAATTCCCACGAACCCACTCCCGCGACCACACCCTCGCGATGATCCAGTTCAACTGAGAGATCCTGCAACGCATGGCCGAGCCGGCGTCGCAGCCCGGCCAGATCGGCGGCGGCAGGTATCGGAGGGGTTTGCGCGCCCCGCCAACGCCAAGTCACCACCCCGCTGCCCGCCCGACGCTGCGGAGGCAGAAATACGGTCCTGAAATTAGGCCGCAACAAGGGCCACAAGGCCTGGACTGGTCGGCGGCCGACTTGCAAGGCGGCGTGCTCGGCATCCTCCGCCCTCCAGGCCACGACTTCGCGACTCATTGCGCCGCCTCCCCGTCCGAAAGCAGGGTGGCCAGCGGCCAGACATAACTGAGCCCGGCCCCCAGCTGCACCGCTTCACCCTCGGGCGCCAGCGCCCAGGTATCTATGCTCGCTTGCGTGTCATCGGGAAACGCCCGCACGCGATAAGAACCGGCCCCGACTTCGAGTACGCGAACTTCCCTCGGGGCCAAGCGAAGGGCCTTGTCCGCCAAGCCTGCTTCAGCCACTCGACCGGGCCCGGCGCTCAGACTTATTTTCCACGGTAAATCGGTATGGTTCTCAAACCTTACCCGCGCCAGTTGCGCTCGATCAGAGGGGCGGGTTTTTGCGCAACCTCCGCCCACTGTCAGCGCGATCAGCGACAAACACGCGACCAAGGCCGCTGACGGGGTGACAGACATCACCGTTTGCTACGCGTCCGCCTCGCCGCGGGCAAGTCTGCGGCGTTGAAAAAGCGCAGGGTTGACGCTTGCCCCGTTGGCAACGCTTTGCGGCCATACTCCCTCAATGTCTGACAAACTCACCGAAATCATGGCGCACAAGCGGGTCGAAGTCGCCGCCCGGGCCCGCGATGTCTCCCTCGCCGAACTGGCCGAACTCAACGCCCGCCTGCCCCGCCCGCCCTGCTTCGCCACCGCCCTGCGCCGCCCCGATGGCCGCCTCGCGGTCATTTCCGAAATCAAGCGCCGCTCGCCCTCCGCCGGCGACATCAAGGCCGGCGTGCCCGCCCTCGACCAGGCGCGCCGCTACCAAGCCGCCGGAGCCGACGCCCTCTCCGTGCTCACCGACGAAAAATACTTCGGCGGCACCCTCGCCGATCTGGAAAGCGTCACCGCCCACTTCCGCGCCACCCCGCCCGCCCTCCCCTGCATTCGCAAAGATTTTATGGTCCATGAGATTCAGGTGCTCGAAGCCCGCGCCTCCGGGGCCAGCGCCATCCTGTTGATCGTGCGCGCCCTCGCCGATGCCGAACTCGCCCACCTGCACGCCGCCGCCCGCGCCGCCGGTCTGGCCGCTCTTTTCGAGATTCACAACGAGGCCGAACTCGAACGCGCCCTTGCCCAGAAGGCTCAAATCATCGGGGTCAACAACCGCGACCTCGCCATTTTTAAATGCGATCTGGGCCTGAGCGAGCGTCTCATCCCGCGTTTCCCGGCCCACGTCACCGCGATCAGCGAAAGCGGTATTTTTACCGGCGCCGACGCCGCCCGCGTGCGTGCCTGCGGGGCCCATGCCATCCTCTGCGGCGAAGCCCTGATGAAAGCACCCGACCCGGCCGCGCTCATCGCTGAGTTCCGCTCCGCCTAAAATAGTCATAACGCGCCGCCCATGCCACTCACCGCCTCCGAAACTCGCGACGCCCTCGCCAAACTGGGTATTTTCCCCAAGCGAGCCTTCGGGCAAAACTTCCTCGTGGATGGCAACATCGTGCGCAAATCCATCGAGCTCGCTCAAATCGCCCCCGGCGACCGAGTGGTCGAGGTCGGCCCCGGTCTGGGCACCTTGACCCGCACCTTGCTTGAGGCCGGTGCCGAGGTCTGGGCGGTCGAACGAGATGCCATGCTCGCGCGCTACCTCTCCGAAGAAGTCGCCCCACTGCACCCCGGCCGCCTGCATCTGCTCGAAGCCGACGCGATGGACCACCCCATCGCGGACATTCCCTTCGAATTGCCCTTCAAGGTCGTCGCTAATCTCCCCTACGCGATCTCCACCCCGTGGATGGATGCGGTTTTGGAAGGCCCCCTGCCCGCCCGCCTCGTACTCATGCTGCAATACGAGGCCGCCCAGCGCTACATGGCCAAGCCGGGCTCCAAACTCTTCGGCTCGATCTCCATTTTCCTGCAAAGCGCCTTTGAAATCGCCCCCGGCCACAAGGTCTCCGGCCACTGCTTCCACCCGCGCCCCGATGTGGATTCGTATTTGTTCAACATCGTGCGTAAACCGCAGCCGGTGATTTTCCCCCGCCGGGCCAAACTCGTGATCCGTGCCTGCTTCCAACAGCGTCGCAAACAAATCGGCACTCTCCTGCGCGGTCAGTTGCCCGACCAAGGCCGGGCCTGGATCGACTCCTTGGTCGCCGCCGGTCAATCGGAGACGGTGCGTCCCGAGGACATCCCGCTCGCCCTTTGGCAAACCCTGCCTCGCTTCATCGCCGAGGCGCAGGGTAGCTGAGAGAGTTTCCTCTCCTCGCGCGGATCAGGCCTTGCTGCGTTTACGCGGAGTTTTGGGTGAGGATTTAACCACGGGCTTGGCTTGAAGCTTAGGCGCGTCGGTGGTGGAAGCGGTGCGGTCGATGTTAAGATAGGTCTTCGCCAGCATCTGGCCCTCGTAGAACTCCAGCAGGCGCACGCCTTCGCGGGGTTTAACGAGATCTTTTTTGGTGGCGGTATCGATCTGGCCCTTGATGCGGCGGCAGAGGTCTTCCCACTGGTATTGCACGGTCTCAATGACCTCGCTCATGCGCACGCCGGAAAGGGTTTCCTCGATGTAGTAACCGTTGGGCTCATCATCCTCAAGGAAGACGTGCACCTCGTTCACGCGGCCGAAGAGGTTGTGCAGGTCGCCCATGATGTCCTGGTAGGCGCCGGTGAGAAAGATACCAAGGTAGTAGGGCTTGCCGTCGAGGGGGTGGAGCTGGAGGTAATCCTTGGTGTCTTGAAGGTCGATAAAGGTGCCGATCTTGCCGTCGGAATCGCAGGTGATGTCCACCAAAGTGGCGTTGACCGAGGGTTCTTCTTCGAGGCGGTGAAGCGGAGCGATGGGGAAGAGCTGCTTGAGCGCCCAGTGATCGAGCAGGGATTGGAAAACGGAGAAGTTGCAGACGTATTGGTCGGCGAGGAGTTTGTTAAGGTCGCGTAATTCCTCGGGCACGTAACCGGCGTCGCGGGTTTCCTGGGCGACCTGCTCGCAGACCTGCCAGTAAAGCGACTCGGCGGCGGCGCGGTTTTCGAGGTCGAGGTAGCCAAGATTGAAGAGCGAAAAGGCTTCCTCTTTTTTCTGAACCGCGTCGTGGAAACGTTCGAGTTTGCCGAGCTTGGCCTTGTTTTTGAGCAGGAATTCAAGGTCGGTAACGACCTTGTGTTTCTCCTTGGGCTGATGCTGGACGCCGAGGGTTTCGCGTTTGTTGATGCGCTCGAAAACCTCGACCACCAGCATGGCGTGGGGGGCTACGATGGCGCGGCCGGACTCGGAAACGAGATCGGGCACCGGCACGTTCATCGCGTCGCAAATGTCGCGCACGTTGGCCACCACGTCGCGGGCGTATTCGGCCATGGAGTAGTTCATCGACGACTCGTAGTTGGTGCGGGAGCCGTCGTAATCGACGCCGAGGCCGCCGCCGACGTCGAGGTAGCCCATGGGGAAACCCATCTTGGCGAGCTGGCAGTAAAAGCGGGAGGCTTCGACCACGGCGTTCTTGATCGTGAGAATGTTGGGCACCTGCGAGCCGATGTGAAAATGAACAAGCTTAAGCGATGCGGTGAGCTTGGCGGCGCGCAGTTTTTCGCAGGCAAAGAGAATCTCGGCGGTGTTGAGGCCGAACTTGGCGTTGTCGCCGGTGGAGGAAGACCATTTGCCCTCGCCACGGGTCTGGAGCTTGGCACGGAAGCCGATCAGAGGTTTTACGCCGACCTCTTCGGAAACGCGGATGATGTCGTCGAGCTCGGCGAGCTGCTCGACCACGATGATGACTTTTTTACCCAGTTTTCGGCCGAGCAGGGCGATACGGATGAAATCGTGATCCTTGTAGCCGTTGCAGATGATGAGGGAATTGGCGCCCTCGTGCATCGCCATGGCGATCATCAGCTCAGGCTTGGAACCGGCTTCGAGTCCGTAGTTGAAGCCCTTGGAGGCGGAGACGATCTCCTCCACCACTTCGCGGAGCTGGTTAACCTTGATGGGGAAAACGCCCCGGTAGCTGCCCTTGTAACCCTCGTCCTTGATCGCCTGGGCGAAGACGCCGTTGAGCTGCTCGACGCGGTGGCGGAGCAAATCCTGAAAGCGGATGACCAGAGGTGCCTTGAGGCCCATGGCCACGGCTTCGTCCACCACATCCATAATGCGGATGGTGCGCCCGTCGGCGAGCGGCTGCACGTTTACGGTGCCATCCTCGCCGGCGCCGAAGTGACCTGCCCCCCAGCGTTTGAACCCGTAGATTTCTTCGGACTTGGCGATGGACCAGGCAGGAGTGGCGGAGGCGGTTTTGCTTTTCACGGATTGGGAAAGGGAAGAGGGCCGGTGTGGCGGCGAATGTCGAGCGGAGAGGACGGTCGGGTTATGGCTTGCGTTCGCGGAGGCGGGCGCGGTTATTTCGCGATTCCTCGTCTAAAAACCACGACCCGCAATTCCGAAAATGAACACTCTCACCAATTCGCTGCTCTTTGTCGCCCAAGCTGCTCCCGGTGGCGCCGGCCTGATGAACATCCTCTTCATCGGCTTCATGTTCGCAGCGATGTGGTTCCTCATCATTCAGCCCCAGCGCAAAAAACAAAAAGAGCACGCCAAGATGATCGAGGCGCTGACCACCGGTGACGAAATCGTAACAGCGGGCGGCATCTACGGCGAGATCACCGCCAAGCGCGATGACCGCTACGTGATTCGCATCGCCGAAGGCGTGAAGGTCGAGATCGCCAAGAGCTTCGTGCACGACGTTGTGCGCAAGGACAGCGTCAAAAAGTAAATCCTCCCCCTTTCGCCTCTGCGGCACCGGTCACTTGCCGGTGCCGCGTTGCTTTTACCCCATCCGTTCAGAGCTGCGTCGATCACACGCCGCGCCCCCCGTTTTTTTAACCAAATACCAACATGCTTAAACGCAATCTGTGGAAGCTCGTGCTGAGCTTCACCATCGTGCTGTGGGCCGTGCTTTCGCTCGTGCCCATCCGAGACCGTGACGTGCCGACCTACATCGGCAGTCAGGTCGAGGCCAAGAACGCCGACTTCCAAAAACTGCTGGCCGACGCCCGTGCCCGCTTCGAAGCCAAAAAGGCACCCTCGGTCTTCGTCGCCCTGCGCGATCTGGCCAACGAGCGCCGCATCGACCTCGCCAAGGAATACTTCCCCGGCGTGAAGCTGGAGAGCTCGCTCACCAACGTCGTTAAGAAAAACACGCTTCTGCTGGAGCACCTCATGTCCAAGTCGAAGGGCCGCCTCCAGCTCGGCCTCGACCTCAAGGGCGGCGTCGCCTTCACCCTCGCAGTGGACGAACAAGCCGCCGGCGCGCTCGGCGAACGCGAACGCGAAGAAAAATTGAGCAAAGCGATCGAGATCATCGGCGACCGCATCAACGGCCTGGGCGTCGCCGAACCCCTCATCCGCGCCGTCGGTGCCAACCGCATCGAAGTTCAACTCCCGGGCGTCAACACCCGCGATAATCCCGACGTGCTCGACGCCGTGCAAAAGCCCGCGCGCCTCTCCTTTCACCTCGTCGATCCCTTCAACCGCCCCGAGACCGCCGCCCCCGGCGACATCCCGGCCGGCTACGAAATCAAGAGCCAGGAGCAAGACCTGCGCGACGGCCGCACCGTCACCCAGGAATACTTCGTGAAACGCCTCTGGGAAATGACCGGCAAGCACGTCAGCAATGCCTACGCGACCATGGACGAAATGGGCCGCTTCCGCATCATTCTCAAGTTCGACGCCGAAGGCCGCAAACAGTTCGCCGAGACCACCCGCGAGGTCGCCAAACTCACCCAGGAAGTCGTGCAACGCACCGGCAACCCCGAGGCGCGCGCCCAGCTCGCCATCCTCCTCGACGGCCGTCTCTACTCCGCCCCCGGCGTGAAGGAAGAGATCAACAGCGACACCGCCGAGATCACCGGCCAGTTTTCCCAGCGCGAAGCGGTGGATCTGGCCAATGTCTTGAATAACCCGCTCGACCTCCCGCTGGTCGTTCAGGAGCAATACGAAGTCGGACCCTCGCTCGCCCAAGACGCGATCGACAGCGGCGTGCGCGCCGCCGTGATCGGCACCGCATTGGTCGCCGCCTTTATGGTGACTTACTACACCATCGGCGGCGGCATCGCCCTGGTCGCCCTGGCCTTTAACGTAGCCTTGATTCTAGCCTGCATGGCCTCAATCGGCGCCACGCTTACGCTCCCCGGTCTCGCCGGTATCGTTCTCACGCTCGGCATGGCGGTGGACGCGAACATCCTGATCTTCGAGCGCATGCGCGATGAACTCGGCTTGGGCAAATCGCTCACCGCCGCGCACAACGCCGGTTACGACCGCGCCTTCACCACCATTCTGGACGCACATATCACCCAGCTCGCGATTTGCGCGGTGATGATCGGCCTCGGCAGCGGCCCGATCAAGGGCTTCGGCGTGACCCTCGCCATCGGTGTGTTCTCCACCCTGTTCTCGGTGTTGATTTTCGGTCACCTCGTCCTCGATTGGCTGATCACCGGCGGCATTCTGAAACGCCTGCCCATGATGAGCCCGATCCGTATCGGCAACGTGGATTTCGTGAAGCTCGGCAAACCCGCCTTCATCATTTCCTGGGTGCTCGTGCTCAGCTCTGCCGTCTATGTGTTCAACAAAGGCGACCGCATCTACGGCGTGGACTTCCTCGGCGGCGACATCGCCACCCTGAGCTTCAGCAAACGCCTCGACACCGCCGAGATTCGTTCCGTGGCGGAAAAAGCCGGCACTGGTGAAGTCACCCCCACCTATGTGGCCGCCATCGGCGGAGTAGGCGGTGAAACGCTCCGCCTGGAGACCGCCGTGGGTAAATCCGGACAGCTGGTCGCAGCCCTCCAAAAAGCCCACCCCGAGGCCAAGTTCGAGCAGATCGGCATCAACAGCATCGGCGCCACCATCGGCAGCGAGGTGAAGACCAATGCGCTCGTCGCCCTCTCGATATCGATGGTGATTATCCTGTTGTACGTAGCGCTGCGTTTCGAATGGGGATTCGGTTTCGGCGCGGTGGTGGCATCGATTCACGATATCCTGCTTACCATCGGTATCTTCGTGCTGTTCGGTCACCAGTTCTCAGCCCCGATGGTGGCGGCCATCCTCGCCATCGCGGGTTACTCAATCAACGACACCGTGGTGGTCTTCGACCGCATCCGCGAAGAGATGAAACTCAACGCCACGGCCAACCTGCGGGACATCATCAACGACTCGCTGCGCCGGGTGTTCTCGCGCTCCATCCTCACCAGCGTCACCACCCTGCTCGCAGCCATAGCGCTTTTCGTGTCCGGCACGGGGGTAATGCGGGACATCGCGTTCACCTTTATCATCGGTATCATTACCGGCACCTTCTCCTCGGTGTTCATCGCCGCGCCGGTCTTCTACTGGTGGCACAAGGGCGACCGCGACAAGGTTGACCACGAAGAGGCCCGTCCGGTTTACGGCTGGGAAGTGGGCGGAAAGATCGCCGGCGCCAAGCCGGTCGGCGCCGACAAACAGGCCTAAGCCCTTGCGTGTGGCGGGAGCGCGCCGCGCCCGCGAGTCGTGTTCGCCGGGTTCTTCGAGAATCCAATCGGCGGCTAGACTCGCGGGCAATCCGCCTCCCCCCACCCTGCGCCCATGCGTTGGATTCATCATACGCCGCCACCCGAACAGGTGGCGGCCCTCGAAACCGCGCTCGGGATAAGTCCCGTGCTCGCCGAGCTACTGCTTCGCGCCGGGCAAACCACGCCGGAAGCGGCGGACGCGTTTATCAAACCCGCGTTGGCACGGCTGGCCGACCCCTTCCTGCTCAAAAATCTCGACCTCGCCACCGCCCGCCTACGCCGGGCGCTCGCCGCCGGGGAGAGCATCGTCGTGCTGGGCGATTACGACGTGGACGGGGTGAGTAGCACCGCACTCCTCGTCAGCATCCTGCGCCGCTTCGGGTCGAATCCGCGCTTCGTGGTGCCGCGGCGCATGGAGGACGGCTACGGGCTGTCGCGCAGCGCCATAGACCGCGCGCTGGAGCCCGGCGTGCCCAAGCTCTTTATCGCCCTGGATTGCGGTACCAACTCGCACGAGGAAGTCGCCCATCTCGCCTCGCTCGGGGTCGATGTCATCGTGGTGGACCACCATCGCTCCAAGGAAAAACCCCTGTCACATGGCATCCTGATCAACCCCCATGCCCACGACCAACCCGGCGACGACGCCTGGCGGCAAATGTGCACGGTTGGCCTCGTATTCAAACTCGTGCACGGCCTCATCAAGGAACTGCGAGCCGAAGGCAGCACCGAGGCGCAGGCGGTAAAACTGCGTGATTACCTTGATCTGGTGGCCTTGGGCACGGTGGCCGATCTGGTGCCCCTGCAAGAGGAAAACCGCATCCTCGCCAGCTACGGCCTGCGCACACTCAAAGAGGCCGCTCGCCCCGGGCTGCGCGCACTGATGGATGTGGCCGGAGTGCGCCCCGGCCAGGATTTGATGCCGGTGGACATCTCCTTCCGGCTCGGCCCCCGGATAAACGCCTCAGGGCGCTTGGCCGATGCCGCGCTTTCGGTGGAGTTGATCTTGAGCGAAGACGCGCATTTCTGCCGCGAGACCGCCCAGCAGCTCGATTCGTTTAATCGCGAGCGGCAAGACATCGAACGCGGCATCACCGATGAGGCCGAACGCATGATCGAGGGCGGCTTGCTGGACCAGTCCGGCATCGTGCTCTATGCCGATGGCTGGCACCCCGGCGTGGTCGGCATCGTGGCCGGGCGGGTAAGCCGCAAATACCACCGCCCCTGCATCGTGCTGGGCAACGAGGGCGCACTGGCTAAGGGCTCCGGCCGCAGCGTCGATGGAATTAACCTGGTTGAGGTCCTTGGGGGTTGTGCCGATCTGCTCTCTAGTTGGGGCGGTCATCCGATGGCGGTCGGCGTAGCGCTGGAAAAACCGCAACTGGACGCGTTTCGGGTGCGGTTTTCCCAAGGCGTCAAGACGTGGACCGGAGGCCGTACAATCGATCCCGAACTCACTCTGTCCGCCTGGTTGAAAATCGAGCAGATCAACGAAAAGCTGATGGACGAACTGGCGCTCATGCACCCGTTCGGACAATCCAACCCCGAACCGCGCTTCGGTTTGCACGGAGTGGTTTTGCGGCAGCGTCCGGATGTGTTCAAAGGCGTGCATTTCCGCTTCGCGCTGGAGACCGGCGACGGACGCAAAAGGCTCTTCGGGGTGGCCTGGAAAATGGCCGACCGCGTGCCGCCGACCGGCGTGCCGCTGGATTTCGCGGTCGAACTGGCGTGGAATTTCTTCAACGACCGCCGCACCATCCAACTGGAGCTGATCGACTGGCGTCCGTCTGAAACTTAAAACTCAGCCGCGAGCAAAACGCTTGGCGGACACGGCACGGCGCGTGTTTACTGCGGAATGCGCATCGCCATCATCGCCGACATCCATGGCAACCTCCCCGCGCTGGAGGCCGTGTTGGCCGAAATTGAAACCCTGCGGCCCGACCAGTTGGTGGTGGCGGGCGACGTGGTGGACGGCGGGCCGGATTCCGCCGGATGCTGGCGGCGGGTGCGCGCGCTGGGCTGCCCGGTGATTCGCGGCAACCACGAACGCTATGTTTTCGACTACGGCACGCCCCGGGCCGATCCAGCCTGGGCATCGCCACAATTTGCTCCCTTACGGGTTGCACGGGCGGAGTTGAAACCCGAAGAAATCACCGAGCTGGCTGCGCTGCCCCCGATTTGGCGCAACCCCGCCATGCCCGAACTGCTGGTCGTGCACGCCTCGCTGCGCGGCGACAACGACTCGATTTTCCCCTACACACCGGATGCCCAGATCGACCCCTTGTTTGAAGGCATCGACCCGGCAGTGCGACTCATTGTGCGCGGGCACAACCACTTCTGTTCCCAACGCGAGTGGGGCACCCGGCGAATCTATACCTCGGGCAGTGTGGGTTTACCGCAAGACGGCAACCCGGCGGCACAATTCCTGGTCCTGGAGCACCATACCGACGGCACGTGGACAGGGCGGCACCGCGTAGTCCGCTATGATGTGGGTGCGACGCTGCGCCGCTTCCGCGAATCCGGTTATTTGGACCGCGCCGGTCCGCTTGGTCAGTTGTTTTATCGAGAAGTGGAGACCGGGACGCATCAAGTGGTGCCGTTTTTGCGTTTTTACGGGATCGCGCGCGGTCGCGGCCTGCACTGGACGCTGGAAGAGACGCTTCACCGGTTTTTTGAATCCAACGGATAACCCCAACCCGGCCCCCTGAAGCCGATTCGGAACAAAAAAATCCTTGCACCACGCAAAGCCTATTAAGAA
>CANIWJ010000047.1 GCA_947471035.1 Verrucomicrobiota bacterium
ACGACACGACCCTTGCGCTTGGCCACCAACTCCCGTCCGCGATTCGTTTTCAACAAACCTTCGTCACTCGCCACGATCCGGACCTCGCCCGGCTTCCAGCCGGCAAATTCCCCCGCCGCCACCTGCCGCCAGCGCACCGGCACTCCGGTGGCGGTGCAATCGATCTCCCAGCCCCCGCCCGCCGCGCCGTTGTCGAGACGCTGCGCCAGCGACGGATAACGCCGCAAAAAGTCCGGCTCACCCGCCTGCGCGATGCGCAGCGTCACCGCCGCCGGCAACTCGCGAAAAACCTCGTCGAGTCGCTTCAGTCCGCCCGCCCGCTGCCGCGCGAAAACCACCAGCGGATCGATGCCCATCAGGTTCATCCCGTTGAACGATCCCTGCTCGTTGCGGCTGCCAAACCCGCGCCCGTCATACCAGGTTTGAAACCGCTCCGTCATGCGCAGCCCGATCTCGAAATGCAGATGCGCCCGCTCCTTCGGAATCGGAGAACCACTTGAAGTCCGCCCCATGCGCGCCAGACGAGCGCCCACCGCCACCGTCGCCCCGGGCCGCACCCCGGGAGCTATCTCCGCCAGATGCGCGTAGAGCGTATAAACCGGCGGCGACTGCTCCGGGTGCTCCAGCACCACATAGCGCCCGTAATTACTGCCCCCCGCGTTTTGGTTCACGTGCCGCACCACCCCGGTCATCGCCGCCACGACGTCGTCCACGGCTTCACCGCGTGAGTCGCGCTTCAGCGGAAACAGATCCAGCCCCTCGTGAAACTGCCGCCCCGCGCTGCGCACGCTACCAAAGGTACCCGAAAGCGTTTCGCCAGACTCGGTCGGCTGGATAAACGCCTCCAAACCCTTACCCTCCAGATACGCCTTGTTCGGCACCGGCCAGACCAATTCTACCTTCGGCTCGCGCGCGACCGGCGCTTTGACCGGTGCCGCCCCCGCCCTAGGCAACACTGCCGCGGCGGGACCGTTCACGCTCGGCGACTCCGGCCTAAAATCACACCCGCCCAGGCCGATCACGGCCCCGAGCCACAAACTCGCCAACCGGGAATTGCGCACCTTTTCCAGCATGACGCAGCGGTAAGCTTAGAACTTCTTAGCCGCCTCTTTGCGCGCGTCATCCGAGGTCAGACCGATATTCTTTGCCATGAGCGCCAAATCCTCTCCCGGAGCCTCCACGTAGGTGATGACAAAACCCTGGGAAATCGGCCGGTCGAAACGCACCGCACCGATGGCGGTCCCGTTCACCGTGGTGATCAAGCGGCGCCCTTGGTTGCTGGCCGTCAGCCGGTAAAGATCCCGCGCGGCCTGCTCGGTGAATTGAAAATACAGGCACTTGCCCAACTCGTTATCCACCACCTCGCACTTCAGGATGTCATACTCGGTGAAATAGGTTTTTGGCAGCACGCTGATCGTGCTGCCACTGACTGGCAGACGGATCAGCGAACCCACCTCGCTAGTCGAGGACTCCATCATGAAACGCGCCACGGTCACCGGATAGTTCTTCTTCTTCGAGGAACCCGAGCCGCAGCCCGCCGCGACCAGGCTGAGGACAACCAAACCGAGCCAACCAGAGAGACGTAGAAAACGCATACCTCGCACCCTGCCCCGTCTCGCCGTCCGGTGGCAAGCACCGGCACACGCATTTGCGGACGCACATTTGCAACGCCGCCGCCGCCCGACTTGCCAGTATGCCCGCCACCACTCACGTTGCCCCGCTCCCATGTTCGACTCCCTCACCGACAAACTTTCCACCGCCCTGCGCAACCTCCGTGGCGTCGGCCAACTCTCCGAGGCCAACATGGAGGCCGCCCTCCAGGAGGTCCGCACCGCCCTGCTCTCCGCCGACGTGCACTTCCGCGTCGCCCGCGAATTCATTGAACGCGTCAAAGCCAAGATCGTCGGCCAGGAAGTCCTCAAGGGCGTCACCCCCGGCCAGCAAGTCGTCAAAATCATCAACGACGAGCTCGTCGCCCTTCTCGGCGAAGGCACAAACACCCTCTCCGCCGCCCGCCCGCTCAAAATCCTCATGGTCGGCCTCCACGGCTCCGGCAAGACCACCTCCACCGCCAAACTCGGCCGCCTGCTCAAGAAAAAGGGCTACAACAAACCCTTCGCCGTCGCCTGCGACATCTACCGCCCCGCCGCCATCGACCAGCTCGAAATCCTCTCCAAACAGGAAGACCTTGGCTTCTACGCCGACCGCGTCTCCCGCGACGTGCCCGCCATCGGCGAAGCCGGCCTCGCCGCCGCCAAAACCGCCGGCGCCGACCTCATCCTTTTCGACACCGCCGGCCGCCTGCAAATCGACGCCGACCTCATCGAAGAGGTTAAAAAACTCCGCGCCCGCATCCAGCCCGACGAGGTCCTCCTCGTCGCCGACGGCGCCCTCGGCCAGGAGGCGGTGAACGTCGCCAAAACCTTCCACGAAGCCCTCCAGCTCACCGGCCTCATCCTCACCAAGCTCGACGGCGATGCCCGCGGCGGTGCCGCCCTCTCCATCAAGTCCATCACCGGCGTCCCCATCAAATTCGTCGGCACCGGCGAAAAGACCGCCGACTTCGACATCTTCTATCCCGACCGCCTCGCCTCCCGCATCCTCGGCATGGGCGACGTCGTCTCCCTCGTCGAAAAAGCCGCCGAGGTCATCGACCAGAAAGAGGCCGAAAAGATGGCCGAGAAGATGCGCAAGGCCGACTTCAACCTCGAAGACTTCCTCGCCCAGATGCAGCAGATCAAAAAACTCGGCTCCCTCGGCGGCATCATGGGCATGATGCCCGGCATGAGCGGGGTAAAAATCGACGAGGATGCCGCCGAGTCCGGCATGAAGCGCACCGAGGCCATCATCCTCTCCATGACCAAACAGGAGCGCCGCAAACCCGAGATTTTAAACGGCTCCCGCCGCCTGCGCATCGCCAACGGCTCCGGCGTGAAGGTAGTCGAGGTCAACCAGCTCATGAAGCAGTTTCAGCAGATGCAGCAAATGATGAAGATGCTCAAAGGCGGCGGTAGCAAAAAGATGATGCGCCAGATGCAGGAAATGCAGCGCAAGGGGGGCGGCGGCGGAAAAGGCGGCATGGGTGGCTTCGGCGGCGGCATGCCCCGCTTCTAAGAGCCTATCCGGCTAACCAATGGAGTGGCGTTGAGCAGGAAAGCGGGTTCGGCCAAGGCGGCCGAGGCGGAGGTGGGCCAGAGGCCCATGCCGCCTCGGACAACGCAGGCCCAACCCGCTTTCCCGCTCAACCCTCCGGGCGAGAGCGAAATTTGCCGTCGGTCCGGGGGGCGCACGCGCCCCGCGTGCCGGCTTCGACTTCCCGCCGAAGCCTTCCGTAATTGGTCATTTTACATAATTCGTTGTCCAAGGCTAAAATTCCGCCGAAACGAACCGATAATCCCCTTCGGTCCGTCCTCTCCGCACCGCCCGCCTGAACCCAGCCCCACGACATGCCCGCCTGGCCCACCTGGAAACGCCTCGTCTCCGCCTTGGCGACGGTCGCGCTTTTGCTTTTCGGCGTTACCGCCCTCGGCCTCCGCGGACTCCACCAAGCCAACGCCCTCAACAAGGCCCACGTCAGCCTCATGCCCCCCTCGGCGTCATCACCACCCTCGACCTCGAACGCGCCCGAATCCTCTGGCCCGAATACCGCGCCCTCACCCCGACCTCACCACCTCCTGCTCCGCCTTGGAGTCAGCCCTCAGCGACCTGCGCACCTAACTAGCCACCACCCTCCACTAGTCATTGGTCATTCGTCACTGCCCACCGCTCTACTACCTCATCACTAATAGCCTACTAGCTTATCAGCTCTACCAGCTCCAAAGCCCCTCTCCCCGTGTCCGAGTCCTCTCTCCCCCCTCCCCCCCCTTCCGAGCCCGTCGCCGAGACCCGCCCCCGCCGCTCCGCCCTTTTCTGGCTCGGCCTGCTCGGCACCCTCGCCCTCGCCGCCAGCATCCTCGCCATAGTCTGGCGCGAAGCCGACCAAGACCTCCGCGCCCGCTGGCTCGAAAAAGCCGCCATCATTCAACAAGCCCTCCCCCCCGGCCTCGATACCACCCTCACCGGCACCGATACCGACCTGGAAAACCCCGCCTACCGCCAACTCAAAAGCCGCCTTACCCGCCTCCGTAGCGACCTGCCCGAGTGCCGCTTCATCTACCTAATCGGCCGCAAGGCCGACCACACCGTCTTCTTCTACGCCGACTCCGAACCCGCCGGCTCCAAAGACGAATCCCCCGCCGGCTCCGCCTACCCCGAGGCCACCCCGCAGATGCACGCCGTCTTCGACCACCAACGCCCCGGCAGCGACGGCCCCTACGACGACTCCTTCGGCCGCTGGGTCAGCGCCTTCACCCCCCTGCCCCAGACCTCCCCGACCGCCCCCCTCCTCGTCCTCGGCCTCGATGTCGATGCCCGCCGCTGGCGCATTCAGGTTTTTCAACACTTCCTCCCCACCCTCGGCGTCTTCGCCCTCGTCGGCATCGCCGCCACCCTCCTCGCCTACGTCTACCGCACCCGCCACGAACACGCTGGCAAGCGCCGCAAACACAGCCCACTCCGCCGCCTCCTGCACTTCGGCCCCCTCGTCGCCACCACCGTCCTCTCCGCCATCGCACTCTACCTCTGGCAGGCCCAGGAACGAAGCAACGCCACCCTCCAGGACAACCTCCGCCGTGTCCTCGCCGCCGACGAAATCAAACGCCTCGACGCCGCCCTCACCGCCTCCGCCCAACTCGCCGCCCGCACCCTCGACGCCCGCTGGGCCGCCGACTACCAAACCCAAGGCGCCCAGCTCGACGACCTCCTCGCCTCCGCCCGCTCCCTCGATGGCGCCAGCATCGGCGAATACCTTGATCAGATCATCGCCGCCAACCGCCTCCTCGTCGCCACCGAAAACCTCGTCCTCGGCCACGTCGCCCAGGGCGAACAAGCCGCCGCCATCGCCCTCCTCGACGCCCCCGCCTACGCCGACGCCAAGTCCGCCTACGCCGACGCCGTCGCCCGCCTCCAAAAAGCCCTCGCCCTCCAGGTCAACCAAGCCCAGCAACTCAGCGCCCGTCAGGACCAGCAAGCCATCCTCTGCCTCGCCGCCGCCGTCGGCATCATCTTCATCGCCTGGCTCCTCCTCCACCGCCTCCTGCGCGACCGCGATCAAGCCGAGGCCCGCAACCAGCAGATGATGTCAGCCAGCAACCGCCGCCTCGAAGCCACCGTCCAGGCCCGCACCGCCGCCCTCACCCAGAGCGAACAACGCTTCCGCACCGTCTTCGATACCATGGCCCAGGGCGTCGTCACCCAGGACGCCAAGGGCGCCATCCTCGGCGCAAACCCCGCCGCCGAACGCATCCTCGGCCTCACCGTTCGCGAGATGCAAACCCGCACTTCGTTCGACGAACGCTGGCGCGTGACCGACCTCGAAGGTAACGTACTCTCCGGCGACCAGCACCCCGCCATGGTTACCCTCCGTACCGGCCAACCCGTGCTCGGCTTCACCATGTCCGTGTTTAACCACGTGCTCGACTGCCGCCGCTGGCTGCTGGTGGACAGCATCCCCCAGTTCGCCAACCCCGTCACCCCCGGCACCGCCCCCCCCCAGCCCCAGCCCTCCCACACCCACACCGTCTTCACCGACGTCACCGAACGCATCCTCGCCGAACGCGCCCTGCGCGAACGCACCCGCGAATTCGAAGGCTTTTTCCAAATCGCCCTCGACATGCTCTGCATCACCGACGCCCAGGGCCACTTCCTTCGCACCAACTCCGCCTGGACCACCTCCCTTGGCTACAAACCCGCCGAACTCGAAGGACGTTCCTTCATTGAGCTCGTCCACCCCGACGATATCGACGCCACCTACGCCTGCATGGGGGATCTCGCCGAAGGTCGCAGCGTCATCGGCTTCGCCAACCGCTACCGCACCCGCGACGGTGAATTCCGCATAATCGAATGGCGCGCCGCCCCCCTCGGCGAGCGCATCTACGCCGCCGCCCGCGACATCACCGAGCGCCTCCGCGCCGAGCGCGCTCGCGATGCCCAGCACCGCGTCCTTGAATTCATCATCGAATCCAACATCTCCGGCTACTGGGATTGGAACGTCATCACCGGCATCGTCTTATTCAGTCCCGGCTTCAAACGCATGCTCGGCTACGCCCCCACCGAACTCCGCGACCACATCGACACCCTCCAGGCCCACATGCACCCCGAGGACTATGCTTCCAACGGCGCCGTCCTCCGCCGCCACTTCGAAAGCCATGGCCGCGAACCCTACTGCCGCGAAGTCCGCTGGCGCCATAAAAACGGCTCCATCGTCTGGGTCATCTGCACCGGCGGCGTCGTCGAATGGCGCCCCGACGGCTCCCCCGCCCGCATGGTCGGCAGCCACATCAACATCACCCCCGCCAAGGAAGCCGAGACCAAGCTCCAGGCCACCAACTCCCGCCTCGCCGAAGCCATCGGCGAAGCCCGCCAACTCGCCCTCAAGGCCGAAAACGCCAACCGCGCCAAGAGCGAATTCCTCGCCAACCTGAGCCACGAAATCCGCACCCCCATGAACGGCGTCATCGGCATGACCCACCTCCTCCTCGATACCCCCCTCGACCCCAAGCAAGCCAGCTACGCCCACACCATCCAGTCCAGCGGCCAATCCCTCATCCTCCTCATCAACGACATCCTCGATCTCTCCAAAATCGAAGCCGGTAAAATAGAACTCGAAACCATCCCCTTCGAACTCCCCCGCCTTCTCGAAGACACCACCGCTTCCTTCCACCACCAAGCCCAGGAAAAAAACCTCCGCTGGCTCGCCCGCTGGCCCGCCGACCTCCCCCCCGTCGTCCTCGGCGACCCCAAACGCCTCCGCCAGATCCTCACCAACCTAGCCGGCAACGCCCTCAAATTCACCGCCACCGGCCAGATCGAGGTCTCCGCCGAAATCCTGCCCCCCGCCCACCCCAAAAAAATCACCCTCCGCTTCCAAGTCACCGACACCGGCCCAGGCATCGCCCCCGAAAAAATCGACCGTCTCTTCCAGAAATTCTCCCAAGTGGACGCCTCCACCACCCGCCAATACGGCGGCACCGGCCTCGGCCTCGCCATCAGCAAAGAACTCGTCACCCTCCAAGGCGGCGAAATCGGCGTCACCAGCACCCCCGGCCAAGGCTCCACCTTCTGGTTCACCCTCCACCTCGCGCCCGCCTCCCCCGACCAGCTCCTCGCCTCGCTCGCCGCCCCCGCCTCCCGCTACGCCCCCTTCCCCCCGACCACCCGCATCCTCCTCGCCGAAGACAACGAAACCAACCGGCAAGTCGCCCTCGGCATCCTCGCCAAATTCGGCCTCACCCCTCACCTCGTCGCCGATGGCCACGCCGCCCTCGCCGCCCTCGCCGCAGCCGACTACGACCTCGTTCTCATGGACATCCAGATGCCCGGCCTCGATGGCCTCGCCGCCACCCGCATCCTCCGCTCCACCGCCACCCCCCGCCGCAACCGCCACGTCCCCGTCATCGGCCTCAGCGCCCACGCCCTCACCGGCGACCGCGCCGACGGCATCGCCGCCGGCTTCAACGACTACCTCACCAAACCCATCGACCCCGCCGCCCTCCACGCCACCCTCCAACGCTGGCTCAAATCGCCGGGAGCAAAGATCGAGGAGCCAAGAATCGAAAAACCAGCACCCTCCGCCACCATTAGCCATTCGTCATTGGTCATTCCCCCAGCACCAGCTCCCATCAACCTCGCCGAGCTCAAAGCCCGCATGATGGACGACGATACCATGGTAAGCGTCATCATCAGCTCCTTCGTGGGCGACCTCGACCGCCAGCTCGCCACCATCCAAACCGCCCTTGACGCCCGAAACCTACCCGCCCTGGCCCGCGCCGCCCACAGCCTCAAAGGAGCTTCCGCCAACCTTAGCGCCCACCCCCTGCGCGAAGCCTGCCTCGCCCTAGAAAAAGCCGCCCTCGCCGCCAACGCCCCCGCCGCCGCCGAGTACGCCGCCACCACACTCCGCGCCGCCGCCACCCTCCGCGCCGCTCTCCCGACCTAAATGCACAGGTTAAAACGCAAGTCAGGGTCTCCCCCCGCCGCCGCTTCCGCCCGTTGGCGTCCCGCCTTTAGGCGGTTTGAAGAAAAACTGACAAGGTTCCGGTTAGTTCTACTTTGTTAAACCCTGTGGAGAAGTTTCCCCCGCATGTGCGCTTCACCGTTTTTTGGCCGGGGACGGCCAACACTACAAAAGAAACCGGCCATTTTAGTGTAGGGTTGGCCGTCCTCGGCCAATTTCCGAGGGCTTTTGGCGCACTTTAACAAAGTAGAACTAACTGACGCCCTCCCCCATTCCGATCCTTCCCGGAGAATCGTTGCGCGTCTACGGCCACGCCCGCACCTCCACACGGCCAGAAATGAATGTATTTCATTGATAAAACCCCAGAAAAACACCCTTGGCGGATAAACTAATCCGCTAACTTGCCGATACTTGGAAACGCCCACCGCCGCCGCCCAGCTCCCGCTCCTTTCCCTTCAGCCTTTCAGCCCTGCAGTACTTCAGCCTTTCGCCTTCAGCTCTCCCGCATGAGCCACACCCACGCCTCCATCCTCCCCGAAGTACTCGTTGTGGACGATGAACCCGTTTCCCGGGACATGCTCATCCTCATGCTCCAATCGGCCGAGCTGCGCGCCGAAGCCGCCTGCGACGGCCTCCACGCCACCGAAATCATCTCCCGCCGCCGCGACCACCCCTTCGAAGTCGTCTTCACCGACGTGCAAATGCCCCGCATGGACGGCCTCGCCCTCCTCGAATGGCTCAACCAGCACAGCCCCGCCACCGCCACCGTCATCATGACGGCCAATCAGGAACGCGACCTCGTCTCCGCCTCCCTCCGCGGCGGCGCCATCGAATTCCTCGATAAACCCTTCGATCCCCGCGCCGTCCTCCGCGCCGCCCGCCGCGCCCGCGAAAACCACCGCCAGCGCGCCCAACAACTCGAAGCCGCCCGCCGCCTCCTCGACATCGCCGAGATCAACCAACGCCTTACCCGCACCGCCCTCGCCTCCGCCGGTCACGACACCGCCCGCCTCACCCTCACCACCCGCTTCTACGCCATGAACGAGGCCGGCGGCGACCTCGTCAAAGCCTCCGCCACCGACCCCGACCACCTCCTCCTCGTCCTCGGCGACGTCTCCGGCCACGGCCTCAAGGAAGGGTTCCTCTCCGCCTACTTCCAAGGCATCATCGAAGGCATGGCCCGCCACGCCGCCGACAGTCGCCAAATCGCCGAAGCCTTTAACCGCTTCCTCATCGACCAGTGGAACGACGCCGGCCAGCTCGCCGTCCAGACCTCCCTCAGCGCCTGCTTCGTCCAGCTCGACCTCCAGACTCACCAAGTCTCCATTCTCAACTGCGGCAGCCCCGGCGTCATGCTCGCCGACCACCTCGGCAACGTCTCCACCCACGCCCCCGGCGGCACGCCCCTCGGCTGGTTCGAAACCATCGAAATCGCCCAAGCCACCACCCCCGTCCCCCTCTGTGGCCAACTCTGGCTCTGGAGCGACGGCCTCGAAGCCCACGCCGCCCTCCTCCGCATCCCCCCCCTCGCCCTCGCCCACCGCCTCCTCGCCGCCGCCCCCAACACCCTCTCCTCCACCCTCCTCAAAGACGCCGACGACGACATCGTCGCCTGCCGCCTAGCTTGGACCCCGCCTCCCGGCACCCCTGCCCCCTCCGAACTCTGGCTACCCCTCCACCACCAAACCCATCCCGGCGACTCCCTCTCCCGCATCGACACCCTCCACGCCGACTGGACCCGCCTCCTCCGCCTCAGCATCCCCCTCCTCGGCGAGACCTCCCTTCACGACATCCCCCTTTGCATCCGCGAAGCCGCCATCAACGCCTTCCAGCACGGCTGTAAACACTCCCCCGACCGATCCTGCCGCATCGAGATCCTCCTCGATCCCACTCTCCAACGCCTCCTCGTCCGCCTCACCGACGACGGCCTAGGCTTCGACCCCGCCTCCCCACGGCCCCCCGAAGACCCCAACCACATCTCCCTCGGCATCCAGCTCATCCGCTCCCTCACCCTCTCCTGCCACCACTCCCCCGACGGGCGCAGCATCGAAATGATCTTCCAAATTCCCGCCACCCCATGAGCACCGCCTCCCTCCGCGTCCTCATTGTGGACGACACCGCCCTCTACCGCAAAATCCTCACCGACGCCGCCGCCCAGGTGCCCGGCCTCGAGGTCGCCGCCGCCGTCGCCTCCGGCCCCATCGCCCTCACCCGCCTCGCCACCGACCCCGTGGACCTCGTCCTCCTCGACGTCTTCATGCCCGAGATGAACGGCCCCGAGGTCCTCGAACGCATACGCCGCGATTACCCCCGCATCGCCGTCGTCATGATCAGCGGTGCCACCGGCGCCGACGCCGCCATCACCATCAACGCCCTCGCCGCCGGCGCCCTCGACTTCATCCCCAAACCCCAGACCGCCTCCTTCGCCGACGGCATGTCCCGCCTCCGCAGCCAACTAGCCCACGTCGTCCGCCTCGTCCAAATCCGCCGCATCGGCTCCACCCCTAGCTCCTCCGCTCCGTCGTCCTCGATCCCCGCTCCCAGCTCCAAGCTCCCCGCTCCAAACTCCCCGCTCCCCGCTCCCCGCTCTGCCGCTCCCCGCTCCGCCCGCCCCCCCCTCAACCTCGACGTCCTCCTCATCGGCGTCTCCACCGGCGGCCCCAAAACCCTCCAGGAACTCCTCCCCCGCCTACCCGCCGACTTCCGCCTCCCCATCGTGCTCGTTCAGCACATGCCCCCCCTCTTCACCCGCACCCTCGCCGAGCAACTCGACAAAGTCTGCGCCCTCCGCGTCAAAGAAGCCGCCGACGGCGACCTCGTCCGCCCCGGCCACATCCTTATCGCCCCCGGCGGCCGCCACCTCGAAATTTTCCGCCAGCCCGACGGTGCGCTCACCACCCGCCTCACCGACGCCCCCCCCGTCAACTCCTGCCGCCCCGCCGTGGACGTCCTCTTCCAATCCGCCGCCCGCTGCGGCCTTCGCGGCGCCCTCTCTCTCATCCTCACCGGCATGGGCGAAGACGGAGCCAACGGCGTCGCCGCCCTCAAGGCCGCCCTCCCCACCTGGTCCATCGCCCAGGACGAGGCCACCTGCGTCATCTACGGCATGCCCGCCGCCGTCGTCCGCCGCGACCTCGCCGACGAGATCCTCCCCCTCCCCGCCATCGCCCCCCGCCTCGTCGAGCTCGCCCGCATCCGCTTCTAAGCCCCATGGCCTCACTCGTCCAAAACCCCGGCGACCTCACCCTCCTCAGCCAATACGTAGCCGAGGCCTGCTGCATCCACCTCGGCGAAGAAAAAGGCTACCTCTTCGAAGCCCGCCTCGGCGTCATCATCGCCCAGTCCGGCGCGGCCAACATCCCCGAATTCATCCGCCTCGCCCGCGCCGACCTCACCGGAAAACTCCGTGACCGCATTGTGGATGCCATGACCACCCACGAGACCTACTGGTTTCGCGACGAACGCCCCTGGGCTGCCCTCCGCCAGCACCTCCTTCCCCGTATCGCCGCCACCCTGCGCACCCGCCCGCGCATCCGCATCCTCTGCGCCGCCTGCTCCACCGGCCAGGAACCCTACTCCCTGGCCATGATGATCGACCAACTCTGCTCGCAAGGGAAACTCCCCGGCGCCCGCCCCGAGCAATTCGAAATCATCGGCACCGACGTCTCCGCCGGCACCCTCCTGCTCGCCGGCAACGGCCGCTACAACCAGATCGAAATCATCCGCGGCCTCGGCGAAGAATGGCGCAAAAGTTATTTCTCCCAGTCCGGCCCCATCTGGACCATCGCCGAGCCCATCCGCAAACGCGTCACCTTCAAGCGCCACAACCTCCAGGACGACCTCAAGCCCTTCGGCCAATTCGACCTCCTATTCTGCCGCAACGTCGCCATCTACTTCGAAGCCGCCTTTAAGCAGCGCCTCTTCCAGCGCCTCGCCGCCGCCCTCAACCCCGGCGGCCACCTCCTCCTCGGCGGCTCCGAATCCCTCCTCGGCCACCAAGACCTCTTCGCCTCCGAAACCATCGGCGAAGCCATCTTCTACCGCCGCAAACCCTAACCCCCCTTACTAGCTCTACCAGCTTACCAGCTTACTAGCTTACCAGCTCTACCAGCTTACCAGCTCCCTCCCCCCCTTCCCCCATGTCCACCGAACTCCACACTCCCAGCTCCTCGCTCCTCGCCGCCGCCCCCGACGCCGGCCCCGCCACCCCCGAACGCGTCCTCGCCCTCGCCGACCAGGCCGCCGCCATCGCCGACCGTAAACTCTCCGCCATCCACAAGGTCGCCCTCCAAACCCGCATCCTCGCCCTCAACGCCACCATCACCGCCGCCAAAGCCGGCGACGCCGGCCGCTCCTTCTCCGCCGTCGCCAACGAGGTCAAAGCCCTCGCTGTCGAGGTCGCCCGCATCTCCGAGGAAATGGAACGCGAACTCCAGACCGCCTTCGGCGAACTCCGCGCCGTCGGCGAACGCATGGCCGCCGAGGTCCGCGGCGTCCGCCTCGTGGACCTCGCCCTCAACGCCATCGAAATCATCGACCGCAACCTCTACGAACGCACCTGCGACGTCCGCTGGTGGGCCACCGACTCCGCCGTCGTCCAGGCCGCCCTCCACCCCGAACCCTCCATCCTCGCCCACGCCAGCGAACGCCTCGGCGTCATCCTCGGCGCCTACACCGTTTACCTCGACATCTGGATCTGCGACGCCCAAGGCCGCGTCCTCACCCACGGCCGCCCCGCCCGCTACCCCAAGGTCGCCGGCCACTCCGTCGCCGGCGAAAAATGGTTCCGCGAAGCCCTCGCCAGCACCTCCGGCGACCACTTCTCCGTCTCCGACATCAACCGCTGCGCACCCCTCGCCGACGCCGCCGTCGCCACCTACGCCGCCTCCATCCGTGAAAACGGCGACGCCCAGGGCCGCACCATCGGCGTCATCGGCATCCACTTCGACTGGACCCCCCAATCCGAAGCCGTCGTACGCGGTGTCCGCCTCTCCGCCGACGAAAAAACCCGCACCCGCGCCCTCCTCCTCGACGCCCAAGGCCGCGTCCTCGCCGCCTCCGACGGCCAGGGCGTCCTAAGCGAATTGGTCCACCTCGAAGCCGGCACCCGCACCTCCGGCTGCACCACCGACGCCCAAGGCCGCCTCATCGCCTTCCACCGCACCCCCGGCTACGAAACCTACCGCGGCCTCGGCTGGTACGGCGCCCTCATTCAAACCCCCTGATCTCTCTCCTCACTCCTCGCTTTCACCCATGAAAATCCTCGTCGTAGACGACTCCGCCGTCATGCGCCGCATCGTGGCCTCCTCCGCCGCCCTGCTCGGAGCCGACTGTGTGGAGGCTGGCGACGGTGCCCAAGCCATCGCCCAACTCGAAGACAACCCCATCGACATCCAACTCGTCTGCCTCGATTGGAATATGCCCGTCATGGGCGGCCTCGAATTCCTGCAAACCCTCCGCGCCGACCCCCGCTGGAAAGAACTCCCCGTTCTTATGATCACCACCGAGGGCAGCCGCGATTCCATCATCGCCGCCCTCAAGGCCGGCGCCACCGGCTACCTCACAAAACCTTTTAATCAGCAAGATTTGCAGAGTAAGATGATCGACTGCCTCGGTTTGGGTGCATAGCCCTAGCGTTTTAACTACGCCTTTTTCCTGCCTAAGCCATGTCCCCGCCTCAAGCCACCAACGCCCAAATAGAAGAATACCGCGTAGCCCTGCAAAAGATTGAAGGGCTCCACGGTAACATGGCCGTGCTCTCCCGCCTCGGCAACCTGCTCAAGGACCCCAACACCGGCATCGACGACATCGGCCGCCTCCTCCAAACCGACGGTGCCCTCTCCACCAGCGTCATCCGTGTCAGCAACAGCATCCAGTTCGGCGTAGGCCAAAAAACCACCAGCCTGCACGACGCCCTCATCAAAGTCGGCTTCAACCGCGTTATCTCCCTCCTCGGCGCCGCCCTCTCCAAGCAGGTCTTCATGAAAGACCTCACCGCCTACGGCATGAGCGCCGACGAGTACTGGAGTTACAGCTATTTCTGCGCCGTCTTCCTCGAAGGCCGCGCCCAGCGCATCGGCAAACCCGCCGACGAAGCCTACCTCGTCGGCCTGCTCCACGCCCTCGGCCGCGTAGTCATCAACGAACTCCTCGCCAAAACCCACCCCGGGCTCCACTGGGACCGCACCACCAACCTCGACGACTGGGAATACCTCACCGTCGGCTTCAAAGCCACCGACGCCGCCGCCACCCTCCTGCGCAACTGGAAACTCAACCCCGCCGTCCACGTCCGCGTCTCCAACCAAAACGTACCCCTCGCCCGCGCCGGCGACCCCCTCCTCATCGCCCTCGACTACGGCCGCACCTGCGCCGAGCTGAATAAATACCGCCTCGAAACCAATCCTTGGATACTCCCCGCCGAGCACGCCATCATGCAAAGCCCCGATTTCAACCAATCCCGCATGGCCGACGAAATCGAACAGGCCCAATACACCTGCCGCCAGGTCCGCGACGCCCTCAAACGTAACTAACCCCTTCCGTAAGTCTGGGAATGTCCGTCGGTCCGGGGAGCGCACGCGTCCCGCGTGCCGGCTTCGGCGTCCCGCCGAAGCCTCCGTGAATCAGCACCCATAGTCCCTATTCCCCCCTCCGCCCTACTTCATTAGTCATTGGTCATTGGACATTGGACATTGGTCATTCTCCGCCTCTACCAGCTTACCAGCTCCGCCCCCCGCCCCCGCCATGCCTCCCGCGCCTGACTTCGCCCCCGCCTCGCCCCCCATTGTCTGCCTCGGCGCCTCCGCCGGCGGGCTGCGTGCCCTGGAGTGCTTTTTCAAGGCCATGCCCCCCGACTCGGGCTGCAGCTTCGTCGTCGTGCAACACCTCTCGCCCGACTTCCGCAGTCTCATGGACGACCTCCTCGCCCGCCAGACCCGCATGCCCATCCACCATGCCGAGGAAGGCCTGCCCCTCGCCCCCAACTCCATCTACCTCATCCCGCCCAAAAAACTCCTCACCATCCAGGCCGGCGGCCTCCACCTCACCGACCGCCTCCCCGACCGCCAGACCGACCTCCCCATCAACGTCTTCCTCGACTCCCTAGCCGCCTACGCCGGCCCCCGCGCCATCGCCGTCATCCTCTCCGGCACCGGGACCGACGGCTCCGAAGGTATCCGCGCCATCCACGAAGCCGGCGGACTCGTCATCGCCCAGACCCCCGAAACCGCCGAGTTCGACGGCATGCCCCGCAGCGCCCTCGCCACCGAAATCACCGACTACAGCCTCGCCCCCGAGGCCATGCCCCCGGCCATCCTCGCCTACGCCCGCGACCCCCAACTTCGCATCGCCCCCGCCGAACCCGACCGCCACCCCGACGCCGAACTCGACGAAAACCAGCCCTCCCGCGAATTCGCCGCCATCTTCACCCTGCTCAAACGCAGCACCGGCCTCGACTTCTCCCATTACAAAATCGCCACCGTCGAGCGCCGCATCCACCGCCGCATGGCCCTCGCCGAGATCCAGGATCCCGCCGCCTACGCCCTCCAACTCGAAACCCGCCCCGCCGAGCTCGACGCCCTCTACCGCGACCTCCTCATCGGCGTCACCGAATTCTTCCGCGACCCCGAAGCCTTCGCCACCCTCAGCCGCCTCGTTTACCAACCCCTCTTCCAGCAATCCGGCCGCGACGACTGCCGCGTCTGGATCGCCGGCTGCGCCACCGGCGAGGAAGCCTACTCCCAGGCCATCCTCCTCGACGAAGCCGCCCGCGCCGCCCACTACACCGGCCGCATCTCCCTCTTCGCCACCGACGCCCACCGCACCTCCCTCGAAACCGCCTCCGCCGGCCTCTACAACCGCGAACGCCTCAAAAACCTCAGCCCCGAACGCCTCGCCCGCTACTTCCGCGAAGAAAAAAACGGTCTCTTCCGCGTCATCCCCGAGCTCCGCCAACGCATCGTCTTCGCCCCCCACAACCTCCTCAACGACCCCCCCTTCACCAAACTCGACGCCATCAGCTGCCGCAACCTGCTGATCTACCTCTCCCCCCCCGCCCAGGAACGCGTCATCAGCCTCTTCCACTACGCCCTCCGCCGCGACGCCGCCCTCCTCCTCGGCCTCAGCGAAGGCCTCGGCCGCCTCGTCAACGACTACGAAGTCCTCGACAGCAAACAAAAACTCTTCCGCAAAACCCGCGACTCCCGCCTCCCCCTCGACCTGCGCAACACCTCCCTGCCCCGCCCCGGCCGCCCCGCCCTCCCCCTCCCCACCACCGTCCCCCATACCTCCGCCGCCACCCTCCCCCGCGGCCTGCTCAACGCCTACGACCAACTCCTCCGCCAGCACCTCCCCTCCGGCTTCATCCTCAACGAAGAAGGCGACATCCTCCACTACATCGGCGACGCCGCCCGCTACCTCGCCCCCCTCAGCGGCCGCGCCCAGGAAAACATCCTCGCCCGCACCACCGGCGACCTCCGCCTCGCCCTCTCCACCCTCCTCCCCAAAGTCCTCCGCGACCGCCTGCCCGCCGAATCCCTCGGCCTTCGCATCGACGTCGGCACCCCCGCCGCCTCCGAACAAGTGGACCTCCTCGTCCACCCCCTGCCCGAAGACCGCTCCGGCGCCCGCCTCCTCCACGTCTCCCTCCGCCACCCCCGCCCCGCCGCCCCCCTTCCCGACCTGGCCAGCCCCCTCGACCCCAACACCGAAGCCTTCGCCCCCCAGCAAGCCCACGCCCGCCGCATCCTCGACCTCGAACACGAACTCATCTCCACCAAGGAAAACCTCCAGGCCACCGTCGAAGAACTGCAAACCACCAACGAGGAACTCCAGGCCGCCAACGAGGAGATGCTCGCCGCCAACGAGGAACTCCAGTCCACCAACGAGGAACTCCACTCCGTCAACGAAGAGCTCTACACCGTAAACGCCGAGTTCGAACGCAAAAACGGCGACCTCAACACCCTCATCGCCGACCTCGACAACCTCCTCAAAGCCACCGACTCCGGCACCCTCTTCCTCGACCGCGACCTCCGCATCCGCGTCTTCAACCCCGCCATCGAACAAATCTTCCACCTCCTCCCCCAGGACATCGGCCGCCCCATCGAACACATCGCCTACCACATCGACGACCAGGCCGCCATGATTCGCGAGGCCCGCGCCGTGCTCGAAACCGGCAAACCCATCGAAGGCGAGGTCCGCACCCGCCAGGGCCAATGGCTGCTCAAACGCGTCCTCCCCTTTTACGCCACCCACCGCGCCATCGAGGGCGTCGTGCTCACCTTCACCCGCATCGACGTCATCAAGACCATGCAGGATAAGCTCGACCTCGCCATGGCCGCCTCCCGCCTCGTCTGGTGGGAGTGGGACCTCATCTCCGGCCGCTTCCAAACTCACACCAACGGCACCTGCATCCTCGGCTACAAACTCGGCGACCTCGCCCCCAGCGCCAAAACCTGGTTCGACCTCACCCACCCCGACGACCTCGCCCAAGTCCGCTCCACCCTCGACGCCTGCCTCAAAGGCAGCATCAGCGAATGGGAAAGCGAACACCGCTACAAAGACGCCGCCGGCAAATGGCGCTGGGTCCTCGACAAAGGCCGCGTCACCGAACGCGACGCCACTGGCCGCGCCCTCCGCATGCTCGGCACCACCCAGGACGTCCACGACCAACGCCTCGCCACCGAGGAGATCGCCAAACTCTCCCACGCCATCGAGCAGACCGAGGTCTCCATCGTCATCACCGACGCCCAGGGCACCATCGAATACGTCAACCCCTTCTTCACCCGCGTCACCGGCTATACCCCCGCCGAGGTCATCGGCCAAACCCCCCGCCTGCTCAAATCCGAACAGACCGCCCCCGAAATCCACCAGCAACTCTGGCGCACCATCAGCCATGGCGAACCCTGGCACGGCGAACTCATCAACCGCCGAAAAGACGGCACCCATTACTCCGAACGCGTCTCCATCTCCCCGATCAAAGACCCTCACGGCCACATCACCCACTACATCGGCATTAAGGAGGATGTCACCGCCATCAAAGCCGACCAAGCCCAGCGCGCCCGCCTCGAACACCAACTCGCCCAGTCCCAGAAAATGGAGACCCTCGGCACCCTAGCCGGCGGCATCGCCCACGATTTTAATAACCTCCTCACCTCCATCCTCGGCTACACCCGCCTCGCCCAGGAATCCATCTCCCCCACCCACCACGCCCGCCCCGCCCTGGAGCAGATCGACAACGCCGGCCACCGCGCCGCCGACCTCGTCCGCCGCATCCTCGCCTTCAGCCGCAACCACACCGCCGACCACGCCCTCACCATCCCGGGCCGCCTCTTTGCCGACGCCGTGCCCATGCTCCGCTCCAGCCTTCCCACCACCATCGAGCTTCAATACCACGACGAATCCCTCGACTGCGCCGTCTTCGGCGATGGCACCCAGCTTCAGCAAGTCCTCTTCAACCTCTGCACCAACTCCGCCCATTCCATCGGCCACCAACCCGGCGTGATCGAGATCGGCCTCCGCCGGGTCGAAATCACCACCCCGCTCGAAGTCCAGATCGGCTCCCTCCACCCCGGAGCCTACCTCCGCCTCTGCATCACCGACAACGGCGCTGGCATCGACCCCGCCATCCAGGAGCGCATCTTTGAACCCTTCTTCACCACCAAATCCGTAGGCGAGGGCTCCGGCCTCGGCCTCGCCATCGTGCACAACACCGTGCTCTCCCACCATGGTGCCATCACCCTGCGCTCCGCCCCCCGCAAAGGCACCACCATCACGGTTTACCTGCCCGCCCTCGCCTCCGCCGGTTTCGCCCCCGCTTTCGTTCCTGCCGCCACCAATGCCGCGTCTCCGACCGGCAGCGGCCAACGTATCGCCATCATCGACGACGACACCAGCATAGCCCAGCTCAGCAAACTCGCCCTCGGCAAAGCCGGCTACGAACCCACCGTCTATGCACGCGCCGAAGACTGCCTCGCCGCCCTGCGAGCTGATTCCGCCGCTGCCAACCTCATCCTCACTGACCAAACCATGCCCGGCATGACTGGTCTCGAACTGGCCAAGGCCCTGCGCAAAGATGGAGTCACGGTGCCCATCATCATTGCCTCTGGCTACAACCGCCTCATCGCCCCCGAAGCCCTCGCCGACCTTGGTCACACCGCCTTCCTCCCCAAGCCCTTCGACCTCGGCATACTCCTGAAAGAAGTGGACAAGCTCCTCCGCCCCACCAGCTAACCGCGCCCTGTGTAGGGCGGGGTCGCCGCACGCCGCCGTTCGTAAACTTACTTCCGCAATCCCGCGCAGAATTCCGCCAGCCGGGTCACACCCTTCTGGATGATCTCGTCGCTCGTCGCGTAACTGAGCCGCAGATACCCCTCGGCGCCAAACGCCGAGCCATGCACCGCCGCCACCTTCTTCTGGTCTAGCAACTGGGTGCAAAACACCTCCGAACTAAGCCCGAACGAAGAAATATTCGGGAAAAGGTAAAACGCACCCTCCGCCAGCAGGCAGCGCACACCGTCGATCTTGTTCAACTCCGCGTGCAGGAACTTCCGACGCCGGTCAAACGCCACCAGCATCTGCGCCAGCGCCGCCTGCGTCTTCTCCTTTTCCTTCAAGGCCGCCAGCGCGCCCCACTGGGCAAAGGTCGTCGCATTGCTAGTCGTCTGGCTCTGCAACTCCGCGATCGCCTTGGCGATCGGCGCCGGAGCCACGATCGTGCCCAAACGCCAGCCCGTCATCGCGTAAGTCTTGGCAAAACCCGAGACGATGATCGTGCGCGCCTCCACGTCCTTCGAGAAGGTCGCCGGGGCCACATGCTTCGCCCCATCATAGGTCAGATGCTCGTAAATTTCGTCTGAGAGGATGTAGAGATTGTGCTTCATCGCCACCGCCACCAAAGCCTCCATCTCGGCCCGGGTATACACCGCGCCGGTCGGATTCGAGGGCGAGTTCAACACCAGCAAGCGCGTGCGGGGCGTGATCGCCGCCTCCAACTGCGCCGGCGTCAGACGGAAACCCGTCGTATCGTCCGCCAACACCATCACCGGCTTGGCCCCGGCAAGCTTCACCATCTCCGGATAACTCACCCAATAAGGCGCGGGAATGATCACCTCATCCCCCGGCGAGCAGGTCGCCAGAATCGCCAGATAACACGAGAACTTGCCGCCCGGAGACACGATCACCTGCGAGGGCGCGAACTTCAGCCCGTAGTCGGCCAGATATTTATCCGCCAGCGCCTGCCGCAACGGCTCGATGCCCGGAGTCGGCGCATACTTGGTCTTGCCCGCCTTCAACGCCGCGATGCACGCCTCTTTGATGTGCTCGGGCGTATCGAAATCCGGCTCGCCGGCGGCGAAACCGCAGACGTCTTCGCCAGCAGCGGCGAGAGCCTTCGCCTTCGCATCCACGGCCAGCGTGGGGGAAGGCGAGATATTACGGGCCCAAGTGGAAAGCGGTGCGGGGGCGAGACTCATGGATTTTAGTGAAGCCGGAACGGAAAAGACGGGGTTGAAAAACGTACGAAAACCGGGCGCTTACTTTTTGCCCTTTTTCACGACGGCCTTCTTCTCCACCGCTTTTTTCTCCGGCAACGCATCCACCGCCGCGCGCAGGATCTCGCCCAGGCTGACCTGCTGTTTCTTCGCTACCTTGGCCAGCGCGGCCTTGTCGCTCGCCGGCAGTCGTACCGAAATCTGACGGCGGTCCTCGGTGCTGGATTGAAACTTGGCCAGGTCAAACTCGGCCAGCGCATGACGCACGACCTCCGAGGTCGAGGCCAGGCCAAGGCGCTTGCGCTGGGTCTCGATCTTGTCGAGCAGCGAGAGAGGCAAATCAAAGGTCAAGGGAGACGGAGCGGGAACGGATTTTTTAGCCATGGTGGTGTGTGTTTTCAGGATTAAGGAAAGGAAAGTTGGATTATCAGCTGATTTTCGTATCCGTGCCCTAACGACGCGGGCAACGAAAATCTTGGCCGAAAATAAAATCTTCTGACTTTGGTCCTACTCCGCCAGCCGGGCCAGCCCGCCCGGAGGCGCGGGCTCGGTCGCCAGATTTCCCGGCGCAAACACCGCCGAGGAGAAATCCAGCCCCAACGCCGCCGCCGTCACCGTGAATCGCGTCTTGTTACGCGTAGCCTCGTCCCTTAGCTCGACCGATTTCACCAGATAACGCTCTCCAATCCGGGCCAGACCATTGACCCGAAAGGATTTAAGCACGCGCTCTCCCTCCCCCAACTGCTCCGCCTGCACCAAGGCATGGTAGGTCGGATCCAGATAAACCCGCATCGCCGCCAAATCCGGACGCCGCTTCGCCAGCGCCACCGGCGGATAAAGCAAAAACGTGTCCACCGGCCGGTCCAGCAAGCGACTCTTTCCTTCGTAAACAAACTCCGGCCAGTAAAGGAAAGGCATCTGCAAATCGAAGGCCGAAAGATCAGAACCCGCCAACGGCTCGAACAGCGCCGCATCGTCCACCGCGATCACCGCCGCCCCATTGGCCGCCGGCCATTGCCACGCCGCCGGACGCGGCCCGCCCTGCACCAGAATCCGCCGCGCCGGTCCCGAACCCTCGACCGCACCCAAGCTCAAGCGCGAGATCGGCCCCTCGGCATTGCGCGACCCCCAAAGCTTGCCCGGAATGCGCGGCCCCTCACCCCGCCGGGGCAAGACCCGCAACTCAAACTCCAAATAGTAATCCCCGTCCGGCCCCACCGAACGCATCGAGCGCAAGATATCCGCCCCCTCCTTCTGGTCCGGCTTGCTTTGCAGATAATGCGGCGGCGGGCGATTCAGCCGCGCCTGCGCCCAAGCCTCCCCTCCCAGCGCAATCAAAACACACAAAAGGCAGACGGAACGAACCGTCTGCCTGGAAAAAAGAAAGCCGTGGGAGACCACGAGACCTAAGACCGAACTTTACTTGGCCGGTTCCGCCGGAGCCGGAGTAACGGCCGGAACAGTCACGGTGGGCATGGTCACGGCCGACGAATCCACGGCGGCGGGCGCGGTGGTCACGGGTGCGGCGACGGGCGCGGGTGCCGGGGCGGGTGCCGCCGGAGCCTCAATCACCGGCAAGCTGCCCTTGGACGCCACTCCGCGATGACGCGCGATCTGGGCCAGATAGAGCCCGAAGCAGATAACGAAAAAAGCGATGGTTCCATTACGCGTGATCGTGGCCAGCACGTTGCCGGTATCCGCGCCAAAGGTCGCCTCTGTCATGCCGCCGCCCAGCGCGGCCCCGACGCCACCATCGGATTTCGACTTCTGCATCAGCACCACCAAGACCAGAAAGATCGAGAGCGGAACCAGCAAAACGTAGAGGAACGGGATGAGAAAGGACATGGTTGGAAAGGGCTAAAAGTGAGAAACGCACCGCAGCCGCCCGCGTTTGTCAACGACGCGGGCAACACCCGCAAAAATCGCCACCGACTCCTTCGCCATCTTAAGCCGAGGATTGCCCCGACCCGCGACCGCCGTCTTGCCTTCTGCGCATGGCACTCGAAACCGTCGCCTTGTTTGACCGCGCCACCGGCTCCGCCGAGCACCCGCCGCTCCTGCTCCTGCACGGGTTGCTCGGCTCGGGACGCAACTGGCAGACCGCCGCCGCCGACCTCGCCTGCGCCGCCGGAGGCCGCGCCGTCTATGCCCTCGACCTGCGCAACCACGGCAAATCCCCCTGGCACCCCGCCATGACCTACGAAGCCATGGCGGCCGACGTCCTCGCCTGGCTCGACGCCCGCCAGCTCGGCCCCGTCGAACTTATGGGCCACAGCATGGGCGGCAAAGTCGCAATGCTTTTAGCCTGCCGCCACCCCGAACGCGTGCGCCGCCTCGTCGTGGTGGACATCGCGCCCAAATCCTACCTCTCCCATGGGCACCGCGCCGAATTCGCCGCCATGAACGAACTCCGGCTCGACACCCTGCAATCCCGCGGCGAAGCCGAGATGAAGTTTGAAGGCCGCGTCCCCGACTGGGGCATGCGAAAATTCCTCACCACCAATCTGGAACGCGACCAAGCCGGCACCTGGCGCTGGACCGTCAACCTACCCGTGCTCACCGCCGCCCTGCCCGAAGTGGAAGCCAACCCGCTCGCCCTATCAGACACCTTCGCCGGCCCCACCCTTTTTATACGCGGAGGCAAATCCCGCTACGTCGCCGAGACCGACCACGCCGCCATCGCCAGCGTTTTCCCCGCCGCCCGCATCGCCACCATTGCCGCCGCCGGCCATAACCCGCACATGGAAACCCGTGCGGAGTTCAGCGCCGAGGTGAGCGCCTTTCTGGCCGGCGATTAAATCCTCACCGGCCCTCGAAGCCGAACGCCTCAGAGCTTGTCCACGATCTTGTCGGCCAGACCGTAGGCGATGGTCTCCTCTGCATTTAGGTAGAAATCGCGATCCGTGTCCTTGTTGATCCGCTCGATCGGCTGCCCCGAAGCGCGAGCCAGAATCACGTTCAACTCGTTGCGGATTTTCTCCATCTCCTGCGCCTGGATATTGATATCCGTGGCGGGCCCGACGAAACGACCGCTGATCAAGGGCTGATGGATCATCACGCGAGCGTGAGGGAAGAGCAGACGACGGCCCTTGGGCGCGCCACTCAACAGAATGGAACCCATCGAGGCGGCCATTCCCGTCACGATCACCGTGATGGGGGAAGTGATCAGTTGCATCGTGTCATACACCGCCATGCCAGCCGTGATGGAGCCGCCGGGCGTGTTGATGTAGAAAAAGATTTCCTTGCCCGGATCGTTCGCCTCCAAAAACAGCAGCTTCTCGGTCAAGTCCTTGGCTGAAGCGTCGGTGACCGGACCCCAGAGGAAAACTTTCCGTTGCTCGATGAACTTGTTCTGAATGCGGGCGGCCAGCGGGGCGGCGTCCTTTTTCACGGCGGCATCGGCCTTGTCATCCTCCTTGTCGTCGTCGTCATCATCGTCGGCGCGGGGGAATAGGGGTTCTTGGAGACCGGTCTGCAGGTTGGAGAAATGCATGGTGGACGCGAACCGTGGTTGCTGCCGGCCCCCTTGGCAAGTCGCGCCACCCCCAAACTTCACCATCAAAAACTTCCTCCGCCCCAGCATCAAGTAACCTATTAGGTTACTTTGGGCTTGGGGACGGTGCGGCTACCATTTGCGCCGCCATGAGCACGGCATTTGCTGACGCGCATCCCCCTCACGCCCCCCCCGCTACCTTTTATGCAATCCAACCAAACACCC
>CANIWJ010000048.1 GCA_947471035.1 Verrucomicrobiota bacterium
CTCCAGTGACCGCCCCGCCGTGCACATCGTAACCATGCACAAAGCCAAGGGCCTCGAATACCCGCTGGTCTTTTGCCCCTACCTCGCTGACTGCCTCTGGAAATCCGTCGACCTGGAAAAAGTCTCCGCCCCGTCCGCCGACGCCGATTCCGAGCCGCAGGACACCTTGCTCAATCTCGCCCTGCTCGACGACACCGCCAAAGCTGCCCGAGAACTCCAACTCGCCTCCACCCAGCTGGAGGAACGCCTTCGCCTCGCCTACGTCGCCCTCACCCGTGCCCAGGTGCGGGTCTGGACGTGCAGCTACAGCCCGCCCACCCGAGGCCAATCCGGCCCACGCGTGAGCGCTCTCGATTGGCTACTGCGCCCCGCCGCCGAGCTCGCCGACTACCCCGCTTACTCCGCCGCCTGGGAAACCCTCGCAAACACCGACCGCCCCACCCGCCACGAAACCGCCTTACGCGAACTTGGAGCCCAGCCGTATAACCCCGCCCCCATTCCCGGCACCGCCCCCGCGCTCATCACCTTCCGCGCTCCGCCCGAACCGACCGAGACCCGCTACGCCCCCGCCACCACCTCGTCCCCCGCTCCCGCGCCCGAGCTCACCGCCGCTCCACGCCCCGAGGTGCCCAAGGGCTGGCGCGTCACCTCCTTCTCCACCCTTACCCGAGAAAAACACGCTCACGGTTCACCTCCCATCGCAACGCCTGCCCTCGCCACCGAATCGACCGCCGTCGGCCCCGACGCCCCGCTTTTCCTTGCCGCGCCCGCCGGTGCCGCCGTCGGCACCGCGGTGCATGATTGGATCGAGATCTGGGATTTCTCCCCTCCCGACTCCAGCGAGCTCTCCGCCCGCCTCGCTACCAGCCGCCTGCCCGAGCCGACCGACGGTCGCCCCGGCTGGCACCCGACGCTCCTCGAACTGTTCACCCGCCTGCGCGCCATCCGCCTGCCCGGTTGCGACGACGCGCCTTTGCACACGCTTTGCCCGGAACCCCACGGCTCCGAGTGGCATTTTCATCTGCCCCTGGCCGGTTCACTCACCGTCGGTGCCCTCGCCCGCTGTTTCGCCGAACACGCCCCGCCCGAACACCGTGCCTACGCCCCGCAGCTCGCCGCCTTGTCCGAAGAAAAATTCCAAGGCCTCCTCCAAGGCTTTATCGACCGCCTCGCCCGCCACGGCGACGCCTGGGGGGTGATCGATTGGAAAACCAACCGCCTCGGCCCCGCCCTCTCCGACTACGACCAACCCGCCCTGCTGCGCTGCGCCATGGATTCGCACTACCTCCTGCAAACCCACCTCTACCTCGTCGCCCTGCGTCGCTACCTGCGCGCGCTCGGACTGGCACACGCTCCGATCGCCGGCGCCTGGCTCGTCTTCCTGCGCGCCATCGCCCCCGACAGCCCGCGCGGCGTGCTCCACATCAACCCGCCCGCCGCCCTGCTCGACGCCCTCGACGCCCTCTTCGCCCGCCCGGCCGCCCCCTATGCCCTCGACCGCGCCTGATTTTCTTCCGCCCGAGATCGACCTGCTCCTGCGCCGTTGGGCCTTGCCCCCGGAACGCGTGTCCGACTTGCGCCGCCTGCTCGCCGCCCAGGCCGAGGGCGGCACCGCCTGCCCGCTTCCATCCGGCTCCCCCACCGAACCCAGTGCCTGGGGCCAAGCCGTCTCGACCGAGCCCACGATTCCCGCTCCGCTCCTGCTCCGCCCCCATGACGGCACGACCTATCTGCAATCCTGGCGCTACCACCGCGCCGAACAGACCATCGCCACGCAACTCCAAGCCCGCGCCGCCCAACCCGCGCCCCGCCTCGGCCGTCCTGCCGCCGATTGGGTCGCCGCCTTGGGCTCCGACCAATTAAACGCCCTCCAGACCCGAGCCATCACCTGCGCCCTTGACCACACCCTCGCGCTGATCACCGGCGGCCCCGGCACGGGCAAGACCCACACCCTCGCCCGCCTGCTTGCCCTGCTCCTCGCCGACCAGCCGGAACGCCGTCCGGTCATCCGTCTGGCCGCGCCCACCGGCAAAGCCGCCGAACGCATGCGCGAAGCCATCGAGGCCGCTGCCGACCGCCTCCCCGCCTCGCTTCCGACCGATACGCCCGCCCAGCTCAAAACCGCCGCCGCCGGGGCTTGCACCCTTCACTCCCTGCTCGGGTTTCATCCCACCACCGGTCGCTGCCGTCATCATGCGCAGACTCCGCTGAGTTGCGATGTGCTCATCGTGGACGAATGCTCCATGGTCGATACCTTGCTCTGGCAGGCCTTGCTGCTCGCCCTGCCTCCCACCACCCGCCTCATCCTGCTCGGCGATCCGCATCAACTCGAAAGCGTAGCCGCCGGCGATGTGCTTGGCGCGCTCGTGCGTCACGCCCGCCGCCACCCGGACGCCGCGCTGGCCTCGGTCTGGGTCGAGCTCAGGGAAAGCCAGCGCTTCAAACATCGGGCCGACATCGGCGCACTCGCCCACGCCATCGTGACTTTCGACGCCTCCACCGCCGTCGCTTTGCTCCAAGCTCGTCGCGCGCCCGAAAGCGCTGTCGATGGCCTGGCCTGGCTAGGCGAGCATAACGGACGTTTCTCCTGGGAGATTCTCGCCCCGGCCGTGCGCGAAGCGATCATTTCGGTCGCCGACGCCACCCAGCCCGCCACCGCCCTTGCCGCGCTCGACCGCGTGCGTCTGCTCACCGCCCACCGCGAGCACCTGCTCGGCGCCGCCGGAGTGAACGTCGCCATCGACCGGCAACTTCGCCAACGCCCCGGCCTCGTTCGCCCTCCGAACGAACCGATTATCATCAACTATAACGATGCCGAGACCGGCCTGAACAACGGCTCGGTCGGCGTGATCATGGAAGATGCCGCCGGTCGCGCCGCGTTTTTCCCTGCCGCCGGCAGCCAGATTGCCCCCAGGCGTTTCCCCCTGGGCCAGTTGCCCGACTACAGCCCTGCCTGGGCACTCACCATCCATCGGGCGCAAGGCAGCGAATTCGACCACGTGGTTGTTATCCTGCCCACGGAGTCCAGTCCGCTGGCGACGCGGGAGTTGATTTATACCGCGATTACCCGTGCCAAGCACCAAGTTTACCTCTCGGGCTCGGCCACGACGGTGGTTGCAGCGCTAAGCGAACGCGCCCTGCGCTGCACCCTGCTGGAAGCCTGCTTGGATCGAGACTAGCCCTGTTTCGGACTAACTCGAAATCCTTTAAGCAGAGCACTCTACAAGCCGAATAGCTTGATCTGATCCTTGCCCGAATTGGTGGTCGACGAAGTGAGCAAGACCAACTGCTGATTGGCATCGAGTCGCAATTCCAATTGGGAACTCTTGGCCAAACCCTGTAGAAAGGTCGCCAGATTTACCACATAGCGAATCTCCGTGCTGATCCGGGCCTCGGCGGCCTCGCCTTCCAGTCGAATCGAAATCGGCCGCCCGTCCGGCAGGCGAAAATCACTGGATGCTAAACGCTTATTGAGCGTCTCCACGACTTCGTCAGCGGGACTATCGGCATAGGTCCGGGGCGTGATGCTCAAAAGTTGGGCCACCATCTCCCAATCCTTCTCCGTTAACGGGCGCAAATTATCCCCCGCCTCGGCAGTAGCAGTAGCTACGGGGTGCGAAGCCAAAGCGCGAAGGTAGTCTTGATCCGCCGCACAGAGACGCTCGACCCGTAGGTCAAACACCTTGCCGTCAGTACGTTCGATTTTAATCGCCCCATCCGCTGGCGGTGCCAGCAGACGAGCTTGGAGTGACCGGCCTTGCAGGTCGGTCCAATTACGGAAGTTGGAAACTTCGGTGCCGAAAAGGGTAGTGGCTCCGAGAATAAGAGGGGCAACCAAGCTAAGGAGCTTGGAAGTATTCATACGCAAAAGAGCTACAAATAGGGCCTGGGCTCTAAGCAAGCATAAATACGTAAAAATATTTACATTAACCGGGCGGCACCCGGTTGCTTAACTCTCGCGTCACTCAGCCGCTATTCCCTCTAGAATGCGCTCCGAAGCTTCGATCCCTTTGCGCATCACGCCGAGGTGAAAGCTCTCATCCGGTGCATGTAGATTATCCTCCGGAAGGAAGAGCCCCATCATCACCGAGTCCAGCCCCAGTACACGTTTAATGTCGGCGATGATCGGCACGCTGCCGCCCTCGCGCAGATAGAGGGGCGACTTGCCGAACACCTCAGCGATGGCGGCGTCCGCCGCACGAAAAGCGCGCGCCAGCACCGGTGACTGTCCTGCGGGAGTATTGCTGCGATCGGGCGGCACCACTACGTAAGGCGTGCCGCTGTGCTGGTCGATCACCCGATAAGTCACATCCTTGGGCATGCGCTCGGCAATGGTACGGTAGACCAGCTCGCGGATCTTTTCCGGCTGCTGATTGGCCACCAGCCGGCAACTGATTTTAACGAAGGCTTTGCTCGGAATCACTGTCTTGGTGCCCTGTCCTTGGTAGCCGCCGCCGATACCATTGAACTCCAATGTGGGCAGGAAACGCGTCGCTTCAAAGGGGGTATAGCCCTTCGTGGTATAAAACGCCGGGATGCCGAGAAACTCGCGATACTGCGCCTCGCTCTGCCCGAAACGCGCCAGTTGCTCGCGTTCCCAAGGCTCGACATCGAGCACATCGTCGTAAAAGCCCGGCACGTTCACCCGCCCGTCGGCATCGTGCAGCGATGCGCACAACTCGGCCAGCGCCTGAATGGGATTGCGCAACACGCCGCCATGCAGCCCTGAGTGCAAATCGGTGCGCGCCCCGGTCACTTCGACATCACACAACACCAACCCGCGCAAACCGCAGGTAAGCACGATCTGGTCCTCGCGCGGGCTGCCGGTGTCGGACAACAACACCATATCTGCCTGACGCAGACGCTCCGCGTAGTCCTTGAGAAATCCGGGGAAGCTCGGGCTGCCCATCTCCTCTTCGCCCTCGATCATGAAGGTGATGCGCAAGGGCAGATCTGGCCGACGCTCCAACAAACGGGCCACGGCTGCGACATGCGTGAGCAAGGGCCCCTTGTTGTCCGCCGCCCCGCGCCCATAGATGCGCTCGCCGCGGACCGAAGGCTCGAAGGCCGGGCTGCTCCAAAGATTAAGCGGGTCTGCCGGTTGCACGTCATAATGGCCGTAAATAATTACATGCGGCCAGGAAGCCGGCCCCTTGCGCTCGGCGAGGATCACCGGGTGCAGGGGCGTGGGCACGATCTCGACCGCAAAACCGATACTTCCCAGCAGACCGGCGATAAAATCGCGCGCGCCATGCATGCCCGCCTGAAACGCGGGGTCGGCGGAGACGCTCGGATGACGTATAAACGCTTTCAGGGCTTCGACGGGATCAAACATGGCGGGTGGCGTAAGTGGTAAGTGATTAATATAAAAAGTAATTCGCGGCGCGATTCCGGTGGCGCGGCGAGTGCCTGCGTCCCGCACGGCTGGCAGCCTCAACGCCCCAGAAAACGTTTCAACTCCTCCTGTTCGGTCGTGGCGGGCTTGGCTGGCGCAGCGGGCTTGGTTGGAGTGACGTTGGCCGGAGCGTTACCCGGACCGGTCGCCGGAGCCGGAGCCGCCGCCGGAGCCGCCGGAGCCCCGCCCACCGCCTGGTTGGCCCGGGCTTGCTCGTAAACCGGCATCAAGCCGGGCGCGAGCCGCTGCAGGTTGGCGATGCGCTCCTGGGACGGCGGATGGGTGGACAAAAACTTGGGCGGACGGCCGCCGGTTTCCTTCGCCGCCATCTTGGTCCAGAAGGTGACGGCGGCGCGTGGATCGTAACCAGCCCGCGCCGCGAAACGCAGACCGACCACATCAGCCTCCGTTTCGTGTTCTCGTGAATACGCCAGCGAGCCCAGCGTGCTGCCCAGACCGTAGGCGAGCAGGTAGTATTCTTGGTTTTTATCGTTCTGCGTACCCACGCCCAACGCCACTCCGCCCAGTCCGATCAAGATCGCCTGCGACTGGCGTTCGGCCCCGTGGCGGCTGCTTACGTGGGCGACTTCATGGCCCATCACTACCGCGATTTCGTCGTCGCTGGAGGCGAGCTTGATCAAGCCGGTGTAAACCCCGACTTTGCCGCCCGGCAGGGCGAAGGCGTTGATCTGTTCGGACTCGAAAACGACAAACTCCCACTGCGCGTTGGGCAAATCGCGCCCCACCGCCCCGGCGATGTTTTTTCCGATGCGCTGGATGCGGGCGTTCACGGCCGGATCGCGGGAGATTTTTTCCGCTTTCTTGATCTGGCTAAACGCGTCCAAACCCATCTCCGCCTCCTGCGAGGCCGACATCAGGATAACCTGCTTGCGCCCGGTTTCCTGCACCGTGGCACAACCGCTGAGTTGCACCAACGCGACCAACAGCACGGGCCATCTGATAAAAAAGCGTTTCATAAAAAACAGAATGCGTGGTCGCTTCCAATCGGCAACCCTGCGCTGGCCGTAAATGCTGAAGACACAAAAATGCCGCTGGAAAAACCCAGCGGCCAGAGGCGAAACCGAGTCAGGTGCACCTCGCGTCCCCTCCCCACTCAGCCCAGTTGCTGGGCGTAAGCGGCGGCGTCGAGCAAATCGGCCGGCAGTTCGCCGGTCAGGCGCACCTTGAGCATCCAGGCTGCGTCGTAGGGCTCCTTGTTCAGTGCTTCAGGCGCGGCATCGAGTGCGGTATTGGTTTCCAATACAGTGAAGGCGGCCGGTGCGTAAAGATCCGACGCAGCCTTGACTGATTCCACCACCCCGAAGGTCGCCCCGACGGCGAAGGTCGCGCCGACCTTGGGCAACTGCACGAAGGTGATGTCGCCCAGCGCGGATTGGGCGTAGTCGGTGATTCCCACCACCGCCGTGCCGTCACCGGCGGGGCGGATCCATTCGTGGGACTTGGCGTAGCGCAGATCGGCAGGGATGTTGCTCATGAGAAGGTAAGGTAGGGAGGCGGTTGAGTGAGGGCGGGGAAAGCTTGAAATCAGCCCTGCTTGAGGGCGACGAAGGGCGGCTTGGCCAGTTGTAACGGAATCATAGTGCCGCGAATATCCACCGCCATGGCTCCGACTGCGGCGGGGGCTTCCACCAAGGCGGAACCAATCGCCTCGTTCAAGATCGGCGAGAGCGTGCCGGAGAGCACGCGGCCCACCACCACCCCATTCGGACCAAGCACCGGGGTATCGGCCCGTACGATGCGCCGGTCGCCGGTGCGGAAAAACACCACTTTGTGCGGCGCGCCAGCGGTTTTCTCTTTAACTAACGCGTCATGACCCACGCAGGGGAGCGCCTTGTTCAATTTCACCGTCCAGCTGAGTCCGGCGGTGAGCGGCGAGAGCGTGGCGGACAGCTCGTGTCCGTAGAGCGGATACCCCGCCTCCAAACGCAGGCTGTCGCGCGCGCCCAGTCCGGCCAGTTCGAGCCCGAAGGGACGCCCGGCGGCGAGCAGCGCCTCGGCCAGCGTGACGGCATCGGCGGCGGCGTGGTAAAGCTCGAACCCGTCTTCGCCGGTGTAGCCGGTGCGACTAATGAGGCAATGCACCCCGGCCACCGTGCCTTCGCAAAAATGGTAGTAGCCCACCGCTCCGAGCTTGGCCCCGGTGAGCGTTTGCACGATCTCCGCCGCGCGCGGGCCCTGCACCGCCAGCAAGGCGTAGTCGGCGGAACGGTCCGTGATGGTGACCTCAAAGCCGCGCGCCTGGGCATGAATCCAAGCCAGATCCGTGGGGATGTTGCCGGCATTGATGCAGAGGAAATAGTCCTCCGGTCCGCGCATATACACGAGCAGGTCATCCACCGTGCCGCCGGCCTCGTTGCACATCGGGGAATAAAGCACGCGACCGGGGTAAAGCTTGGCCACCTCGTTGGTCACCAAATGTTCCAGGAAGGCCAGTGCCTGCGGCCCGTGCACGTCCACTTCGCCCATGTGGCTGACGTCGAACAAACCGGCGGCGCGCCGCACCGCTTTGTGTTCCTCGAGGATGGACCGGTACTGAACGGGCATTTCCCAGCCGGCGAAATCGACCAGGCGGGCGCCGTGGGCGGCATGAAAATCTCGAAGCGGGGTGCGTTGAAGGGCGCTCATGAAAATTAGGCCGACAACAGGCACGCCAACCCGGGGTTCGGGCAACAAAAAAGGCACCCCGAATGGGGTGCCTTTTAAGGAGAGCGGCATGAACGCCAAATTACAGCGAAGTGTGGTAGGTGGCCGCGATCTGGGCGATCAGGTATTTGTGGTCGGCCGGGCTTAGTTCGCCACTGGCCAACATGGCATCTGCACGGCTGATTTGCGCGGCCATTTCCTCAAAACGATCCGCCACGGAAATGTCGCCGAGGCTGGGCTTCATCACCACGGCGAGTTCGCCGGGGATGATGTCGGTGGCGGCACCGAGATCATAGTCGAGGCCCCACTTCAAAAAGCGCTTGTCATACTCTTCGGACGAAGGGAGCAACACCGCCGACTGCGGGGAGAAACCGGACTTGGCAAAGTCGAGGCGATAGACCTCGGAGCGGGACAGCTTAACCTTGAAAGGGGTGCGGCCGACTTCGACGCCGTTGATTTTTGCCACCGCATCGGTGGGGGTAGTGCGCACCACAACGGTCTGGGAGCGGCCTTTGCTGAAGACAGCACAGCCGGAAGACAGAAGGGAAACAGCGCTAAATACAACCGAAGCAACTACTGCGGAGATTTTCATAGGGGGGGTGGGGAAATTGCAGTCTTTTACACAATCAGTTTCGGTCAAGGGCAATGACAGAAGTTAACCAAGTGATTTCAAATTGGCGGCTTGAAGTGGGGCCCGACTTAACGGGAGCTAGGTGCGTACATAGCGCCATGACATTACCGCTCGCCTATTGGGTCCACAATCTAAGTCCGTTTTTAGTCCAGTTTTCCGACACCGTGGGCATCCGCTACTACGGCCTGGCCTACCTGGCCGGTTTCGCGGCCGGTTGGTACTTACTCAATTCCTACGGACGCAAGGGGCTGACGGCGCTAAACCACGAACGCATCGCCGACTTGATGACCGCGCTGGTGATCGGCGTTCTGGTCGGCGGACGGCTGGGGTATTTCTTGTTTTATCAACCGTCCGAACTCGTGCGCGACCCGTTCATCATCCTACGGGTGTGGGAAGGCGGCATGGCCAGCCACGGCGGTTTTATCGGCGTCGCCCTCGCGCTGGCGTGGTGCGCACGCGGTTTCCGCATGCCGTGGGTTCACCTGAGCGATCTTGTGTCTAGCGTGGCCCCGGCGGGGATCTTTTTCGGCCGAATCGCGAATTTTATTAACGGGGAACTCTGGGGCCGCCCTACCCGTGTGCCTTGGGCGGTTATTTTCCCCGAAAGCGCCCGCCCCGGCACCCCGACTATCTTGATTGAGCCGCGCCATCCATCCCAGCTCTACGCCGCCGCCCTGGAAGGGCTTCTGTTGCTCGGCCTGACCCAGTGGCTGCTCTGGAAAACCCCTTGGCTGCGCCAAAAACCGGGCCGCATCACCGGGGTTTTTCTGCTCGCTTACGCGGTGGTGCGCTCGATCACCGAACTTTATCGCGAGCCCGATGCCGGACTCATTCTTGGCCTCACCCGGGGTACCTTTTATTCGATTTTCCTCGTGCTCGGCGGCCTGGCTCTACTGCTCCTGCCGTCCAAGCCCTTGCCTACGCTCACTCCGGCCGAGCCGACGAAATCGTAAATCCCGCCGTTACCAGCGCACGTCGCGCCGCCCCAAGGAACCGCACCGCATCCTGCCCGTCGCTATGCACGCAAAGCGTGCGCACCCGGCCCGCCCGCGCCAGCGCCAGCGCCTGCACGACCACCGCCGTTTCCTCGGTTAACACCGCTCCAGGCTGGTCGCGCGCCACCAGTGTTCCGTCCGAAAGGTAAGCCCGGTCCAGAAACCCCTCGCTAACATAGCCTAACCCGGCCCGCCCCGCCGCCGCCCGCCATTCGCCCTCCGGCAAGCCGACCAGTGCCGCGTCCGGCCAACCCGCCGCCACCACCCGCGCACAGGCTTCGGCGGCGTCGCGATCTTGATGCAGAAAATGATACAACGCCCCGTGCGGTTTCACATGCCCCAGCCGGATTCCGGCCCGACTCGCCGCCACGGCCAAGGCCTCGATTTGCCCCCGAAACGACTCCGTTAATTCAGCCAAGCTCAATGCCAACTCCCGGCGCCCGAAATTCGCCCGGTCCGCGTAACCCGGATGCGCGCCCAACGCGACCCCGTGTCGCACCGCCCGTGCGCAAGCGTCCGCCATGGTGAACGCGTCCCCCGCATGTCCGCCGCAGGCGGCGTTGGCCGACGTGATTCCGCCCTCAAACAAGGCTTCATCCCACGCGCCACCTTCGCCCACATCGGCGTTAAGATCCATGCAGAGCGGCGCGTGCAGCCACATTTTCTCACCTCGCTTATTGCTGCATCGCCAGGCCGACCCGCAACCGCGCCATGTCACCCGCGATTTTGAGCCGGGCCTGCTGCACCGTACTGAGCTCGGACACGCGAAAAACGATTTCCGCCCCCGGCCGGGCCTGCGCCAGCTTGGCCAGATCGACCGAAGCCACCTGGCCGAGTTGAGCATAGCCGCCTATCGTTTGCCCCTCGGCCATCAGGATAATCGGCTGTCCATCGGGGGGGAGTTGCACCGTGCCCGGCACCACCGGCCGCGACCAACCTTCTTCGCCGCCGGACACCGTGAATGCTTCTCCGGCCAGCCGAAGCCCCATCCGGTCGGACTTGGCACTCAACTCGAAACGACGCGACTCCACCGCGCGTTCGGCTCCTCCCGGCCCCATGCGTTTAAAAATTCGCGCCCAGTCCGGCCCTGGCACGAGGCGCACCTCGATCGTCTCCTTGCGCCCGACCAACGGCACCGGCGACGCCAGCCGCCAGGTTTTGCCCGCAACTCCAGCCCCGAGCTTAGGATCGAATACCAAGCGGTCGCCGGCCTTGAGTGCCCTCCCCTCGAAACCACCAAACCCGCTGCCAATCACCGTTCCCGCCCCGCCCATTTTGCGCGGCACCCGCAGCCCGCCTGCAACGGCCAGATAAAGCCTCGCGCCCTTGGTCAGCGATGAACAATCCAGCTCTTCCCCCGCCACCAGCGAAAACGGCCGGCCGGCCGGCCGGCCCGCGACTTCGGCTCCGCCCAGCGCCACCACCGTAAGTACCTCGAAACGCAAAATCGGCCCCACGTAGGTGCATTCCAGCAGGGGGGCGTCGGGCGCGTTACCCACCGCCAGATTGGCCATGATGGCCGCCCACCGATCAAGCGCTCCACCCACACCAACCCCAAGTGCACCAAATCCACGCCGCCCCAAATCCTGCACACTGGTCAGCGAGCCAGGCTTGATCACTTCAATCGCGCCTCCTCCTGCCGCCGCCGCGTCTGAGTCTGGCTTGATCAATCCATTTCGAACCTCCGACGATGCAGGCAAGGTAGCTACGGGTTTAAAGGTCACCTTGTCGCCCTGCGCCATCAAAGCCGGTTCTGCCCTTTCCGGATCAAACAAGCGGGTAGCGGTGCGTCCGATCAACTGCCACCCGCCCGGTGTCTCGGACGGGTAAACGCCCGTCTGTTCCCCACCTATGGCTACGCTGCCTGCCGGCACCCGCAGGCGAGGCGTCGTCCGCCGCGGCGTGGCCAGTTTTTTGGGCAAACCGAGCAGATAAGGAAATCCCGGCGCAAATCCGATCGCCGCTACCAAATAAGTTTCTCCCGCGTGTAATTTAATCACCGCCTCGGGTGTGAGCTTGGACGCCCTGGCCACCGCCTCAAGATCCGCCCCGTAGTCGCCTCCGTAACAGACCGGCAGCACGTGGCTGCGCGCCGCCCGCGCGGGCTTTTTCACCGCCGGCGCATCGCCCGCCAGATGACGTTCGAGCCACTCCGAAACCACCCGCCAGGGCAATTCGCCCCGACCCACCGTGATTTCCTCCGGCACGTAAAAAACCCCCACCGACGCATAGGCCGGGACGATATCGACCACACCCGGCAAACAATCCGCCCGTAGATTTGCCGCCAAGGCCTGCACCCGCGCCAGCAGGCTCGGACTCATTTCATCCTCCAAGGTAATCAGGTAGGCGGTATCGCCCATCGGGTGCAGACTCATAAGCGGGCAGGTTTAGCGCCCCCGGTTCGGCATACAAGCATGCGCAATCCGCCCGACCGCTTATTCTCTGCCCCGGCTGCACTGATAAACGCGGGAATCATTTGCGCACCGGGACCAAAACGAAAACCGTGCGGTCTCTTTGCGCATGAACCGCCCTCTCTCCACCCTCCTGCTCGCCTGCTCCCTGCTCGCCCTCACCGCGTGCCGCCGGGATGAAGTCCGCACCTACACCGTGGCCAAATCCCCCGAGCCCACCACCGCGACTCCCGCCTCCACGCTCCCCGCTCCCAGCTCCCCACTCCCCGCGCCCGCCGCTCCCGTCGGCGGAGCCTCCATGGCCAACACCGCCGTCACCACCGCTTCGGGCCCCGGTCTCGTCTGGACCGCCCCCGCCCATTGGCAAGCCGGCCCCGAGCGCCCCATGCGCAAAGCCACTTTCTTCGTATCCGGCGAGGCCGGTTCTAAGGCCGAGCTCTCCGTCACCGCCTTCCCCGGCGATGTCGGCGGCAACCTCGCCAACGTGAACCGCTGGCGCCAGCAAATAGGCCTGCCCGCACTCGGAGCCGACCAACTCGGCGGCGCGCTCCAGCACCTTCATGTCGGGGATTTCCACGTCGATGTGGCCGAGCTCGTCGGCCCCGGCACCCCGCCCGCCAAACGCGTGCTCGGTGCCATCGTGCCCCACGCTGGAGCCACCTGGTTTTTCAAGCTCGAAGGCCCCGACGCCCTTGTCGCTCAAGAAAAGCCCGCCTTCCTCGCCCTCCTGAATACCCTGCGCCCGCAAAACTAAGCCCGCTCACCCACTCTCCCGCTTACCAGCTCCCAAAGCTCTACCAGCTTACTAGCTCATAAAAAATACCATGCGCGAACTCACCCGCGAATTCATCAAGTTTTTCGTCTCCCTGAAACTCACCGTCGCCCTGCTCGCACTCTCGGCGCTGCTGGTGTTTTTCGCCACCATCGATCAGGTCCACCTCGGCATCTGGGCGGTACAGGAGAAGTGGTTCCGCAGCTTCATCGTGCTCCACGAAATCCAAGGCTACCCCCTGCCCGTTTTCCCCGGTGGTTACTTTATCGGCGGCCTGCTGTTGATCAACCTCGTCGCCGCCCACCTGAAACGCTTCGCCCTCACTTGGAAAAAAGCCGGCATCCAGCTCGTTCACTTCGGACTCATTCTCCTGCTCCTAGGGGAACTCTTCACCGGCCTGTTCCAAGAGGAATACCAAGTCAGCTTGAAGGAGGGTGAAACCCGCAACTACGCCGAGAGCTGGCGTTACAACGAACTCGCCGTGATCGACGCCACCGCCCCCGACCGCGACATCGTCACCGTCGTGCCCGAAAGCCTGCTTGCCCACGACGAGGCCGTTCAGGTCCCCGCCCTGCCCTTCCGCCTCGTGCCGCGCGCCTACTATCCGAACGCCGCGCTCATGCTCAAGGACCAGCTCCCCGCCGGACAGTTCGCGGTCGAAAACCTCGCCACCACCGGCCTCGGCCCCCGCCTCGCCGTCTCCCCCATGCGCGTCACCTACGACCCGCAAAAGAAAAACTGGCCCGCCGCCTTCGTGGACATCGTCTCCGCTGAAGGCCTGATCGGCACTTACCTCGTATCCTCCATGTTGGTCGAAGCTGACACCTTTACCTACGCCGGCCGCCAGTGGCGCCTCGGCCTTCGCCCGCAGCGCGCCTACCAGCCTTACTCCCTCACCCTCCTGAAAGTCACTCACGACGTCTATCCCGGCTCCGACATCCCCAAAAACTTCTCCAGCCGCATGCGCATCAACCGCCCCGACGGCACCGAGGACCGCGAGGTGCTCATCTATATGAACAATCCCCTCCGCCACGAGGGACTGACCTACTATCAATACCAAATGGACGCCGCCAACGCCAACACCGTGCTCCAAGTCGTGCGCAACCCGTCTTGGCTAATCCCCTACATCAGCTGCCTGCTCATGACCCTCGGCCTGCTCCTGCAATTCGGACAACACCTCGTCGGCTTCATCCGCAAACGCGCCGCCCGTCCCGCCACCGTCTCCGTCGCACCCGCCGCCTAAGCACCAGTCCCGATGAAAAAAATCCTCCCTCTCCTCGTCCTCGCGCTCGGTCTGCTCTACCTCGGCTCCACCCTCGTCGCCCCCCGCGCTCCCGCCGCCTCGCCCGACTACGTCGCTTTTGGCCGCCTGCCCGTCCTCGTCGGCGGACGCCTCAAGCCCCTGGATACCGTCGCCCGCACCACCTTGCTCCAACTCCAAGGCCGCCAGACCGTTCGCCTCGCCGACGGCACGCCCCTCACCCCTTCGCAGTGGATCGCCGACCTCCTTCTCTCCGACAAAAAATCCAACGATTACCAAGTCTTCGAGATCCTCCATCCCGACGTCCTCGCCCTCTTGAAACTCAGCGAGGAAACCGGCGCAGGCAAAAAACGGTTTTCCTATAACCAACTCGTCCCCGGCCTCACCGAGCTCGAACGCCAATCCCAACTCGCCCAGCCCATCGAAGCCCAGCGCCGCACCCGTTTTCAAAGCGAGGTCATCCGCCTGCGCGAAAACATCGGTCTCTATGTGCGCCTCCAGGCATCCCTCGTCCCTCCCGACCTCGAAGAACCCCTCAAGGCCCTGACCGACTTCCAAACCACCCTGCCCGCCGGCATCGACGCCGTTCGCCTCCGCCAGCAAAAACTCCCGCACGACGAAGCCACCGCCAATCGCGTCATGGAGCTGGCCGGCCGCTTCGATTTCATGGCTCAAAACGCCTACCTCCTCCCCATTCCTCCCGCCGACACCGAAAAGGACGACACTGCCTGGCAAAAAACCGGCGCCGTCTTGCTCAACACCTTTCAAACCGGCTCCGTCGAGGCCCACGCCCTCAGCTACGCCGGGCTCGCCTACGCCTGGCGCGGCCAAAAAGCCGAGGAGTTCAACACCATTACCCGCCTCCTCCGCGCCGAACTCGACAAACGCTTCGCCGCCCGCCTCGACAAAGTGGACGCCGAAACCCGCTACAAGGCCGCCGCCCCCTTTTATTCCGGCATGGTCATCTTTGTCGCCACCCTCCTCCTCGCCATTTTTTCCTGGCTCAAGTTTCCCGACGTCCTCGCCCGTTCCGCCTACTATCTGCTCGGCCTTGGTTTCCTTATCATGACCGCAGGCATCGGCACCCGCATGTGGCTGGAAGGCCGCCCGCCCGTCACCAACCTATACTCCTCCGCCCTCTTCGTCGCCTGGGGTGCGGTCGGCCTCTGCCTGATTCTGGAAAAAATACACCCGCGCGGCCTCGCCAGCGCGGTCGGCGGCATCATCGGCTTCTCCGGGCTGATCATCGCCCACCACCTCTCGCTCTCCGGTGACACCCTCGAAATGATGCGCGCCGTGCTCGATTCCAACTTCTGGTTGGCCACCCACGTCGTCGTCATAACCATCGGTTACAGCGCCACCTACCTGGCCGGTTTCCTCGCCGCTCTTTACATCCTGCGCGGGGTTTTCACCTCCTCGCTCGACCGCGAGACCTGCGTTGCCATTGAACGCATGGTTTACGGCATCACCTGCTTCGCCACCTTGTTCAGCCTGGTCGGCACCATCCTCGGCGGCATCTGGGCCGACCAATCCTGGGGCCGCTTCTGGGGATGGGACCCGAAGGAAAACGGTGCCCTCATCATCGTGCTCTGGAACGCCCTCATCCTTCACGCGCGTTGGGGTAAACTCACCGGACCACGTGGCCTCATGGCCCTCGCCGTCTTTGGCAACATCGTGACCAGTTGGAGCTGGTTCGGCACCAACCTCCTTGGCGTCGGACTGCATAGCTACGGCTTCACCGACCGGGGCTTCTGGGCCCTGATTATCTTCGCCGCCGTGCAGCTCATCCTGATCGCTCTGGCCACCCTCCCCGGCCTGCGTTGGCGCAGCACCGCTGCCGTGTAGGGCGGGGTCGCCGCACCCCGCCGTCCGCCCGTCGCCCCGCTCCCGATGACTCTCTCTAGCTGGCCCCACCTCTTCCGCCCCGCCCCGCAACCCGCCGCACCCACCCTGCTCCTCCTCCACGGCACCGGCGGCAACGAACACGACCTCGTCAACCTCGCCGACCGCGTGGCCCCGGGCTCAGCCTTGCTCGCGCCTCGCGGCTTGGTATCCGAAAATGGGGCTAACCGTTTCTTCGCCCGCCTCGCCGAAGGCCGCTTCGATCCCGCCGAAGTCGTAGCCCGCGCCGCCCAGCTCGCCGCCTTCATCCAAGAAGCCCTTCGCCACTACGACCTTTCCCCTGCCCGCCATCCGATCTACGCGCTAGGTTTTTCCAATGGCGCGAATGTCGCCGCCGCCCTGCTCCAGCTTCACCCCGAAATCCCGCTCGCCGGGGCTGTTTTGCTCCGCCCCATGGTCGTGCTCGTTCAACCCGCCGCATCCGGCTCCCTCACCGGCCGCCGCGTGCTCCTGCTCAACGGCGACCACGATCCCATCGTGCCCCTCGATCACCCGCCCCGCCTCGCCGCCCTCCTCCGCGCCGGTGGAGCTGAAGTTACCGCCACGCTCCTCCGCACCAGTCACGGGCTCAGCGCCGAAGATATCACGCACGCGACCACGTTTTTGCAATCGCCCCGACCCTAGGTCACCCCAGCCTGACCAACACATGCCCCACTCGTGCTACCTCATCGAAGCCGGCCACTCCACCGGCCCGCACTCGTTGGAGGTGCTAAAACAAAAGGCCGCCATCCACGTTATCACCGCCGACACCCCGGTGCGTTCCGTCGATGCGCCCGACACCGACTGGCGTCCCTTGCGTGAACTACCCGAATTGCACGCGCTCCTTTTCCCCTCCCGCTCCACCCTCACCCTTGGTTCCGCCCGCTTCGAATCGGTCAACGCCTCCACCGACGCCGCCACTCCGGGCTGGGACGTCACCGGCCTGCTTCGCGCCAACGTCGCCCACGAACGCCAAGTTACCCGCTCCGTCCCGCCGCCGCCTCCTCCGGCCAAGCCGCGCAATCGCCGCCGCCGCGATTACCTGCTGCTCGCCATCCCCCTCAATATCGGCTGCGTCGCCCTCGCCCCGTTCCTCGGCTATATTAACCCTTTTCTTATCGGGTTGTGTGTCATGGGCAATATAGGCCTCGCCTGGGTTCTCTACGGCGTGATGGACCCTTATTAAAATCGTCCGCCGCGCCCCCGCTTGGGGGCTTGCCCTGCCTGCCTTCCGCCCCACCGTTTCCGCAGGCCAATGTCCCACTCCTTTCCTCCCGCGCCCTCCTGCCTAGCCGACCGAACTCTTCGCTCCGACGAACTGAGTCCCGTCCCCGCGCCCGCCGCACTGCTTCGTTACTACGCTTGGGCCGCCCTCGGACGCCGGGTCGATAACCGTATCCTCGAACTCTTCCGTCAGGGCCTTATCAAAGGCACCGTCACCGGCGGCCAAGGCAACGAACCCCTCATCGCCTCCCTCGCCCTGCTCGCCGACAAGTCCATCGACGTCACCTCCTTCAGCCATCGCGGCCTCGCTGGTCACCTCGCCTGGAGCGGCCACCTCTGCGACCACCTCAACCAATACTTCGCCAACGCCGCCAGCCCCACCTTCGCCCGCGAAGGCAACATCCACCACGGCGACCCCGCCCACCGCTCCCTGCCGATGATCTCCCATCTCGGCTCCATGCTCTCCCACGTCGCCGGCTACACCGACGCCCAGCGCCGCGCCGGCCACCCCGCCGTCGGCCTTGCTTTCTTCGGCGACGGCGGCTCTTCCACCGGCGATATCCACGAAACCCTCAACCTCGCCGCCCTGCTCTCCCTCCCGGTTGTCTTCGTCATCGAAAACAACCGCTACGCCTACTCCACCCCCGTCGCCGAACAGTTTTCCCCCGCCATCCAGCTCTGGCAACGCGCCGCCGGCTACGGCATCGAGGGCCTGCGCGTCGATTTCACCGCCGATCCCCTCGCCGCCGCCCAGACCTTCGCCGCCGCCCTCGACCGTGCCCGCGCCGAACGTCGCCCCATTCTCATCGAAGCCCACACCACCCGCCTCCGGGGTCACGCCGCCTACGATACCTGCGACTACCTCACCCCCGCCGAAAACGCCTCCATTCAGGCCTCCGATCCCCTGCCCAAACTCCGCGCCCAAGCCCTCGCCGCCGGCGTCGCCCCAGCCGCCCTTGACCAAATCGACACCGACATCGCTGCCTGGGTCGAAGCCTGTATCCAAGCCAGCCTGCAAATCCCCCGCCCCAGTCCCGCATCCCTCCCCGCCGACGCCTACGCTCCCGATTCCCCGCCCCTCCCCTGGCTGCCCTCTGTCACCTCCGAGCCTCCCGCTCCGATAACATTCGCTCAGGCCCTCACCTACGCCCACGCCAAAATCCTCCGCGAACGCCCCGAGGCCATCCTCCTCGGCCAGGACATCGGCACCTACGGCGGCGCGTTCAAAGTCACCGAAGGCCTGCTCGCCACCTTCGGCCGCGACCGCGTTTTCAATACCCCACTCGCCGAATCAGCCTGCACCGGCTACGCCATCGGCCTCGCCCTCGCCGGCCATCGCACCATCGAGGAGTTTCAGTTCTCCGACTTCGTCACTGAGGCGATGACTCAAATCACCCTCAACGCCGCCACCTACTACTTCCGCTCCGGGGCCAAAGTCCCCGTCGTCTTTCGCCTTCCCTGCGGCGGCGGCCTTACCTTCGGCTCCTTCCACTCCCAAGAACTCGAATCCGTCCTCCTCGCCTTCCCCGGCCTGAAAGCCCTTTACCCCAGCACCGCCCAAGACGCCTTCGACGCCCTGCTTGCCGCCTACGAGGACGACAACCCCGTGCTCCTCTTTGAACACAAAGCCCTCTACCGCCGCGGTAAATCCCCCGTCGCCTGGAACCCCGCCTACCGTGAGGTTTGGCTGCCTCGCCACGTCCGCCCCGGCCAGAACGCCACCCTGGTTACCTACGGCGAGATGACCCACCTCGCCACCGAAGCCGCCGAATACCTGGAAACCGAATACGAAAAAACCCTCGACGTTTTCGACCTCCGCGCCCTCGCCCCCCTCCGCCTCGACGCCATCCGCGCCTCCCTCGCCCGCACCCACCGCCTCGTCGTCCTCCACGAAGGCCGCCGCACCCACGGCTTCGGCGCCGAACTCGTCAGCCAAATCCTGGAAGCCCAGTTCTTCGACCTCGAAGCTCCGCCTCTGCGCATCGCCTCCCTCGACCTCCCCGTCCCCTTCGCCCCCGAACTCGAAGCCGCCTACCGCCCCACCCGCGACACCCTCATCGCCCGCCTGATCACCTGGCTCGCCTAACCCATCTCCTAACTCCCTCCTCCCCGCTCTACCAACTTACTAGCCCTACTAGCTTACCAGCTTCTACTAGCTCACATATGCACCAAATCCCCTCCTCCCGCTGGGCCGCCATCAAACTCTTCGCCATGGACGTCGATGGCATCCTCACCGACGGCACCATCCACGTCTCCTCCGACGGCGTGGAGACCAAACAATTCTCCGTCCTCGACGGCATGGGCCTCGTCCGCCTCGCCAAGACCGGAGTCGCCACCGCCTGGATCAGCGGCCGCCTCTCCGGTGCCACCACCGTGCGGGCCGAAGAGCTCAAAATCCCCCATCTCGTCCAAGGCCGCACCGACAAACTCGACGCCCTCCAGGAACTCGCCGCCGAACTCGAACTCACGCACGAGCAGATCGTTTACATGGGAGACGACGACATCGACGCCCCCGCCCTCGAATGGGCCTCCATCGGCGTCACCGTGCCCGATGCCATGCCCGCCGCCCACGCCGCCGCCGACTACCTCACCGCCCGCTCAGCCGGTCGTGGTGCCGTGCGCGAAATCTGCGAACATATCCTCGCCGCCCAAGGTCACACCGACTTCCACCTCAGCGCCCCGCCCATTTCCCCGTAACCCAAGCCCCTCTGGAACCCCTCCCGATGCATCCCATGCCCACTGCCTTTCTCCTACGCTACGCCAGCGTGGCTGCATTGGTCATGGGTCATTTGTCATTGGTCATTCCTGAGGCACGCAGCGCGCCTCAGGTCACCGCCACTGCCCCGATCAAAAACTTCCGCCTGCCCACCTTCACCACCGAGGGCTTTCGCTACACCATGCTCCGGGCTGGCGAAGCCCGTCTGCCCGATCCATCCCGGGTCGATGTCTTCGAAATGGAGCTCACCCTCTTCACCGGCCTGGCCGACGAACAAATCGACGCCATGCTCGCCGCTCCCTCCGCCTCCTTTTTCCCGCAAAAACGTCTCGCCCTCGGCTCCTCCACCGTGCGCCTCGAACGCCGCGACCTCACCGTCACGGGTGCTGACTGGAGCTACGACCACGCCGCACGCGTCATCACCATCCGCCGCGACGCCCACGTTACCCTCCGCGCCACCATCGGCAACATCCTCCAATGACCTCCCTCCTCAAGCTTCGCACGATCACCCTGCTTTCATTAGTCATTGGTCATTGGTCATCGGTCATTTCGGCCCAGCCCGCCTCCCCCGCCCCCGTTCCCACCGAACTTCGCAGCGTGCAACTGGTCATGACCTCCACCGACGACGAGACCACCGCCCTCGCCACCGGCAACGTCATCCTCACCGGCACCAACCTCCGCATCACATGCGATCAACTCACCGTCATCGCCACCCGCATCGGCGACAAAACCGCCACCGTCGGCACCCTGGAAAAGTTCAAATACATCCTCGCTACCGGCAACGTCCGCATCGTCCAGGGCGACCGCGAATCCACCTCCCAGCGCGCCGAAGTCTTCCCCCGCGAAGACAAAGTCGTGCTCAGTGAAGAACCCGTTATCATCGACCACAGCAACGGCTTCGTCGCCGCTGGCGAAAAAATCACCCTCTTCCGCGGCAAACGCGAAGTCCTCGTCGATAAACCCCGCTTCACCGGCCCTCCTGTCGGCGACCTCAGCGCCACCGCCCCTGCCAAATCCGCCGCGCCCGCCGCAACTTCCGCGCCCGCCGTCATGTTTCCCAAGCCCCGCGCCCAATAAGCTGCAACCGTGACCACCTCCGCCTCCACTCCCTCTGCCGCCCCGGTGTCCGAAATCGTCACTCACGGCCTGGTCAAAACCTACGGCCAGCGCACCGTCGTCTCCGGCGTGGACATCACCGCCCGCGCCGGCGAGATCGTCGGCTTCCTCGGCCCCAACGGCGCCGGCAAGACCACCACCTTCTACATGATCGTGGGCCTCGTCCCCGCCACCAGCGGCACCGTCTCGCTCGACGGCCGCGACATCACCCGCCTGCGCATGCACGAACGCGCCCGCCTCGGCCTCGGTTACCTGCCCCAGGAACCCTCGACCTTCCGCAAACTCACCGTCGCCGAAAACCTGCTCGCCATCGTTGAAGCCATCGACGTCCCCAAAAACAAACGTCGCGCCCGCGTCGAGGAACACCTTGAGGAACTCCACCTCACCCACGTCGCCACCCAAAAAGCCTACACCCTCTCCGGTGGTGAACGCCGCCGCCTCGAAATCGCCCGCGCCCTCGTTACCCGCCCCAAGTTCCTCCTCCTCGACGAACCCTTCGCCGCCATCGATCCCATCTCGGTATCCGAAGTCCAAAAAATCGTCGTCGGCCTCCGCGCCAAAGGCATCGGTGTCGTCATCACCGACCACAACGTCCGCGAAACCCTTAAAATCGTGGACCGCGCCTACCTCATCCGCGAAGGCCGCGTCTTCAAGGAAGGTACCAGCGCCACCCTCGTAAACGACCCCGAAGCCCGCCAGTTCTACCTCGGCCAAGACTTTAACCTCTGACCCCAATGTAGGGCGGGTCGCCTCACCCCGCCGCTCCCATCCCACCCCCGCTGCCACCTCAGTCCCAGCCCCTCCAAAGCCTCAAGTAACCTATTAGGTTACTTTGCCCCCGCCGCCTTAACCGCTTACCAGCTTACTAGCTCCCCTCCTCCCATGCATAAAGCCATCCACGGCATCACCGTCGCCCACTTTTTTGAAACCTACCGGGATAAACTTAAACTCGAGCTCCTCACCGGCCAGGAAGGCGTCCACCGCCTCATCCGCGAAGGTTCGATCAACCGCCCCGCCCTCGCCCTTACTGGTTTCTTCAAGTATTTCGCCAACAAACGCATCCAAGTCCTCGGCGCCGCCGAGATGACCTACTTCCGCACCCTCAACGCCGCCGAACAGACTCGCATCATGGGCGAGATGATCGACCGCCAGATCCCCTGCATCATTCTTACCCGTAATTACCAGCCCACCCCGGCCATGCTCGCCGTCGCCACCGAGCGACGACTCCCCGTCTTCCGCACCGCCATGATCAGCATGCACTGGGTCAACCTCGCCACCCTCTGTATCGACAACGAATTCGCCCCCACCACCACCGTCCACGCCACCACCATGGACATCAAGGGCATGGGCGTCATGCTCCGCGGCGAAGCCGGCTCCGGTAAATCCGAGTGCGCCCTCGCCCTCATCGAACGTGGCCACTCCCTCGTCGCCGACGACCTCACCGTGGTCAAACGCATCGACGAACGCGACCTCCTCGCTTCCGCCCGCCCCCTCAACCGCGGCTACATGGAGTGCCGCGGCATCGGCATCATCAACATCGCTGACATGTTTGGCGTGCACGCCGTGCGCATCGACAAACGCCTCGATCTCGTCGTCACCCTCCGCGAATGGACCCCCGAAGTCGTCGAGGAACGCACCGGCCTGGAGGAAAATTTCCACGAAATCCTTGGCCTAAAGATACCCCTCTTCGAACTCTTCGTCCGCCCCGGCCGCGACATGGCCCGCCTCGTCGAAGTCGCGGCCATGGTCCAGGCCCTCCGCCGCATGGGCCACGACCCCGCGCACACCTTCAACGAACGCCTCATCGCCCACATGGCAGCCCGCCCCATCGCCGAGCCCGAACGCATCATCAAACCCGCCACCGGCACCCATTCCCCCTTCGCCAGCGGCAGCTCCAGTCGCCCCCCGCTCCCCCTTTAGGGCGGGCTCTCCGCACATCACCGATCCGTACTCCCTGCTCTTCGCTCTGCCCCGTTTCCGCTTACAATCTTACTAGTTTCGTCTCCCCGCTCCCCCCTCTCCGCCCCATACCCGCTTACTAGCTTCTCCGCTCCTCATGTCCCACCCCATCCGCTCCGACGGCCGCCTGCCCGATCAACTTCGCCCCGTCGCCTTCGAAGCCGGTATCGCCCCGCACGCCACCGGCTCCGTCCTGGTCTCCTTCGGACAGACCCGCGTCATCTGCGCCGCCACCATCGAACCCGCCGTCCCCACCTGGATGCGCCAGCAAAAAGTCCCCGGCGGCTGGCTCACCGCCGAGTATTCCCTCCTCCCTTACAGCACCCACGAACGCAAACCCCGCGACATCTCACGGGGCAAACTCGATGGCCGCACCGTCGAGATCCAGCGCCTCATCGGCCGCTCCATCCGCGCCGTCATCGACCTCCAAAAACTCGGCCAAAACACCCTCTGGATCGACTGCGATGTCCTCCAGGCCGACGGCGGCACCCGCACCGCCTCCATCACCGGCGCCTACCTCGCCGCCCGCCTCGCCATCCAGACCCTGCTCGACACCGGCAAAATCAAGGAAAACCCCCTCCACGATTCCGTCGCCGCCATCAGCGTCGGTTTGCTCCGTGGCCAAGCCCTGCTCGACCTCCCCTACGCCGAAGACAAAGACGCTGAAGTGGACTGTAACATCGTCATGACCGGCCGCGGCCGCTACGTCGAAATCCAAGGTGCCGGCGAAGAATCCACCTGTACCGGCGACGAGTTCCAAACCCTCCTCGCCCTCGCCCAAAAAGGCATCCGCGAACTCGCCGCCGCCCAAACCGCCTTCCTCAGCCGCGAACTGCTTAAGTTCGGTTCCTGAAACCCGAAGGTCAGTTACCGGTAATCAGAATAACACCCTCTTTCATAATCTGTGATTTCTGATCATCACGCCTGCTATTTTGCCCACGAGCTAACCCGCCACGCCGCCCAAGGCATCGACCAGCTCAGCGC
>CANIWJ010000049.1 GCA_947471035.1 Verrucomicrobiota bacterium
GGCGCTCGATCTGGTGTTTGGCGAGGCCGTTGGCCTCGGCGGCGGTGAGATCGAGGGCGTTGGCGGCGAGGAGCTCGGCCTCGGCGGCGGGGAGGAGGCGGGCGAGGGCGCGCAGGGCGGCGTCCTTCTGCGCGGTGGGCGCGGTGGCGAGGACGAGGGAGGCGGCGCGGGCGCGCTGGGCGATGGCGAGGACGAGGGCGGCGAGATCGGCGGACATGGGCGGAAAGTGCTAGGTTTTTGCGGCGAGCTGGGCGGCGTGGGCGTGGAGGACGGGCCAGCGGTCGGCGGGGATGGCGGGGCCGCTGTGGCGCACGCATTCGCTGCCGACGGCGGCGGCGAGGGATCCGCAGGCGGGCAACGACCAGCCGTGCAGGTAACCGTAGAGGAAGCCGCCGGCGAAGTTGTCGCCCGCGCCGTTGGTATCCACCACGCGGTCGGCGGGCACGGGGGCGATGCGGTGGAGTTCTTCGCCCCGGGCGATCCAGGCGCCGTCTTTGCCGACTTTGACCACGGCGATCAGGCCGGGGGCCTCGGCGGCGAGACGGCACGCGAGGGCGGGGTAGTCTTCGCCGCCTTCCGGATACAGGGCACGGATTTCGTCCTCGTTGGCGAAGACAATGTGCAGGCCGCCGGCGCGGAGCTGGGCGAAGAGCCAGGCGCGGGTGGCGTTGATCACTTCGAAGGAGGCGAAGTCGAGGGAGACGGTGGCGCCGGAGGCGCGCGCGCCGGCGAGGACGGCGTCGGCCAGGGCTTGGTTAAAGACGAGGTAGCCTTCGATGTGGGCGTGGCGCACGCCGGCGAAGTCGGCGGGGGAGAGCTCGGCGGGGGAGAGGGTCATCGCGGCGCCGAGGTCGGTGCGCATGGTGCGGGCGGCGTCGGGGGTGATGAGGGCGAGGCAGCGGGCGTTGGGCAGGCCGTGGCCGGTTTTGTAGCGGGAGAGGTCGATGCCGACGGCGGCGGCTTGGGCGCGGTAGGCGGCGGCGGTGGGGTCGGAGCCGAGTTTGCCGAGAAAGGTGGTGCGCAGGCCGAGGCGGGCGGCGGCGCGGGTGACGTTGGCGGCGCTGCCGCCATTTTCCAAGGCAGGGGTGGCGGGGAGGCGGGATACGAGGGCTTCCATTTCGGTGGCGTCGACCAGGACCATGCCGCCTTTGTCGCCGCGCACGGTGGCGAGGTGGGCTTCGGGGATGGGCGCGGTCAGGTCCATGATGGGAGAACCGATGCCAAGGAGGTCGAAGGAGGTGGAAGCGGGGAGCATGGGAGCTGGGAGCGAGGAGCGTGGAGCCGGGAAGAGGGAGCGGGGAAGGAAAATGAAAGCGCCGCGCCTAGTGGGGCGCGGCGCGGCGGGGAGCGGAGTTTAGCTGCGCTCCTTTATGTCGGCTTAGTTGGCGACGGTGAGGCTGGTGGCGAGGAGGAGCTCGTCGTTTACCTCGATGGTAATGGCGTAGTCGCCGGGGGCGGGGAAGGCGAGGTTGCGCACGTCGTTGATGAGGTTGATTCGCTGGAGGGGGCCTTGGGATTGGAAGGCGCGGTCGAGCAGCACGCTCATGGAGTCGGGGCTGAGGCCGAGGGAGATTTTGATCTTATGCTCACCGGCGGCCACGTTGGTCAGGGTGAGGAACCAGATCATGAACGGGTGGGTGAGCGGGAATTGGCGGCCGCGGATGGCGGAGAAGACACCGAGGATGGTGTGTTTGCCGGTGGCGGGGTCGATGTGGACGCCGTCGCAGAGGAGCCAGGAGAGAACTTGAGGTTTGGTGTTCATAGGTGGAAAAAAGCGCAGCGTGGGCAGTCGGTGCGCGCAGGGGAAGGCGGAAGTGCTTGGCGGACGTGACATCGTGGTCAAAGTCGCCGCCAACATGTCGGCCGAAACCGAGTTCGTGCGCGCTTTGGGGTGGTTGGAGCCCTTGCGGGCTTATCCGCGGTGGTTGGTGTTGGTATGCGTGGCGATCGTGGCCGGGGGGCTGCTGGCCTTGGTGGCCAAGCCGCTCAAGTGGGGGCTTTACGCGGCGCTGGCGGGTTTGCTGGCAGTTTTCATGGCGGGTTTCGCTTGGTGGCTGGAGCAGTAGAGTGGCGTTTGGCGACGCGGTTGGTGAAGAAGGCGGGGGATTTTCTTGTCAGAGTTTTCATCCGCTTCATATCCGGTTCCGATGAAGTATATTTTTGTCACGGGTGGTGTCGTTTCTTCGTTGGGCAAAGGCCTGACGGCGGCTGCGCTGGGCGCGCTGCTGGAAATGCGCGGGTTGACCGTGCGCATTCAGAAGTTCGACCCCTACCTCAACGTCGATCCGGGCACGATGAGCCCTTATCAACACGGTGAGGTGTACGTGCTCGAAGATGGTGCGGAGACCGACCTCGACCTCGGCCACTACGAGCGGTTCACCAGCGGCAAACTGTCGCGTTTGAACAACCTCACCTCCGGCCAAGTTTACGAGAGCGTGATTCAGAAGGAACGTCGCGGCGCTTACCTCGGAAAAACCGTGCAGGTGATCCCGCACGTGACCAACGAGATCAAGGAGCGCATCACCATGGCGGCGAAGGATGTGGATATCCTCATCACCGAGATCGGCGGCACCACCGGCGACATCGAGGGGCTGCCTTTCCTGGAGGCGTTGCGTCAGTTCGCCCTCGAACAGGGACCGCGCGACGTGATTTTCCTGCACGTTACCCTCGTTCCGTATCTGGCGGCGGCGGGCGAACTGAAGACCAAGCCCACCCAGCAATCGGTGGCGAAGCTGCGCGAGATCGGCATCCAGCCGCATATTTTGGTTTGCCGCAGCGAGCAGCCGATCGACGCCAGCGTGCGCGACAAGTTGTCGATGTTCTGCAACGTGCCGGTGAAGGCCGTGGTGCAATGTCAGGACGTGTCATCCATCTACGAACTGCCCATCGCGTTGCAGGAAGAGGGGCTCGATCAACTGGTGGTGGATATGTTTGGGCTCAACAAGCCCCAGCCTGAGCGCAACGTGTGGGCGGAGCTTTCCCGCCGTATCCGCAACCCCCTGCACAAGGTGAAGATCGGCGTGGTCGGTAAATATATCGAGCTCCAGGACGCCTATAAATCGGTTTACGAATCCATCACCCATGCCGGCATCGCCAACAACGCGGTGGTCGAGGTCGTGCGGGTGGACGCCGAGGATCTGGAAAAGCGCGGTGGCCTCGCATTGCTCAAGGGCCTCGACGGCATCTTGGTTCCCGGCGGTTTCGGCGACCGTGGCACCGAGGGCAAAATCATCGCCGCCCGCTATGCCCGCGAAAACGGTGTGCCCTACTACGGGCTTTGCCTCGGCTTGCAGATCGCGGTGATCGAGTTCGCCCGCAACGTGCTCAAGCTGAAGGGGGCGAACTCCACCGAGTTCGACCCTGCCTCGCCCCATCCGATCATCAACATCATGGAGGAGCAGAAAAAGGTGATCGATAAGGGTGCGACCATGCGGCTCGGCAGCTACGAGTGCGCGCTCACCCCCGGCTCCAAGGCAGCCAAGGCCTACAAAGCCGAGAGCATCCGCGAGCGCCATCGTCACCGCTATGAGGTGAACAACGCCTACGTCGGCCAGCTCCAGCGCGGCGGTCTCGTGGTCTCGGGCATAAACCCCCGGCGCAACTTGGTGGAAATCGTCGAGCTCAAAGATCACCCGTTCTACCTCGCGGTGCAATTCCACCCCGAGTTCCAGTCCAAGCCGCTCCAAGCGCATCCACTTTTCGCCGCGTTTATCGCCGCCGCGCTCAAACAGCGCAAACCCGCCCCCGCCAAATCGAAGTCCGCCGCCAAGCCCACCGCGAAGAAACCGGCCGCCGCCGCCAAGACCAAGAAGCCTGCGAAGACTGCTCCGAAAAAGGCCTAAGCGACTTTAACCCCGTCCGGTTCCCGATGCCCTTGGGCATTGGGAATTGGTCATTCGTCATTGGTCATTTCCCACCCTCATGCCTCTCTTCGATCCGAAAAAACTCCTTGTTCTCGCCGGCCCCTGTTCGTTGGAAAACGAGACTGTGGTGCGTGCCGTCGCCGAAAAACTCGTGGCCCTGCGCGCCAAATACCCCGAGCTGAATCTCGTTTTCAAAGGTTCTTTCGACAAAGCCAACCGCACCTCCATCGGCGGCGGGCGCGGCACCGGTCTCGAAGCCGGGCTCGCCCTGCATGCCTTGGTCAAAAAAGACTACGGCTTGCCCTGCGTGACCGACGTGCACGAGAGCGACCAATGCGCGCCTGTGGCCGCCGTGTGTGATGTGCTCCAGATTCCGGCCTACCTCTGCCGCCAGACCGATCTTCTGCTCGCCGCCGCCGCCACCGGAAAAACCGTAAACGTGAAAAAGGGCCAGTTCCTCGCCCCCACCGACATGGTGCACGTGGTCGGCAAACTCAAACACGGCGGCGCGGCCGAGATCTGGCAATGCGAACGCGGCACCACTTTCGGCTACGGCAATCTGGTGGTGGACATGCGCGGCTTCCCCATCATGGCCCGCAACGGCTACCCGACCATCCTCGACGCCACCCACAGCGTGCAGCTGCCCGGCGCGGCCGGCGGCAAAAGTGGCGGCCAACGCGAATTCGTGCCGACGCTCTGTTTCGCCGCGCTGGCGGCGGGCGCGGATGGACTTTTCCTTGAAACCCATCCCGACCCAGCCAATGCGCTCTCCGACGGTCCCAATATGGTGCCGCTCGAAGAACTCGAAGCCCTGCTCGTAAAGTGCCTCGCCTTCTGGCGTTGCGCGCGCAGTTGACCGAGCCCCGGTGGGCGTCACCCTAGCCCTTTATTCCAAACAGCATGGCCACTTTCCTCATCGACATTCCTGTGCCCAGCATGGGAGCGACCGTAAACGAGCTGACCGTGATCGACCTCAAAGTGAAGGTTGGCGATCCCCTTAAAAAAGGCGGCATCGCGGCCGAGCTGGAGAGTGACAAATCCGTCTTCGAGTGGGAAGCGCCCTGTAACGGCACGGTGCGCGGCGTGCACTGCCGCGCCGGGGATATTATCCGCTCGGGCGACCGCTTTATCAGCATCGAGACCGATGACGAATCGTTGCGTCACCTGGAGTCCAAGGGAGCCGCGCCCGCAACGTCAGCTCCACCCGCCTCGCCCGCTGCAGGAACGCTGAGCTCCAGCTCGGCTCCGGTCGCCGCTCAGCTTCCAAGCCAGCCGGCGAGGGCGCCGGCGCTCCCGGCGGCCTTCGCGGCCAACTGGACGCCCCGCGCACGCAAGCTCGCGATCGAGGCCGGGCTCGATCCGGCGACGCTCACCGGTCTCACCGGCACCGGCCCGGGCGGAGCGATTTCGGGCGACGATTTCGCCGCCTACCTTGCGGCCAAGCCCCAGTCCTCAGCCCCTGCGGCCGCCGCCCCGACGCCAGCCCCGATCCCGGCCGCCGTTTCACCCGCCGCCGACGATACCGTGTGCATCGCGGGCGTGGGCTACGCTGTGCCGAAAAACATCCGCCCGACCAGCGAGATCCTCAAGGCCTTCCCTGGCCGCACCGAGGCCGAGATGCACAAGCTCACCGGCATCCACGAGCGCCGCTATGCCGACGCCGACGAGTCCGCCACCTCGCTCGCCGCCACCGCCGCCCAGCACGCACTGGCCCAGGCCGGACTCACCGCCGCCCAGATCGACGGCATCGTGCTCGCCACGATTATTCCAGACCAACCCGTGCCCTCGATGGCCAGCGCGCTGGCCCAATTGCTCGGGTGCCCGAAGGCGCTGGCCTTCGACGTCAATGCCGCCTGCTCCGGCTGGCTCTACGCGCTGGAAGTCGGCCGCGCCTTCATTCGCGGCGGCACGGCGCGCAACATTCTCGTCGTCACGGCGGAACTGCTCTCGCGCATTACCAACCCGAACGACCACGAGACAGCGTTTCTCTTCGGCGATGGCGCGGGTGCGGCCGTTCTTACCAATGCCCCTGTCGGACACCGCTTGCACCGCATGGCGCTTTCCGGCGACGCCGATCTCTTCAAGGCGATCCAGCGTCCGGGTGGCGGTGCGCGCCGCCCCGTGCCCTGCGCGGATGGCAGCGACCGTGACGATTTTTATCTACAAATGGATGGGGGCGCGGTTTTTAAAAACGCGGTTATCGCCTTCGCCAACCAGATCGAGCAGGCCATCGCGCGTCACGGACTCAAGCCGGATGACATCGCGTGGATCGTGCCGCATCAGGCCAATGAGCGCATCCTGCGCGCGGTCGGCAAACGGGTGGGCATCCCCTTCGAGCGTTTCGTGGTGACGATCGCCAAATATGGCAACACCTCGGGTGCTTCCGTCTCGATGGCCTTGGGCTGGGCGGCTGAAGAGGGGATTTTCAAGTCCGGCGACCGTATTATTTTCTGCTCGGTGGGCGCGGGCCTGACCTACGCCGGCGGTTTGCTGGTCTGGTAAAACTTATGTAGCGCAGGTCGGTGACTGGCGCCTCCGTAGGCCGTGCCACAAAAAAAGAACCGGTCATCGACCGGTTCTGGTAGGTTCGCTACATTTTCAGCAGGCGGGGTGTTGCGACCCCGCCCTTTGTCGAAAAATCGCTTAGACCTCGTAAACCTGGCCGGGGACGGGATCGATGATCTTGCTGTTGGGCAAGCGGGCTTCGAGCTCGCGTTGGAACCAGGCGCGGGCGGCGGGTTCGCCGTGGGCCAGCACGATACTGCGGGCCTGGGTCTGCACCGCAAACTGGAGCAACTCCTCGCGGTCAGCGTGACCGGAGAGTTCGAAGCGTTCGACCTTGGCCGCGATCTTGGTCTGGATGTGCAGGGTCTCGAAGACGAAGGTGTCGCCGTGTTTGGACTGCTGAAGTTTGCCGCCGGGCGTCTCGGGATCGCAGTAGCCGACGAAGGCCACGGTGTTGCGCGCATGGCCCAGCAGGCCGGAGGCGAGGGTGTAGCTGGGGGTGTTTTCCACCAACATGCCGGAGCTCACCAGGTAGATGGCGCGCTGCTTGGGGTCCACGCCGGGTTCGAGACGGCGGGGGATGGGCTTGGAACGCAGATCCTTAAGGATGCTGCGGCTGAACTGGACGTGTTTGGTTTTGCGCGAGATTTCGTCGAAGTAATCGCACAGATCCAGACCGAGACCGGAGGTGAAAATCGGGCAATCGACGAGTTTGCCGAAGCGGCGGGCATCGTGAAAAATCGCCAGCAGCTCCTGCATACGGCCGAGGGCGAAAACGGGGATGAGGCAAGAGCCGCCGTTTTGGATGGTGTCGTTGATGCAGTTGATCAGGCGGGCGACCTCGTTGATGCGCTCCTTGCCTTCGGGACGCTCGGTGGTGCCGCGGGTGGTCTCGGTGATGAGGGTGTCGAAATGGCCGGCCGGGAAACGCGCGCCCTTGAGCACGCGCTGGTCCTCGAACAGCACGTCACCGGTCACGAAAATGTGGCGATGTTTGTGACGGATCTCGACCGCAGCGGCCCCGGCGACGTGGCCGGCGGGGTGCAGGGTGATTTCGACTTCGTCGTTGCCCTTGGTGAAACGTTTGGGGTGGTTAAAGGCGAGGCCGGTGAGACGGGGCGCGATCTGGTCCACGTCCTCGTGGGTGAAATGCGGCGCGTCCTTGGTCTGGCCCTCGGCGGCCTGGCGGCGCATGACGTTGGCGGAGTTGTGCATCATGCGCTCCACGATCATGCGGCTGGAGAGCGACATGAGGCAGGGCGCGGCTGGGCTGTGGCGCATCGCGACCGGCAAACTGCCCAAATGGTCCAGATGGCAGTGGGTCAGGATATAAAGGTCGATGGAGATACTCGCCAGTTTGGCAAACTCCGGCAGGGCCTCCCGGCCGGATAGCTTCGGATGCAAACCACTGTCTATGAGTATATTAAATTCGCCGATTTGGAGGAGGGTGCAGCTGCACCCGATGCCTCCCTCACGGTTGAGGTCGATTAGTTTCATTCTTGGAATCGGTCAGGCGATACGCTGCGGCGGGCGAGCGCAAGCGTAACCTCAGGCCCGCGCGGAAAGTCCGGGCGGAAGGAGGTGGGCGCGGCGGCTCAAGACGTGGGGGCGGGCACGCGCAGGGCGAAGGCGGGCAGGACGACGTGGATGGCGCGCTTGGCCTCGTCCACGCCGTGGAAGCTGCCCTGGGCAACGCAATCGCCGCCCGCGACATGGTAGCTGTTGTAGGAAAAGCTTTCGCCGGGGGCGAGGACCGGGCGTTCGCCGACGATACCGTCGCCCTCGATCACCTGGCGGGTGCCATCCTCGCGCGCGATCACCCACTTGCGGCCGAGCAGGGTGAGGGTGTGCTCGGAGGCGTTGTGGATGGTAATAAAGTAAACAAAGGCGTGGGGCTGGTCCGGGGGCAGGCATTTGCCGCCGTGGTGATAAACGAGTTTATCCAAACGGGCAGTGAGGCCGGGAAGCGCGAGCGAGGCGGACATAGAGTGATCGGTGCGGTGCGGGAAGCGGTCGTAACAAAGATGGCTTTTGCGACTTGGCAAGGCGGGCAACGAGAGAAGCCAGCAGAGAAGCCGAGCTCCCGCTTGCGTGTGAGCGGAACCTAAGGCCAGCGTGCGGGCATGAATTGGTCCGACTATGGAGCGGTGGCTTTGATGGGGTTGCTCGGCGGCGCGCATTGCGCGGGCATGTGCGCGCCGTTCGCCTTGGCGGTATCGGCCGGGGCGCAGGGACGGGCGAGTCTGCTGCTGGCCCGCCATTTCGCCTACCAGTTGGGCAAGGCCACGGCCTATGTTTTCCTCGGCGTTTTACTTCTGCTGGCGGCGGGTTGGGTGGACATCGTGGTGCCGCTCGGGCGTCTGCAAAACTGGCTGGCTTGGGCGGCGGGTGGCTCGATGGTGGTGATCGGCCTCGGCTATGCGTTCGGGTGGCGCTGGTCGGCGGCCTGGGCGAGCGGCGGCGGGTGGACTTCGCGGGCCTGCGGCGGGGCGCTGCGCCTGCTCTGGACCGCGCCCTCGCTTTGGCGCTGCGTGCTGACAGGGTGGGTGAATGGCTTTCTGCCCTGCGGGCTTTCGCTGGCCGCGCTGTTTTATCTGGTGAGCCGCGACTCGCTCGAAGGCGTGGTGGCGGGGGCCTACGTTTTTGGTTTCGGCACCATGCCGGCGCTTTTGCTCACCGGTTGGCTGGGCGGCCAAGCCTCGGCGCGGGTGCGTGGACGCGGCTTGCGGGTGGCGGGGGCCTTGCTGGCGATCTTCGGCGTGCTGACGATTTTTCGCGGCACGGACGCGGTCCATCATTGGTTTCACGAGCACACGTTGCCGGCGGAGCCGGGCGCGGAGCATTCGCACCATTGACGTAGTCGCGCAGGCGAGGGGGCGCGGACAAGCGGCTTGCCAGCGCGGAAGGGGAAGCGCACATCTTCGCGTTTTCCTCTATGCAAAAGCTCGCCCTGCTCTCGGTCAGCGACAAACGCGGCCTGGTCGAATTCGCGACCGCCTTGGTTAAAACCTACGGCTACACGCTGCTCTCCACCGGAGGCACGGCCAAGCTCCTGGCCGAAAAAGGCCTGCCCGTCACCGAGGTCAGCCAGCACACCGGCTTCCCCGAGATGATGGAAGGCCGGGTCAAGACCCTGCACCCCAAGATCCACGGCGGCCTGCTTTGCCGGCGCGACAAGGCCGACCACCTCGCCGCCGCCCGCGAGCACGGCATCGCCCTCATCGACCTCGTGGTGGTGAATCTGTATCCGTTCGAGCAGACCGTGGCCAAGAAGGACGTTCACTTCGAGGAAGCGATTGAGAACATCGACATCGGCGGCCCCTCGATGCTGCGCAGCGCAGCCAAGAACCACGAGGCCGTCGCCGTGGTGTGCGATCCCGACGACTACACCGCCGTGCTCGCCGCCTACGCCGAGCCCTCCGGGTTGCCCGCCCTGCGCCGCAAGCTCGCGCTGAAAGTCTTCCAACGCACCGCCAGCTACGATGCCGCCATCGCCCGCTATTTGGAGACCCAGGCCGACGAGCCCGATCTGGAAGCACTGAGTGGTTACCCGAAGCAATTCAGCCTGTCCTACCCCAAGGCGCAGAGCCTGCGCTACGGCGAAAACCCCCACCAGAAGGCGGCGCTTTACGGCTCTTTCCACGAGCATTTCAGCCAGCTCCAGGGCAAGGAACTTTCCTATAACAACATCCTCGATATTACCTCGGCCACCTACCTGATCGGCGAGTTCGAGAAACCCACCGTGTGCATCCTCAAGCACACCAACCCGTGCGGCGTGGCCTCGGCCGACACGCTGGAGGCGGCGTGGGAAAAAGCCTTCGCCACCGACCGCCAGGCCCCCTTCGGCGGCATCATTGTTGTTAACCGCACCCTCGAAGTCGGGCTGGCCAAGACCATCGCGGAAATCTTCACCGAGGTGATCATTGCCCCGCGTTTCAGCGACGAGGCGCTGGCTATTTTCGCCAAGAAGAAAAACCTACGTCTGATGATCGCCAAGGAAGGCGTGGGCGCAGCCTCGCTGTTCGACGTTCACTCCGTGATCGGCGGCGTGCTCGTGCAGGACCGCAACAAGGTGCTGGGCAATCCGGCCGACTTTAAGGTGGTGACCAAGCGTCAGCCTACGGCGGAGGAGCTGGCGGCGATGATGTTTGGCTGGCGGGTGTGTAAACACGTCAAGTCGAACGCCATCGTTTACTGCCGCGGCGAGCAGACCCTGGGCGTCGGCGCGGGCCAGATGGCCCGGGTGGACAGCTCGCGCATCGCGGTCTGGAAGGCGGGCGAGGCGAAGCTCGATCTCAAGGGCTGTGTGGTGGTTTCCGAAGCGCTGTTCCCGTTTGCGGACGGCCTGATTGCGGCGGCCGAGGCCGGGGCGACGGCGGCGATCCAGCCAGGCGGCTCGGTGCGGGACGACGAAGTGATCGCAGCGGCCGACGCGCGCGGCATGGCGATGGTCTTCACCGGCATCCGCCACTTCCGGCATTGAGCCGGGCTGGGGGCGGGGAGGACGGGGCGGGGAGCGGGAGGCGTTGATTAAAACTCAGGGCATAGTTTCGACGACGGAAAGCGCGGGCTTGTAAGTGTTAAGCCGCGCGTTCTGCTGACGGCTGCACTATGTCAGCCACGCATCAAGGAGCCCGCAAACATCTCGAAGCCATCACCGGGACCTTGACGGCGGCGGAGATCGCCCGGCGTTTGGAAGCCAAGCATCATAAGCCGAAACCGCGCGTGCCCGGAGCATCGCTGACGGATCCCGCAACCGTGGACAAGCGGTGGGCATTGCTGCCGGAGGCGGCGGAGATCAAAGCGGAAGTGGCGGATGAGCTTTCTTTGAGTCATCACGCGGCGTTTTCGCATAACATCGAAAACTTCATTGGCACGGTGAAGGTTCCCGTAGGACTGGCCGGGCCCTTGCGGGTGAACGGGATCGCGGCGCAGGGAGATTATTATGTTCCCCTGGCAACTACGGAGGCGGCACTGGTCGCGAGCTATCATCGCGGGGCGAGCGTCATCACCCTGGCAGGCGGCTGCACGACGATGATTTTAAGCGAGGGCGTTGGGCGCGCGCCGGCGTATGCTTTTAACTCGCTTCTGGAGGCGGGCAACTTTGTGCAGTGGTGCGTACTGAATACGGAAACTATTCGCACGAAGGCGGAGGCGACCACTCGCTTTGGCAAGCTGAAGGACGTGCGTTTCACCGTCGAGGGCAACCATGTGTATGTGTTGCTGGAGTTCACTACGGGTGATGCGTCGGGGCAAAATATGGTGACGATCGCTACCGCAGCGGCCTGCGATTTTATCGCGGAGAATTGTCCGGTGAAGCCGCAGTATTTTTTTGTGGAGGGAAATCTATCGGGCGACAAAAAAGCCAGCGCGCAGTCGTTTCAATCGGTGCGGGGGAAAAAGGTCTGCGCCGAGGTGCGCTTGCCGCGCAAGCTGATCGAACGTCACCTGCACACGACCGCAGAAAAAATGGTCGATTATTGGCGTATGTCGGCACTGGGCGGTGTGTTAAGCGGCACCATTGGAGTGCATGGGCACTATGCGAACGGAATCGCGGCGCTGTTTATCGCGTGCGGCCAGGATGCGGCCTGCGTATCGGAGGCGGCGGTGGGGGTGACACGGTTCGAGGTCGGCGCTGACGGAGAACTTTATGCGGCGGTAACCTTGCCCAATCTCATCGTGGGCACGGTGGGTGGGGGAACCGGTCTACCGAGCCAGCAGGCATGTTTGAAGATACTTGGCCTGGCGGGAGCGGGGCAGGCACGGGCGTTTGCAGAAGTGTGCGCGGCGCTGGCCTTGGCGGGGGAGTTGTCGATCATCGCCGCGTTGAGCGCGGGGCAATTCGCCGGTGCGCATGAGCGGTTGGCGCGTGGGAAAAAAGCGGACTTATGAACCGCTGGTGGATTTATCAGCGGGAGCGGTTTCCCTTGGTCGCGCATGGCCCGTTGATCGCGGCGTTTAGTGCGTCGGCAGTGAGTTATTCGGCCTTGCTGCGCGGGGCGGATGAACTGCCGAGGTGGGAATCGTATGCCGTCGCGTTTTGGGTGTCGCTGGGGTCGTTTCTGCTGCTGCGAATTGCGGATGAGTTTAAAGATGCGGAGGAGGATGCGCAGTGGCGGCCTTACCGTCCCGTGCCGCGAGGGCTGGTGACCTTGCGTGAGCTAGGCTGGGTCGGTGTCGCGGTAGGTGCGGCCCAACTTATTGCCGTTTCTTTACTCGGTTGGCAGTTGGCCGGGTTACTGGTGGTGACGTGGATTTACTTCGGGCTGATGAGCAAAGAATTCTTTGCGCGGAAGTGGCTCAAGGAGCGGCCGGTGATTTACCTGTTCAGCCACATGGCGATCATGCCGTTGGTGGATTGGTTTGCGACGGGGTGCGATTGGGTGCCCTCAGGTGAGAGCATGCCAGCCGGATTGTTGTGGTTTTTGGCGGCGAGTTTCTGCAACGGAGTGGTGATCGAGCTGGGGCGAAAAATCCGTGCTCCGGAGCAGGAAGAAAGGGGCGTGGAGACGTATTCGTTTTTGTGGGGTCGGCCGGTGGCGGTGACCGCATGGCTGGCGGCGATGGCGGCGACCTTGGGGTGCGCAATGATGGCGGCGGGGCGTATCGGGTTTGTGGCGGAAGTGGCTTGGGTTCTCGGGGGCTTGTGGGTCGGCGCGGCGGTGTTGGGCGGGATTTTCCTGAAGACACTTAAAGGGAAACTGGCGAAGGGGATAGAGGCGGTGGCCGGGATATGGACCTTGGCGCTTTATCTGACGCTTGGGGTGGTGCCGCTGGTGGCCCGATGAAGGATGAAACTTTCATGAAGACGTTGCTCCGACATACCGATGAGTTTGCAGAGGGCGCGCCGTTGGGAGGGAAGGCCGGGGCGCTGGCTCGGTTGAGTGCGGCGAAGCTGCCGATTCCGGAATGGTTCGTGGTGACACCGGCGGCGTATGCGAAGGGTGAAGTGTCGGTGGAGCTCGCGGCGGAGATCGCGGTGGCGGTGCGCGAGGTCGCTGTAGGGGCTGGATTTTTTGCGGTCCGGTCGTCGGCGTTGTACGAGGACGGGGCGGAGCATTCGTTTGCGGGGCAGTTGGACAGTTTCCTCTTTGTGCCGCCGGAGCAGATACCGGCAAAGGTGGAGGCGGTGTGGCGCTCGGGTTTCAGCGAGCGCATACTGGCGTATCGGAAAGAACGCGGGTTGCCGGGCGAGCCGCAGCCGCCGGCGGTGCTCGTGCAGCGAATGATCGACGCGGAGACGGCGGGCGTTGCGTTCAGCGCGGATCCAGTGAGCGGACGGCGCGGGCATGCGGTGGTGTCGGCGGTGTTCGGGTTGGGGTCGGCGCTGGTATCGGGCGAGGCTGATGCGGATATGTTTACGGTGGATCGCGGCGGACGCGTGGTGACGCGGATGGTGGCGGAAAAAAGGAACGCTCACCGAGCGGCTCCTGGCGATGGCGAGGGGGTGGTGCCGCAACCGGTGGAGGCGGCGCTGGCGGGGCGGGCGACGTTAAGTGACGCGGAGGCGGCGGAGGTGGCGGCGTTGGCTCGGGCGACGGAAAAGTTTTTCGGGCGCCCGCAGGATATCGAGTGGGCGCGGGCCGGTGGGAAATTGTGGTTGCTGCAATCGCGCCCGATAACGTCGCTGACGGGTCTGGCCGATCCGGACGGCGAGCTGAACCTGTGGGACAACGCGAACATCGCTGAAAGCTACAGCGGGGTGACCACGCCGCTGACGTTTTCGTTTGCGCGCGGGATTTATGAGGCGGTTTACCGGGAGTTTGCGCGGATGATGGGCGTGGGTGCGGCTAGGATTGAGGAGAATCGCGACTTGTTCCCGCACATGCTCGGGCTGGTCGAGGGGCGTATTTATTACAACTTGATCAGTTGGTATCGGCTGTTGGCGCTGCTGCCGGGGTTTTCGGTGAACCGAGGGTTCATGGAGCAGATGATGGGCGTGAAGGAGGGGTTGCCGGAGGAAGTGCTCGCGAAGCTGGTGCCGGCGGGTCGGTGGGCGAAGGTGAATGACGGGTTTGCGCTGGCAGGGGCGTGCCTGGGGCTGGTCAAGAATCACTTCACGCTACCGGGGCAGATTGCGCGGTTTTATGTGCGGCTGAACCATGCGCTGCGTCCGTGTGAGCCGTCGCTGGAAACGATGAGGCCGGATGAGCTGGCGGGGCATTTCCGCGATCTCGAGCGGCAGTTGTTGCTCAAGTGGGACGCGCCGCTGGTGAACGATTTTTTTGCGATGATTTTTTACGGGGTCGCGCGAAAGTTGTCCGCGAAATGGTGCGGGGATGCGGACGGCACGCTGCAGAACGACCTGCTGTGCGGCGAAGGCGGGATGATCAGTGCAGAGCCGGCGAAGCGGGTGCGCGAACTGGCGGCGCTGGTGGCAGGCGATGCGGCTGCGGCGGCGGTGTTGTGCGAGGGAACGCGGGCACAGATCGAACGCTGGTTGGAGACTGCGCCGATGTTTCGCAGAAGCTATGAGGCTTATCTCGAAAAGTTCGGTGACCGGTGTCTGGAGGAATTGAAGCTGGAAAGTCTCACGCTGCATGACGAGCCGCTGACACTGTTGCGGTCGGTAGGGCAGTTTGCGCGACGGTTTGGCGTGAGCGGTCTGGCGGACGCGGGCATGGAGGCGAAGTTGCGGTCGGCGGCGGAGCTGCGCGTGACCGAGGAGCTGGCGGGGCACGCGGTGAAGCGGGTGATTTTCAACTGGGTGCTGAAGCATTGCCGGGCGCGGGTGCGTGATCGCGAGAACCTGCGGTTTGAGCGGACGCGGTTGTTTGGGCGGGTGCGGCGAATCTATGTCGAGCTGGGCAAGCGGCTGCATGCGGTCGGACGTCTGGCGGAGCCGCGCGACGTGTTTTATCTCACGGTCGAGGAGGCGCTGGGCTTTGTGGAAGGCACGGCGGCGACGACCGATCTGGCGGGGCTGACGGCGTTGCGGAAACGGGAGTTTGCGGCGTTCAAGGAGAAGGCGGAGCCGGCGGACCGGTTTGCGACGCGCGGGGCGGTTTACATGGGGAATACGTTCAAGGCGACGCACGCGGCGGTGGCGCCGACGGGCGATGCTTTAAAGGGGATCGGGTGTTGTCCGGGTGTGGTGAAGGCGCGGGCGCGGGTGATTATTGATCCGCGCAATGCGGTGATCGAGTCGGGGGAGATATTGGTGGCGCCAAGGACGGATCCGGGCTGGATCATGTTGTTTCCGGCGGCGGCGGGGCTGCTGGTGGAGCACGGGAGCTTGTTGTCGCATTCGGCGATTGTGGCGCGGGAGATGGGGATTCCAGCGATCGTTTCGATCAGCGGAGTGACCGCGTGGGTGAAGACGGGGGAATGGCTGGAGATGGACGGGGCGACGGGGGTGGTGCGAAAGGTCGCTGAAACGGAGTTTTAACCACTAATGAACACTCATGGGCACTAATTCAGATATACAGACGGTGAGTACGGAGGCGGCGGCGCGGGCGGATTTTTCACGGATTCGTTATGCGCAGGTGTGGGAGGATGCGGATATTCTGGTGGAGGCGCTGGACGTGCGGTCGACGGATACGGTGGTTTCGATTTCTTCGGCGGGGGACAACGCGCTGGCGTTGCTCGGGGCAGGGGCTGAGCGGGTGGTGGCGCTGGATTTGAATCCGTCACAGCTGGCGTGTCTGGAGCTGCGGGTGGCGGCTTATCGGGAGTTGTCGCACGCGGAGTTGCTGGTGCTGATGGGCTCGCGTCCAGGAACGTCGGAGGTGCGGGCGGCGTTGTATAGGCGGTGTCGCGTGCGGCTGTCACCGGCGGTGAAGGCGTTTTGGGACGGGCAGCCGGAATCGGTGACGGGCGGAATCGGCGCGCCGGGGAAGTTTGAGAATTACTTCCGCTTGTTTCGCACGCGGGTGCTGCCGCTCGTGCACGGGCGGAAAACGGTCGAGGCTCTGTTGCGCGGCGGGACGCCGGCGGAGCGCGAGCGGTTCTACGAAAAGCGGTGGAATACTTGGCGGTGGCGCCTGCTTTTTAAGATATTTTTCTCTCGATTCATGATGGGGCGGCTGGGGCGTGATCCTGCGTTTTTTAAATACGTGGAGGGCTCGGTGGCCGACCGAATTTTACAGCGAACGAGGCATGCTTTGGTGGCGTTAAATCCGGCGGAGAATCCGTATCTGCATTGGATTCTAACCGGCACGCATGGAGAGGCGCTGCCGTGGGCGTTGCGGGCGGAGAACTTTGAACGGATTAAGTCGCGGCTGGACCGGCTGGAGTGGCACGAGCTGACGTTGGAGACGTTTTTGGAGCGCGAACGAATGGCGGGTGGCGGCGGGGGGGCGGTGAAACCGGTGATGAAGTTTAATCTTTCGGACATTTTTGAATATATGTCGGAGGACAACACGGCGGCGATTTTGGCATCGTTGGCAGAGGCAAGTGCACCGGGCGGGCGACTGGCGTATTGGAATATGCTGGCACCGCGGAGGAGGCCGGAGTCGCTGGCCGGGCGGTTGCGTTCGCGCGAGGATGTCTCGGCTCCGTTGTTTGCGCAGGACAAGGCGTTTTTCTACAGCGCTTTTATCGTGGAGGAAGTGATTTGAGTCCGTGGGCAGGTATAGCCGTGGTGCTCGGGGCGTTGGGTGCGCTGTTGGTGGGCGTAAAGATCACGCAGGCGCGCGGCGGGCTCGGTGCGGAGGCGGCGAGGAAGGCGGTGCATGTTGGCATGGGTGTCATCTGCCTGACGTTTCCGCTGCTGTTCGATGAAAACGTGTGGCCGGTGTGGGTGCTGGCGGCGCTGGCGGTGCTGGCGCTGGGGGCGTTGCGGGCGGTGCCAGTGTTGATGCGGGAAATCGGCGGGGTGCTGCATGACGTGAACCGCACGTCGCTGGGTGAGATGTATTTTCCGGTGGGCGTGGCGGCGGTGTTCACGCTGGCTCGGGGGGATGCGCTGACCTTCGGCGTGCCGGTGGCGTTGCTTACGTTTGCCGACGCGGCGGGGGCTCTGGTCGGCAAGCGCTGGGGGCGACGTTTTTATGAAACGCTGGAGGGTCGAAAGAGTATCGAGGGCTCGCTGGCGGTCGGTGCCACGGCGTGGGTGTGTGTGGCGGTGCCGCTGTCGCTGGCGGGGCATGGATGGCTCGCGAGTGCGTTTATCGGCGCGATCATCGGCGTCTTCGGAATGATGGTGGAGGCGATTTCGTGGCGAGGGCTGGACAATGTGTTTTTACCGCTGGCGGCGTTTGCGCAGCTGGCGAATTATCCCGGACTGCCGCTGGAGTCTTTGGTGACGCGACTGGCGGTCTTGATTGGCATCACAGTTGCGGCCTGGGTGTGGAGGCGCGGGCGGGTGGTGGATGATAGCGCGCGGCTCGGAGGCGCGTTGGCGATGTATTTTTTCTGGGCGGTGGGTGGGTGGCCTTGGTTAATCGCTCCATTGATTTTGATGGCGAGTTACGTGCGACTGATGCCGGCGGGGCCTGGCGGGATGCCGCGTCATAATTTGGTGGCGGTGATTTGCGTGGGCTCGGCGGGTCTGGTGTGGGCGGTGGCGCAGGCATTCGCGTCGGAGGCGCAGCCTTGGTTGTGGGGGTTTACGATGGGGGTCGCGGCGCATCAGGCGGTGATTGCGACGGTGCGGTATTCGCAGGGACGTCCGGGATGGCCACGCGCCGCGTGGTTGGTGGCGGGTACGGCTCAGGCGGTGGCGTTGCAGGGCGCGGCGTTCGCGTTGCTAGATCGCGGACGCACGGTGTCGGGCGTAGAGTTGGCGGCGGGATTGGCGTGCGTGGCGGTGGCGACGGCGGGCTTCGTGGTGTGCGAGCCTAAGTTGCAGATGCCGTACGATCTATCGGCGCGGTGGTGGAAACAAGGGGTGACGGCGGTCGTTGCCTCGGGGGCGGGCGGGGCGGTTTTACTTTTTATATGAGCAACGAACTATTGGCGGACATGGGCGAGGATTTAAGGCTGCGGGAAGGCGGGGCCGAGGTGTCGCTGTGGTGGACGCAGGTGCCGCCGATGGAGGGGGAGCGGCCAGGCGTGATCGGCCGGTTTTCGGCGGGCACGGAAACTGAGGCGACGGCGGTGCTGGCACGGGCTTGCGCGGAGTTTAAGGTGCGCGGCTGCACCCTGGCGGTGGGGCCGATGAATGGGAACACGTGGCGGAGTTATCGGCTGGTGACGGAGCAGGGCGAGGAACCGCCGTTTTTATTGGAGCCGGTGAATCCGTCTCAGTGGCCGGTGTGGTGGCGGGCGGCGGGGTTTTGTCCGTTGGCGGAGTATTATTCGTCGGCGACGGAAGATCTGGCGACACGGGATGAGCGCGTGGACGGTGTGGCGGCACGCATGAAGGCGGCAGGAGTGACGGTGCGAGCGTTTCAGCCTACGGAATTCGAGGCGGAGCTGGAGCGGATTTACGAGGTGTCGGTGGTGTCGTTTCAAGCGAACTACCTCTACACGCCGCTGCCTAAGGAGGCGTTTCTGGCCCAGTATCGGGCTATCCGAGAGAAGGTGAGGCCGGAGTTGGTACTGCTGGCGGAGGATGCGGAGCGGCGTCCGGTCGGGTATGTGTTTGCGGTGCCGGATTACGCACAGGCGGCGCGGGGAGAAAAAGTGACGACGGTGATCGTGAAGACCCTCGCCGTGCTGCCGGGTCGTCAGCATGCAGGATTGGGTGCGTGGTTGCTGGCGGAGGTGCATGCGGCGGCGCGGGCACTGGGGTTTAGGCGGGCGATCCATGCGTTGATGCATGAGACGAACAAGTCGCGGAATCTGAGCGCGCATTACGCGAAGACGATCCGGCGGTATACGTTGTTTTCGAGAAAACTAAGTTAACCACTAATGAACACTCATAGGCACTAATTCGGAGTTATGACGATCGGTGATAAATTGACGGAGCAGGCGCGGGTGCGGCCGGGGACGGTAGCGTTGATTGATGACGCGGCGGGGCGGACGCTGACGTTTGCGCAGCTGGATGACGAAGTTGCGAAGGCGGCGGCGTGGTGGCGGGTGCACGGATTGAAGCGCGGGGAGGCGGTTCTGGTGTTTGTGCCGATGTCGGCGGACTTGTATGTGGCGTTGCTGGCTCTTTTCCGGCTCGGAGCGGTGGCGCTGTTTTTGGATCCGTCGGCGGGGAAGGAGCATTTGGAGCGGTGTTGTGCGCGGTGGGCGCCGGCTGCACTGCTGGCGATTCCGAAGGCGCATTTGCTACGGTTGCGGGCGCGGGCGTTGCGGGCGATTCCGCTAAAGGTGACGACGGGCGGCTGGTTGCCGGGGACGGTGCGGTGGCTGGCGGGGGCGACGACGGAGCGGTTGCGAGCAAATGAGGCGGTGCCGGAGGACGCGGCGCTGGTGACGTTCACGAGCGGGAGCACGGGCGTGCCGAAGGTGGCGGTGCGCACGCAGGGATTTTTGCTGGCGCAGTATCGGGCTCTGGCACCGAGCATTGCGCTGGAGGCGGGCGATATGGATCTGGCGACGTTGCCGGTGTTCACGCTGGCGAATTTGGCGGCGGGGGTGACAACCGTGATTCCGGACGTGGATCTACGAAAACCGGGTGCGGTGGATGCGGCGCGGGTGTGGGCGCAGATCGAGCGGAGGGGCGTGACGAGGATTACGGCGTCACCGGCGTTTTTCGAGCGGTTGATTACGGAGGGAAAGGCGAGGGGCGCGACGCTGGCGGGATTGAGGAAATTATACACGGGTGGTGCTCCGGTGTTTCCGCGCTTGCTGGAGGCGTTGCAGACACTCGCGCCGAACTCTGAGGTGGTCGCGGTGTATGGATCGACGGAGGCGGAGCCGATTGCGCATGCCGGTGCGCATGAGATCGAAGCGGAGGATTTGGCGGCGATGCGTGGCGGACGCGGGTTGTTATCCGGCTTGCCGGTGGACGAGGTGAAGTTGCGGGTGGTGCGTGATCGTTGGGGCGTGGCGCGCGGTGCGTTGAGCTTGGATGAATTTGCGGCGGAGTGTCTGTCGGCGGGCGAGACGGGAGAGATCGTAGTCGCGGGCGACCATGTGCTGCCGGGGTATTTAGGCGGGATTGGCGACGAGGAGACGAAGTTTCGCGTGGCGGGCGAAGTGTGGCACCGCACGGGCGACGCAGGGTTGCTGGACGAACGCGGGCGCTTGTGGCTGGCGGGACGCTGCGCGGCGCGGATCGATGATGCGCGCGGGGCGATTTATCCCTTCGGCGTGGAATGTGTGGCGATGACGTTCCCGGCGGTGCGGCGCACGGCGATGGTTGGGCTGAATGATCGACGAGTCCTGGTTGTGGAGGCTGAGCGTGATGATCGGCTGGCTGTGGAGCTGCTCGCGGCAGTGGCTTGGGCGCAGGTTGATGAGGTGCGGTTCATGGCGACTCTGCCCGTGGACAAGCGGCACAATGCGAAGGTTGATTATCCGGAGCTGGGTAGGCTGCTGAGGCGGAGTTGAGCCAACCGACGCCGCGGACGTGGCCTTCGGAGCGATAACCTGAAAAGTGGCTTATGCGCGCAGGGCGTAGCCGTGGACGTGCAGCCGTTTTTGCGACAGGGCCTGCTCGATCTGGTCTTCTGCGATGAAGTCAGGCACGACGGGCGCGGAGGAGTTGCTTAAGGAAGCTGCGGTCGGCGGCATTTTTTTCACGCGGGCTCTGTTTCATTTGCAGCATGAGTTTGGCACCGGCGAAGGGGACGGGCACGCCGTCGATGATCTCGGTCTCGATGCCTCCGATGGCGTCTTCGTAGCGCACGCCACAAGCCTCGGTCATGAGGTCGATGGTGATGTCGTCGTTGACCCGCACGACGACCCATTGGGCGATATCCTCGTCACCGAGTTCGCGGATGGCTCGGTCGGGCAGGATTTCGAGCGCCTGTTTGACCAAGGCTTGGTTGGCGAGGTCGCGGGCGATGAGCAGGTCGATGTCTTCGGTGGCGCGGACAAAGCCGAGGCGATTGATGGCGAATCCGCCCACCACCACGTAGGCGACGCCGCAACGGTTGAGTTCGCGAGCGAGGGAGACCAAGTCGGCGTCGGTGGGGACGCGGGTCAGTGCTTTGTCCGGTTCAGGCTCGCCGTCCATGTGGTGCAGGCTTCGTTGCTGGCGAACTTGAAAACACCCTTGGGCTGGCCGCGACCCTGGGCGAGGCGTGCGGCGGTGCGCTGGAGACGGGCGAAGCGTTGCCAAGGCGTTTTGTGCAACTGGCCAAGGACTTTGATCGCCGGTGTTTCCACGGGTTGAAAGGATGGCAGGTCGTGGCGGGGGTCAAGCATGCCGAAGGCGGGTTACGCGACGGGCGTCGAGTGCGCGGGCGATCCAGTAGGCGGTGAGGCTTTTGCCGGAGCCGCAGGGGTGGATGAGTTTGCCGCGAGTCTGGCCGGGTTCGGCGTAGTAGGCGACGGCGGCGGCGATGGCCTTGGACTGGTGTTCGCGGGGCGGGCGGGGCGTGATGGTCGGCGGCGGGGCGGTGCCGGACGACGATGCGAGGGAGGCGAAGAACTCGGGCGGGAGGGTGGACCACGTTTCGGCGGTGAGGTCGCCGATGTTGTCGAGGCCTTGGAGAATGCCGGGGATGCGGGAGGTGGTGGTGCAGACGAGGGCGAAGGCGATTTCGCGGCAGATCGTAAACGATAGGGAGGTAAACGTGGAGAGTTCGCCGAAGGTGAGGGATGCAGCGGTGTCGGTGCGGTATTTGGCCTGGATGGCCCAGAATTCGCCGGTGTGGGTGCGGGCGACCAGGTCGATACCCATGTCGCGGGGCGGGAGGTTTAGGCGTATGCGGAGATCGGCGGGGACATCGTAATCGAACCAGATGTCGGTGAGCTTGGTGCGGTAGGTGGGTTCCCAGAGCAGGTAGTGGCGGACAACGTGGGCAAAGGCGGCGCCTTGCTGGGTGGTGTCGGGCAGCGCGGCGACGGCGGCCACGAAGCCAGGCCAGTCGGAAACGGAGGCGAACAGGGGAGTTATCTCACGCACGCGATTGGATTTATGACGTGAGCAGGCGGGGGCAAGGTGTTTGGGCGGAAGAAGCGCACTCTTATAACGCCGACGGGCAGACGGGCAGGGCGGTGATGGTTAATAGTGTTGGGCGGGGATTCTCTGCGATAAGCGGGCGGAGTTTTCGCAGCGATTCGGGAGCAGAATTTTCGGAACTCCGGGGCGTTGACTTTTGGGTGATGTGCATACGGTATATACGGCATGAACAAGACGGTCAAAGCGCGGGTGTTTCAGTCGGGCAACTCGCAGGCGATTCGGTTGCCGAAGGCGTTTCGGTTTAGCTCGTCGGTTGTTGTGTTGGAGAAGACTCCGCAGGGGATTTTGGTGCAGGAGGACGGGGAGAACGCGCGGCGGGCGCGGGCGTTTGCGAAGCTCGCGGGGAGTTGTGCGGACTTCCCGGAGATTGAGCCGAACACGGCGGCCAACGTTAAGCGCGACTGGGAATGATCTACCTGCCCGATACGAATGCGTTTTCGGCTTATCTGGCGGGGCGGTCGCCTGCGCTCGCCCAGCGAATGACCGAGGCGGTGGCGGCCGGTGAAGTGCGGCTGTCGTTTATGGTGCTGGCGGAACTGCAGTTTGGCGCGGAGAAGGCGCGGCGGGAACTGGGACACACGCGCTTTGTGAAAAAAGTCGAGAGTCTGCGCGACTTGCTCGATGTGGAGTCGCTGGGTGAAGCAGTCGCACCGGTTTATGCGCGGGTGCGGTGTCAGTTGGAGGGCGCGGGAATCAAGATCGGAGATCGTGACACTTTGATCGCAGCCCATGCGCTGGCGTTGGGCGCGGTGTTGGTGACGCGCAATGTGCGCGAGTTTTCACGGGTCGAGGGACTCGTGGTGGAGAATTGGCAGACGGAGTGAGGGTGAGTTTCTGCGGTGGATTGCCGCCGCTTTTTTGGCGGCACGAAACGGCTCTGCTGTTCCGCTACGGGTTATGGCGTGGGGGCGATGACTTTCAGGCCGGAGGCCAGAGCGAGGTTGCGCGTTTCAGGCGCGCAGGACGGTGCCGCTTTTAAGCGTGGTCACGAGCACCGGGATTTCGCGGGCGGGGACGACGGTGATGTTGTCGGCCAGGTTGTAGCGTTTTTCGCCGGGATAGACGACCCAGAGGTGAGCGAGGCCGAGGTCGGCGATGGCGGTGTGCATGGATTTGGTTGTGCCGGGGGCGTCCGCGTATTTGACCTCGAAGCCATAGCGTTTGCCGTTTCGCACGGTCATGAGGTCGAGCTCAGACCCGCCATGCGTGGCCCAGTAATAAGCGTCGCGTGTGCGGAGCGCGGCCAGCAGTTGCTCGATGACGAACCCTTCCCACGAAGCACC
>CANIWJ010000050.1 GCA_947471035.1 Verrucomicrobiota bacterium
ACAAGACGCTGGAACGTTACGGGTTTACCCTGCCGTGGGAAACGGCCGCGACATAGGTCGTGCCTCTTCTCAACCGCCGGATGCGGAAAACCGCACGTCCGGTGGTGTGGAAGGCTCACGGGGCGCAATCCCCGTGAGCCCATCCGATCGCCTCGGTCGCCTTGGCCGAGCGCCCTTTCTCCCTCGCGTTGGCCCGGTTTATTTCGGATACACGCCCTAAAACGTTAGGCAAAAATGTAACCCGGGGGATGTGGGCGGTGATTTCGGGATCGGTGGCTATGAATTTAGGTTAATCCCGGATGTTGCGATTACGCGGGTCGTCTCGCGTAGGCTGTTGACCGCCATCTCGCCGCGTCACCCGCGAGCAGAAGTTTCCAGGTGCAGGTCGGGGATTCCGCGCTGTCCTGTCGGCTCAACATCTTACGCGATGCTCGGCCGGGATAAGCGCGTTATCCGGTTTGATAATAGTCGCGAATGGGTCGTTCGCGACGGGTCGAATTGCGATCCACGAACCGGCGCGTCTTGGGGTGTGAGCTTTTTTTACTGAGCCTGTTTGGCGACTTTGTATTCCTTGGGCTTTTCGCCCTTGGGCAGTGCAAGCAAATCGTAGTCACGGGCGCCGGTGATGGTGACTTCGGCAAACTCGCCCACCGGCAGGGTGCGGGGCACGTAAACGCGGCCGTCGATGTCAGGGGCGTCGGCCTCGCCGCGCGCCACACCGGGCTCTTCCACCAGCACGCGCAGGGTTTTACCCACGAAGGCCTGGCCCACCTGGGCGGCGATCTCTTGCTGAAGAGACATGGTTTTGTGGTAACGCGCTTCTTTGAGCTTGGTGGACAACTGCTCGTCCATCTTGGCGGCCTTGGTGCCTTCTTCCTGCGAATAACGGAAAACGCCGAGACGCTCGAATTTCGTGTCGCGGATAAAGGCGCACAGCTCTTCGACGTCGGCCTCGGTCTCGCCAGGGAAGCCGACGATGAAAGTGGTGCGCACGGCGATGCCGGGGATGCCGGCGCGGATGCGGGCGATGAGGTCGCGGATGTATTGGCTGTTGGTCTCGCGCTGCATGCGGCCGAGCATGTGGTCGCTGATGTGCTGAAGCGGGATGTCGATATAGCGGGCGACCTTGGGGCACTCGGCGATGGTCTTGATCAATTCGTCGGACCAGTGCGCGGGGTGGGTGTAGAGCAGGCGGATCCAGAAGTCGCCGGGGATGGCGTTGAGCTGGCGCAGGAGAGTGGTGAGGGCGGTGCCGCGCGAGGAATCGACCGGCGAGCGCGGGTTGGGGCGCTGCTCCCAGGTATCCATGCCGAAGTAGGTCGTGTCCTGGGAGATGAGGTTGATTTCCTTGACGCCCTCGGCGACGAGCTGGCGGACCTCGGCGACGACGCTCTCGACCGAGCGGGAGCGGTGGCGGCCGCGAATCTGGGGGATGATGCAGAAGGCGCAGGGGTGGTTGCAGCCCTCGGCGATTTTGACGTAGGCGAAATGCTTCGGGGTCAGGCGGAAGCGGGGCGTATCATAATCGGGGATGTAGGTGCTGCGGCCCTCGATGTAGTTTTGCGGGGCGGAGCCCTTGGCGCGTTTGATGCCGGTAAGCTCCTCGATGATGGGACCGACGCGGGTGATCTGGTCGAGGCCGATGAAGGCGTCCACCTCGGGCAACTCCTTGGGAAGATCCTTGGAGAAACGTTGGGACATGCAGCCGGCGACGATGAGTTTCTGGCCGGCGCGGCGTTTTTTCATGCCGCGAGCCTCGTGGGCTTCGAGGATGTGGTTGATCGATTCTTCCTTGGACGAGTCGATGAAGGAGCAGGTGTTGACGATGACGACGTCGGCCTTGTCCTGATCGGGGACGACTTCCATGCCGGCCTGGTGGAGGTGGCCGACCATGATCTCGCTATCGACGAGATTTTTCGCGCAGCCGAGGGAAACGAGGGAGACTTTGACAACAGCGCTCATGGACGGGAAGGAAGGTTCGGAGACGGGAGCAGAGACGGGAAACGGAACTGGGAAGTGTTTAAAAATGCAAAAACCGCGGCTGGTTAAAGCCGCGGTTTTAAAGAGCAGAGGACGCGCGCTTACTTCTTGGCTTTGACGGCCTTCTTGGCGGGAGCGACCTTCTTGGCGGCTTCCTTCTTGCGCTTCAAGTAGGCGAGGCGGCGTTTCTTTTTGATACCCTTGTTATATTGTTGGCCCATGGTGGTTGGTTTTGGTGAAGGGTGACAATCGCGAGGCGCGGGGCGCGGAGTCAAGCGGCGGTTTAGGTTTTGCCGCTTTGATTTACGCGGCGGGGGCGACGGTGTTGTTGAAATGCGGGAGTAGGACGGTTGCCAGCGGCGGGTTTCTGTTTTGGGTGCGGGCATGGAAACTCCTGAAACCAAACTTTCCGCCTGTGGTTTGCCCTCGCGGGTGGTGATTTCGATGGCCGGGCGGGCGGTGCAACACACCGACGCCGAGTGGCGGGCACGGCTCACGCCCGAGCAGTTCCGGGTGACGCGGCAACAAGGCACCGAACCGCCGTTTCGCAACGAGTACTGGGATCACCACGAGGACGGGGTGTATTTCTCGGTGGGCAGCGACACGCCCTTGTTCGATAGCCGCGACAAGTTTGAGAGTGGCACGGGCTGGCCGAGTTTTACCCGGCCAATTGAGGCCAAGTTTGTCGCCGCCGAGGTGGACGAAAGCCACGGGATGAAACGCGTGGAGGTGCATTGCGCGGTGGACGGCGGGCATCTGGGGCACGTGTTTGAGGACGGCCCGAAACCCACCGGGCTGCGTTTCTGCATCAATTCGGCAGCGTTGAAATTTATGCCGCGCGCGGATTACGCGAAATGGGTGGCGGCGCGAGGCTAGGGCGCCCGCCGGCAAACGCGCCAACGAGCACTCCTAATTCTAATACGCCTTCAAGTTTAGCGAATTGGCCAACCCTACATCTAATACACATCTAACTTACATATCGTGCTTTGTGTAGCGTTGGCCGTCCTCGGCCAATTAAGCTTCCGGCCTATCTTTACCGCGAAATGAAATAAACCACGCTTTAGTTTTTCGCGGCGGTGGCGTAGGCGGCGATGATGCCGTCGAAGCTGCCGTTGGAGAAAAACACCGTGACGCGGGGCTTGGTGCCAGCTGCCGCGCCGAGGGTGGCGGATTGCAGCAGGGCGAGGACTTCGGCGTTGGTGGGCGCGGTGGCGGCGTGCACGCCTTGGGTTTCCAAATGCTCGACCACGGCCTCGGCGTCGAAGCGTTCGGTTTCCTTGAGTTTGTCGGCCCGGTTGACCGCGCCGATGAAAACCTCGTCGGCCAGCGCGAGGGCGCGCATGAAGCCGGCTTGCAGGGTCTTGGTGCGTGCGGTGTTGCTGCGCGGTTCAAAGACGGCGGTGAGTATGGCTCCGGGATGGCGGGCGCGCAGGCTGGTGAGGGTCTCGGCGAGCGCGGTCGGGTGGTGGCCGAAGTCCTCGATCACGGTCAGACCGGGGCGCTCGACGAGTTTTTCCTGGCGGCGCTTCACGCCGCGGAAACGGGCGAGCGGGGCAAGCGATAGAGCGGCCATGGCGGCGGCGGGCGATTCGCCGGCGAGGGCGAGGGCGGAGGCGGTGGCGGCCATGGCGGCGTTGCGGGCGTTGAAAATCCCGGGGGCGGACCAGGTCACTTCACCCCAAAGGCGGCCGGCCCAAGTGAGGGTGAAACGCACGCCTTGGGCGTTCTCGGCGAAGCCGGAAATGCGGACGTCGTTGTGCTCGCCCGTGCCGACGCGCACGACGCGGGTCCAGGGTAGGGGACCGAGGGCGCGGAGGTTGTCGTCGTCGCCATTCAGGACCACCCAACCGGCGCGCGGGACGATGCGGGTGAGGTGGGCGAAGGTGCGCTGTACGTCGGCGAGGTCGCGGAAGATGTCGGCGTGGTCGAATTCGAGGTTGTTCAACACCGCGACGTGCGGGGCGTAGTGGATGAACTTGGAGCGTTTGTCGAAAAAGGCGCTGTCGTATTCGTCGCCTTCGATGACGAAGGGATCGGTCGGTTTGCCGAGGTGATTGCCCACCGGGGGATCGAGGGGGACGCCGCCGATGAGGAAGCCGGGGTCGCGGCCGTTTTCGCGGAGAAGAAAGGCAGCGAGGGCGGTGGTGGTGGTTTTGCCGTGGGTGCCGCAGACCACGATGTTTTTGCGGGTGGCCAGCACGGTGTCGTGAAGCAGGGCGGGCAGGGAGGTGAACTTGAGGGCGCGGGTATCGAGTAACCATTCGACCTCGGGATTACCGCGCGACATGGCGTTGCCGATCACGACGAGGTCGGGGGCGAGTTGCGCCAGGCGGGTGGCATCGTAGCCCTCGTGGAGCAGGATGCCGGCCTCGGCGAGCACGGTGCTCATGGGCGGATAGACGCCGGTGTCGGCACCGGAAACGTCGTGCCCGGCGGCGCGGGCGAGGAGGGCGGCGTTGCCCATGGCGGTGCCGCAAATGCCCATGAAGTAGAGTTTCATCGTGGTCGGGATTTCTCGGCCGCAGGGTAGGGCGGGCCGAGCGGGGATGGAGCGTTAAACGCTGGCGAGAGCGTTGACGTTGTTCAGGTGTTCGACGCCAGTGTATTTCTTCGACTGTTCGTCGGCGTGGTAGCTGGAGCGCACCATGGGACCGCTTTCGACCACGCCGATGCCGAGGGCGAGGCCGACTTGTTTCCAACGGGCGAATTCGTCGGGGTGGGCCCAGCGCGCCACCGGCCAATGTTGCGGGGTGGGCTGGAGGTATTGGCCGATGGTGAGGATGTCGGTCTTGTCCGCCGCGATGTCGCGGAGAGTTTGCTCGATCTCGTGCTCCTCCTCGCCGAGGCCGAGCATGATGCCGGTCTTGGTAGTGAAGCTGCGGGATTTGGCGTGGCGGAGAATGAGACGGGAGCGGTCGTAGCGGGCCTGGACGCGGACGGGTTTTTGGAGGCGCTCCACGGTTTCGAGGTTGTGGTTAAAAATGTCGGGGCCGGCGTCGAGGACGAGGTCGAGCAGCTCGGTCTGGCCTTTCCAATCGGGGGTAAGCACTTCGATGGCGGTGGCGGGGGAGCTGGCGCGGATGGCGCGGATGGTGGCGGCCCAGACGGCGGCTCCGCCGTCCTTGAGTTCGTCGCGCGCCACGGAGGTGATCACGCAGTGGCGGAGGTTCATGGTGACCACGGCTTCGGCGACGCGGGCGGGTTCGCCGAGGTCGTATTCGGTGGGGCGGCCGGTCTGGATGGCGCAGAAGTTACAGGAGCGGGTGCAGATGTTGCCCAAAATCATCACCGTAGCGGTGCCGCGCGACCAGCATTCGCCCAGATTCGGGCACTGGGCGCTCTGGCAAACGGTGTGGAGTTTGGAGTCGTCCACGAGTTTGCGCACGGCGTTGTAGCCGGGACCGGAAGGGAGCTTGGCGCGTAGCCAGGCGGGTTTGCGCATCGTGTCGTTCATGGGAGTGGTTATCAGGGCACGAAACCCGGCCCGGGCACAAAAAGAAAAATGCGGCGAGAGCGGCGGGAGGCGTGGGCGAGCGAACGCGGTTTAGCCTTTGGCTTGGGTCTTGATCTCGACGACGTCGTGGGGGGCGGCTTCTTTTTGGCCGGCGGGGCTTACGCGAATGTAGCGGGCCTTGGCGCGCAGGGTTTGCAGGTCGCCCGCGCCGAGGTAGCCCATGCCGCTTTGGAGGCCGCCGACCAAGTTGGCCAAGACTTCGTCGGCGCTGCCGGAGACTTCCTTGAGGGCCTCGATGCCCTCGGCGGTGAGTTTGCGGGTCTTGTCGGTTTTGTCGTGGCCGTAGCGGGCGGCGCTGCCGGCCTGCATGGCGGCGAGCGAGCCCATGCCGCGATACTGTTTATAGAGCTTTCCGTTGATCTCCATGATCTCGCCGGGGGCTTCGCGGCAACCGGCGAGTAGGCCGCCGAGAATGACGGCGTCGGCGAGGGTCAGGGCTTTGACGATGTCGCCCGATTTGGTGATGCCGCCGTCGGCGAGGATTTTAACCCCTTTGGCCTGGGCGGCGCAGGAGGCTACGTAGAGCGCGGTGAGCTGGGGAATGCCCACGCCGGCGACGATGCGGGTGGTGCAGATGGAGCCGGGCCCCTGGCCGACTTTGACCACGTTGGCCCCGCAATCGGCGAGGTAGGCGACGCCCGCGCCGGAGGTGACGTTGCCGGCGATGATGGTGAGGGCGGGGAATGAGGCGCGGATCATCTTAACCATGTCGCCGACGCCGGCGGTGTGGCCGTGGGCGGTGGAGATGGCGACGGCGTCGATGTGTTCGTCGGTGAGGGCGCCGACGTGGCCGAGGATTTTTTCCCGGTCAAGTGTGCCATCGGGCAGGCGTACGGGGGCGATGGCGGCACCGACGACGAGGCGGAAATCGGCGTCGCGAGCGGGTTTCCGGCGGGATTTGGAGTCGGTCATGATGCGATCCACGTCGGAAAACGTGACGAGACCGCGGAGGTGGTCGTGGTCGTCCACCACGAGCATTTTGTGGATGCCCACGTGTTCGGTGAAGAAGGCGTCGGCGGCTTTAATGGGGTCGGGCTGAAGCTGTCGGGCGTTGACCGTGAGCAAGTCGCCGCGCGGGGTCATGGCCTGGGCAACGGTGCGGGCGCGATAGCGTTCGCGGACGGCGGAGCCGGGGAGGAGGCCGACGAGTTTGCCCGTTTCATCGAGCACGGGGAAAGTGCGGAAGCCGTATTTTTTGGCCTCCACCAAGGCGAGGATGTCGCCGATGAACTGGTCGGGCGTTACCGTGATCGGGTCTTGGATGAGGCCGTGGATGTGACGTTTTACGCGGGCCACTTCTTTGACCTGATCCTTGGCGGGCATGTTGTAGTGGATGAGGCCAAGTCCGCCGTTGAGCGCCATGGCTTTGGCCATGCGGGATTCGGTCACGGTATCCATATCGGACGAGACGACCGGGATGGAGAGCTGCAGGGCGTCGGAGAGGCTGGTGCCGGTGTCGGCGTCCTTGGGCAGGATGTCCGAGTAAAGGGTGGCGAGCGAGACGTCGTCGAAGGTCAGCGCGACCGGGAGATTGGCCGGGAAGAATTGGCTGGCCGGCAGGTAGAAGTCGGCGTCGGCGTCGAAGGCGGAGGACAAGGCAACTGGATTCATGAGTTGCCGGGGAATGAGTAGGGGGCGAGGCGGCGCGAGCAAACGATTTTTTACGTCCGCGAGGATAGGGTGTGGGCATCAAGCGGTGGCCGGAGAAGGAACCTGCGCGAGTTCACCACGTAGGCGCGGTCTTGCCACGCTTCGCGGATGCGCCCAGCTTCAGGGCCATGTCCATCGTCGCCGCCAAGAAGAAGTCAGCCCGCAAGCCCGCTCCGCAAAAAACGGTCAAGGTTAAGAAAGCCATCCCCTCTTGGATAGGTAGCGGTGTGGGAAAAGGCTTTGTGAAGCCCGGTGTTGACCTCACCAAGCCTACCTTGTCCCCCGACGAGCTTTTGTGAAAATAAGATACGTCCTCGATACTCACGCCCTTGTTTGGTCAGTGCTCTCACCCCAAAAACTCGGAGCCAGTGCCGCACGCATAATCGAGTCGGCGGGACCCGGTGAACTCGCCATCCCCTCGGCGGCTATCATGGAGCTGGGGCGGCTGCTCGATGCCGGCAAGATCGACTTAGGCGCGCCGCCCGTCCACCGTTTTTGAGGAGGCGTTGACCTATAACGCAGTCCTGCCAACCAGCCTCGAAGCGGCGCTAAAAGCCCCGGTGTTGGCGCTCCCCCATCCCGATCCTTACGACCGGCTAATCGTAGCCGAGGCGCTGGTGCTAGGCGTGCCCCTCATTACCAAAGACGGTAATATCACCGACTCCGACGTCGTGCGCGTCGTTTGGTGACGCTGTTTTTGTGGTTCGTTTCCTACGCAAACCACTCGAGGTCTTCGGCCGCCTCCTGAACACAATACGTTAGAACTCAATCGAAGCGGGCGCTGTTTCCCGGCGAAAGGGTAGTAAACGAATCGGGGGGTAAATTCGCCTGCGCGACGGCGGCTGCGAGGTGTTGGCGCGGTTCGTCGCGTGGTTCGTCGGTCAGGGGAAAAGTGCCCCAGTGCATACCGATGCTGCGACGGGCACCGAGCGCGAGGTGAATGTTTACGGCTTCCGACGGGTTGCAGTGTTGTTCGTGCATAAACCAGCGAGGGGCGTAGGCACCGATCGGAATGAGTGCGAGGTCGGGTGCGCCGAGGCGATGGCGAATGGCGGGAAACATGTCCGCATCGAAGGCGGTATCGCCCACGAAGTGCACGCCGCAACCGGGAGTGGCGAGGTGCCAGCCGCACCATAGGCGGGCGTTGCGGGCACCGGACAGGCGGTTGCCCCAATGGCGGGCCGGGGTGGCGGTGAGGCGATAGCCGGGGAAAAGTTCGTGGGCTTGCCACCAGTCGGAAAGGTGAACGCGCGCCGGGGTGAAACCCGCCCGGGCGGCGAGGCGGGCAAAGCCGAGCGGCGCAAACAGTCGGGCGGCGGGGTGGACGCGGGCAAGCCTCCGCAGGGTGGGCAAATCGCAGTGATCGTAGTGGTCGTGGCTGAGGAGAATCGCGTCGAGCGGGGGCAGTTCTTCGAGGCGCAAGCCAGGCGCGTGGGCCCGACGGGGACCGAGGCGGCCAAAGGGGCCGGCGCACTCGCTCCACTGCGGATCGGTCAGCACCGAACAGCCCGCGAAGCGGAGTAAAAACGTGGAGTGGCCGACCCAGGTCGCAGTTACCCCGGCCGCAGGCGCAGGCGGCACGTTTCCCGGTGTGAGTGGAGTGCGCGCGGGCCACGGGGCGGGACGGGTGGTGAGTTTCCAACGCAGGACTTCCCACCAGGTGCGGTCTTGGTGACGGCGCGGGTTTTGGAAACGGCTAGCGCTAAACTCCGGTCTCGGCAGGTCGAGCTCAGGCGTAGGTTGGGGGGCGGACATCTATTTAGCAGCGAGTGTGACCTGAGGAGACTTGGCAAACCCAGGCGCGCCCGCTGGCACGAAATGCAGTCGAACCGGGCGCGTGCTTGCATGCGGCTCAGGCGGCTTCTTGGCTCCTACCATGGCTGCATCGGAACCACTCACTTTTTTTAATCGCCGCACCGGTCGGATCGAAACGGAACAGATCTATGGCGAGTCCTGGCTGCGGTTTATTTACGGAGGGAATCCGTTGGGGCGGTTGAGTTTGGCGGCGGTGGTGCGCCGGGCGTGGTTTTCCGCCTGGTATGGCTGGCGAATGAACGCCAAGGCCAGTGTCGCGAAGGTGTTACCCTTCATCATCGATTACGATATGGATGCCGAGGAATTCGCCAAACCGGCGACCGGCTACCGCACGTTTAACGAGTTTTTTTATCGTAAATTACGCAACGGCGCACGTCCGGTGGCGGCGGGGGCCGAGGTGGCGGTGTTTCCGGCCGATGGGCGGCATCTCGCCTACCAAAATGTGGATGCCTGCGACGGGTTCTACACCAAGGGGAAGAAGTTCACGCTCGCGGAGCTGTTGGGCTCGGCGGAGCTGGCCGGGGAGTTTGCCGGCGGGGCGATGATCATTTCGCGGCTCTGCCCGGTGGATTACCATCGCTTCCACTTTCCGGTCGATGGCGTGCCGGCCGATGCCGGGTTGATCAATGGCTGGTTGTACTCGGTCAGTCCGCTCGCCCTGCGAGTGAACCCGGGCTACCTGGTCGAAAACAAGCGTATGGTGACCTTGCTGGACTCCGAGCGTTTCGGGCGTGTGGCAGTGCTGGAAGTCGGCGCCACCATGGTGGGCGCAATCATGCAAACGTATGTGCCTGGGCGGGCGGTGGCCAAGGGCGATGAAAAGGGCTTTTTTGCGTTTGGCGGCTCTTGTGTGATCACCGTTTTTAAGGCCGGAAAAATCCACCTCGATGCGGATCTCGTGCAGCATGCTTCGGAACAGCGCGAACTCTATGCGCGCATGGGCGAGCGTATGGGAATCGCTACGACCTAGCCCGACAGAGCCCTAGCCCAAAAGTGGCAGCAGGGCGGAGCGGGCGCGTTGAAACGCCCTCTCCAGCTCCGTCGCCAAATCATCCAGCGACGCGAGCGGTTCCGTACGCGAATGATGCTCCAAGGTCTCGGCCAAGGTGCGCACTTCGACCGCGCCGACATTGGAGGAACTGCCTTTTATGGTGTGCGCGCTGCGGGTGTAGAACGAGCGGTCATCAGACTGACGCGCACTCTTCAGGTCCGTCAGGCGCTGGGGAACATCTTCGAGGTAAATCGTGATAATCTCGCGCAAAAACGTGTCGTCACCCTCGTCGCCCAAACTACGCAAATTCTCTATGGCTTCAGGATCGATGATCATGGTGGCGAAGTGGGATTACGACAGGTGGGAGCGGTGGGTGAACCCACTCGACGAAGCCAAAAACATCTGAAATCGCGATGGAAAAACTTCATTTAGACGGGTTTTAGCCGATTACCTCACCGCGCATTCATCCATGGTGAAAATAACATATCAGGAAATTTGAATATGTTGATATTCGACTTGATAAACCTTGGGCCGTGGTGAGTGTTCGCATTGATCCTAAACCTCCTATGGCAAATACCTTTGTTTTCTCCTCCGAGTCCGTTGGCGAAGGCCACCCCGATAAGGTCGCTGACCTCATCTCCGATAGCATCCTCGATGCTTGCCTCACCTTCGACAAGACGGCCCGCGTCGCTTGCGAGACCTTCGTAAAGTCCAACGTCGTCGTCGTCGGCGGCGAAATTACCCTGCCAAAACTTCAGGACAAAAAAACCGGCAAAACCAAGCCCATCGACGAGGCGTTTAACGTCGAAAAGGTCATCCGCGACGCCATCCGCCACATCGGCTACGTGAACGACGACGACGTTTTTCACGCCGACACCGTTTTCATCAACAACTACCTCACCGCCCAATCCGCCGACATCGCGCAAGGCGTGGATGCCAAAAAGGCCGACGGCAAAAAGACCGCTGAGCAGGGTGCGGGCGACCAAGGCCTGATGTTCGGCTTCGCCGCCGACGAGACCGAGGAACTGATGCCGGCCCCGGTGATTTTCGCCCATCGTTTGGGTCGCGAACTCACCGCCATCCGCAAGAGCGGCAAGGTGAAGTGGCTCCGCCCCGACGCCAAGTCGCAGGTTTCCGTGCGCTATGTGGACGGTGTTGCCACCGAAATCGTCAACGTGGTGATCTCCACCCAGCACACCGCCGACGTCGCGCACTCCGAAATCGAGGCTTTCCTCATCAAGAACGTCATCAAAAAGGTTCTCCCGGCCAAGTTGCTCAACGCCAAGACCGAGTATCTGATCAACCCCACCGGCAAATTCGTGATCGGCGGTCCGCAAGGCGACTCAGGCCTGACCGGTCGCAAGATCATCGTCGATTCCTACGGTGGCTGGGGCCGCCACGGCGGCGGTGCGTTCTCGGGCAAGGATCCCTCCAAGGTGGACCGTTCCGCCGCCTACATGGGCCGCTGGGTGGCCAAGAACATCGTCGCCGCCAAACTGGCCAAGCAGTGCGAAGTCCAGTTTGCCTACGCCATCGGCCATCCCAAGCCGGTCAGCGTGTATGTGAACACCTTTGGCACTGGCGTCGTGGCCGACGAGCTCATCACCGAGGCGATCCAGCAGGTGTTTTCCTTCAAGCCAGCCGACATCGTGAAGCAGCTCGACCTGCTCCGTCCGATTTATCGCGAGACCACCAACTACGGACACTTCGGCAAAAAAGACCTGCCCTGGGAGCAAACCACCAAGGTGGACGCGCTCCTGGCGGCGGTGAAGAAGCTCGCCAAGTAAGCCCGCCTCTCAATCCACCGGCCTTACGGCCTGCCGCCGCGGTTACCCCACCATTGGAACCGCGGCGGTTTTGTATCCGTTAACTCAATTCATCTTCAGCACTTCCTCCTCTACTTTTTCAACATGAGCACCGACCACCTTCCTCCTCCTTTCACGCCCGGCGCCGATTTCCATGTCGCCGACATCAAACTCGCCGACTGGGGCCGCAAAGAAATCGCCATCGCCGAGCACGAGATGCCCGGCTTGATAGCTGTGCGTAAAAAGTTCGGTCCCAGCCAGCCACTGTCCGGCGTGCGCATCACCGGTTCCCTGCACATGACCATCCAGACGGCGGTCTTGATCGAGACCCTCGTCGCTCTCGGCGCCAAGGTGCGCTGGGCCTCCTGTAATATTTTCTCCACCCAAGACCATGCCGCCGCCGCCATTGCTGCGTCGGGCGTGCCGGTTTTCGCCTGGAAGGGCGAGACGCTGGAGCAGTATTGGGACCTCACCTGGAAGGCCATCGTCGGTCCGGACGGCCTTGGGCCAGAGCTGGTGGTCGATGACGGTGGCGACGTCACCCTGCTCCTCCACAAAGGCTACGAGTTGGAAAACGGCAGCACCTGGATCAACACTCCTTCCGGCTCCCACGAAGAGCAGGTGATCAAGGATCTCCTCAAAAAGATCCACGCCGCCGACAAGGGTGTGTTTACCCGCTTGAAGAGCGCTTGGCGCGGCGTCTCCGAGGAAACCACCACCGGCGTGCACCGCCTCTATCAGCTCCACGAGCAGGGCAAGTTGCTCGTGCCCTCGATCAACGTGAACGACTCCGTAACCAAGTCGAAGTTCGACAACCTCTACGGTTGCCGCGAGTCGCTGGCCGACGGTTTGAAGCGCGCCACCGATGTCATGATCGCCGGCAAGTGCGCCTTCGTGGCCGGCTACGGCGACGTGGGCAAGGGCTCCGCCTTCTCGCTCAAGGGCTTCGGCGCTCGCGTGATTGTCTCCGAAATCGATCCGATCAACGCCCTGCAATGCGCGATGGAAGGCTTCGAGGTAAACACCATTGAAAGCACCCTCGGAAAGGCCGACATCTACGTCACCACCACGGGCAACAAGGACATCATCACCCTCGAGCACATGCAGGCGATGAAGGATCAAGCTATCGTGTGTAACATCGGTCACTTCGATAACGAAATCCAGGTCGATCGACTCAAGAGCGCCCCCGGCGTGAAGCATGTTAACATCAAGCCCGGTTACGACGCCTACACCTTCCCCGCCGGCAACACGATCTACATGCTGGCCGAAGGCCGCCTGGTGAATCTGGGCTGCGCCACCGGCCACCCTTCGTTTGTGATGTCGAACTCGTTTACGAATCAAACGCTCGCCCAAATTGATTTGTGGAAGAACAAAGACACCTACGCGGTCGGTGTGTATCGTTTGCCCAAATACCTCGATGAGGAGGTGGCGCGTCTGCACTTGGAAAAGATCGGCGTCGTGCTCACCAAACTGACTCCGGCCCAGGCCGAGTATCTCGGCGTGCCGGTCGAAGGGCCTTATAAGCCCGAGCACTACCGTTACTGAGTTTACACAGCCGGGCTGCAGCGGAGCGCTCGAAAAAACACTGCAAGCCGACCCGATGGCGGGTCGGCTTTTTTCTGTCCGTGTGAGCGGCGGTGTGAATTCCGTTATGCGAACACCGGCGGAGCGGCGTGGTGCCTCAGATTAAGAGTAAAGGTTAAGTTGAATGGGCGAAGGAAGAAAATGCGGACACGGAGTTTCGCTCAGCGCGTATTCACAAAGGAGCAAAACGCCGGACCCGGATTGCCATGAAAAACACGAGAAGTCCTGGTGCAAAATCGTAGCCTCCACCGCGCGCCTATAGGCGCCTGAAGCGTTACCTCAGTGCTTGGTTTGTTGTGTTTTTCGTGGCCAAAAAGTTTGAACTGGATCGTTTCGCAATCCCTTCGTTTGACGCTGAATCAAGCACTTGGGGGATTGGTGGATAGGCGGTGATATTCGACCGACCGAAAGATACGCGCCGCCGCCAAGAAGCAGGGCGTCAACGTCTCGCGCTACCTGCTCACCGTGGTGGAGCAGGCGGCCGAAGGCGGAGCGGTGACGCGGCTCGGTCGCGAGTTGGAAAAGCTCGCCATCGACGGCATGGCGCTCGCCGCCATCGGACGTATCCGCGCTCGGGCCGCCACGACCGGTGCAGATAAATTCACACCGGCCGAGATTACCGCTTCGATCAAGGCCGCCCGCCGCGCCCGCGCATGAGCGTGGTGGTGCTTGATACCAGCGTGTTGATCTCCGGCCTGCTCTCGCCGCGCGGAGCGTCGGGAGCGCTGGTGGATGCCTTTTTTGCGGATCGCCTCAAACTCGCCTACACTCCGGCGACCTTTGCCGAATACGCCGAGGTCATGGAGCGGCTCGAGTTTGCTGGTGTAATCACGCCGGCCGACCGCATGGGCGTGCTTCTTAAGGTGCAGCATTGCGGCGTGTTGGTGAAGGTCGCTGCCGTGCCCGTCGACGACTGGCCCGACATGGACGATCTCCCCTTTGTCGCCGCCGCGCTCGCGAAGGAGGCGCGGGTCACCATCACGCTGAATACCGGTGATTTCGAGCCCGCCACACGTCACGGTCTGCGCGCGTTTTCGCCAGCGCAGGCGAAGCGTGAGTTTTTGTAAGGTTGGAACGCGGAACTGTCCCGCTTTGCCTGGAGTTGAGGTATGAAGTCTTTGCGTCCCCGCGCCCGTATGGTTTAACCTAATTCCCGCAGTTGGAATCGCGGCACGAGATGTTAACGAGCCGTTTTTTGATTCATCTGCAGGGTGAATGATCCCAGAAACGGCAGTTTTAACCACGAATATCACAGATGCACACGGATAACAGAAATTTAGAACAGAATGGTGATTCACCCGGCGGGTGAGTAGATTCCGCCCTGTGATTATACCGTAACTGTCTTGATCCGTGCCAATCGGTGTTATCCGTGGTTGGTTTGAACTGCGGTTTTAGGATTACATTCAAACAACGGCCCGACCCCTGCGGTGCCTCTGATTGGTTCTGCTGTATTGGGTTTCGTGGTGCTGCGCCGACGCCTGTCGCTGGTCCCGGATGAGTCCGGGTCTGGACTCACTCCTTCGGCAACCAGTGTTCGAGGCAACGCAGAAGACTTTCGCCATCTATAGGTTTTCCCAAGTAACCACTCATACCCGCATCGAGGCATACTTGCTCATCTCCGGACATCACGTTGGCGGTCATAGCAATGATGGGTAGATCCGCAGGCACGAGGCGCGCGGCGGGATCGCGCAGATGTCGGGTGCATTGCAAGCCGTCCATCACCGGCATCTGCATGTCCATGAAAATGAGATCGAAGGGAGTGGGCGCGTTGGCGATGGCCTGAAGGGCTTCTTCGCCGTTGTTCGCCACCGAAACCTGCGGGCCAAATTTACCAACCAAGCTCCGGACGACCAGTTGGTTGGTGGTGTTATCCTCGACGAGCAGGATCCGGGAAGCACGTTGCCGTGCTGTGAGCCCGCTCCGCGCAGATGCCGTGGTCCGACGCTCGGGTGCATAAGGCACCTCCGTCGAAAACGTCAAGGTGAACCAGAACTCGGTGCCTCTTCCGGGCTGGCTGGTCACGCCGATTTTTCCGCCCATGAGCTCGACGAGTTGCTTTGTGATAGCGAGTCCGAGTCCCGTGCCGCCAAAGCGGCGGGTCGTGGAGGCGTCCACCTGGCTGAATTTCTGGAAGAGCCGGTCGAGCTTGTCTTCCGGTATACCCAGGCCCGTGTCCCGCACGGCGAAGCGTACTTCGATATCGCCGCCCTTCGCCGGAGAGCCGCCCAGGGTGGTCAACACCGTGATGCCGCCGATGGAGGTAAACTTGAGGGCGTTCGCGATGAGATTACTAAACACCTGCCGCAGTCGCGTAGGGTCGCCACAAAGGCAGGCGGGGAGATCGGGTGCGGTGGAGAAGAGCAGTCGCAGGCGTTTGCCCTCGGCTTGCGGGGCATAAAGCGTCTGGATCTCGGAGAGCAGTCCGCGCAAGTCGAACTCGATGGTTTCCACCTCCACCTTGCCGGCCTCGATTTTAGCCAGATCAAGGATATCGCTGAGGATCTTCACCAAGCCGCGACCGCTCGTGACGATGATATTGAGATATTGCTCCTGTTCGCTGGTAAGTTGCGTTTGCTGAAGCACCGCCGCCATGCCCAGGACACCGTTCATTGGTGTGCGCAGTTCATGGCTCATATTGGCCAGAAACTCATCCTTGGCCCGGCTGGCCGCTTCGGCCTTCAATGCCAGTTGGTGGGCAAGCCGGGTGGACTCCAACAACTGGAGATTGCTGGCGCGCAGCGCAGAGGCGAGTCGCTCATCCTCGGTTACGTCGATCAATTGCAGCAGAGTGAGATGCCGGTGGCCGGCCGGCGTATGCACGTGGATGAAATTACGATGCTCCACCGAGAAGGTGCGCGCACCCAGACTGGGTGAGAGTGCATCCGCACGATGCTGCCCCAAATCGAGCATCGATTGCGGGAGATTCAGACGCCTCAGACAACTTGAGGGCGATAGACGTTCAACTTCCTCGGCACTTAGACCGACCAGGTCGATAAAGCTGAGGCTGGCGAACTCTATGCGGGACTCGGGCGAATCTACGGAATGACTGATAACCGCCACCCTGGTTTTCAGGCTATAGACCAATTGATTAAGCATCATGCCCGAACTGACCGTGGTATTCAGCAGGTGAGCGGCCAGGGCATGTGCGCCTTCCACGAGTCCGGGCTTCAACCAGGCCTGACGCATATAGCCCAAGAGTATTTCAAAACGGCTGACCGTGCGTTGGTCCCAAGGTAAAGATCGGTTCCGCACCGTCTCCGTCCAGCGCTCGAAGGACTTGCGTGGACTCATCCGCTGCTGTGCGTCCATCTCTGCCGGCCGCGTCGGATCGCCACCCCAATAGACCTCGTGGGTCCTCTCGCGCCGCAATAAAAACAGCGTCATCGGTTCGGGGCCATCGACTATCCGGGCCGCGAGCATTCCACAGGCCGCTTCAGGGCGTTCGATGGGCACGGGTAAATCAGCCGGCAACCGATCGCCGAACCACACCTGATCGACGTCTGCTCGATCCAACAACCACTTCGCCGCCGCACGCAGCCAAGCCGGTTCGGGCACATCGCCAACGGAGAACATAGTCGCCCCCACGAACAAAACGGCTGAATCAGCATCCAATAGTTTTTTCATCCGTTCCGGTCCGAAAAAAAGCTGCGCCCACATTTCCTGGGGAGTGGGTGTGTCCAGAATCGAGCGGATCCGCACATTGTCGCTCGCGATCAATGCGGCTTCGCGGGCCCTTTCCCGCGTGAAATGCTCCGACAGCCAGCGCGCCGTGCGTGTGGCGAGTCGGCCGCAAAGCTCGCGGGAGTTCGCCGAAATCGCCTTAGGTTGCGAGTGATGACACGCGACCAATCCCCACAGTTCGCCATCGTTCAGCAACGAAAGCGTCAAGGTGGCCCCCACGCCCATGTTGGACAGATACTCCAAATGATAGGGCGAGAAGGCGCGGGTAATCGCATGGCTCAGATCGAGAGGCGCGGCGGCCGCTCCGGAATAAAGCGGCACCGTGGGCGTGGTGACGGAAGCGAGCGTGCGCACGGCGTTTTCACGATAAAGCTGCCGCGCCTGCGACGGGATGTCCGTGGCGGGATAATGCAGCCCCAAAAATGGCACCAAGTGCGGGGCCCGCTGCTCCGCCACGACCTCCCCGCTCCATTCAGGGTCGAAGCGATAAACCATCACGCGATCAAATCCGGTGAGCGCCTGCACCTCTTCGGCGAGCGCTTGCGCCAACCCGTAAGGATGCGCATCCGGGATGAAAATTCGCTTCTCCCATGCATCCGTAGAGCCGGATGGCATCGATGTCGTGGCAAAATGAAACTCCCAGATATGCGCGGCCGGTCCGGCATGGAAAAAAACTTCGATGGGAAGCTGATCGGGACTCTGCGAGGGCAACGTGAATTGAAACACCGGCCGCTTGGTCACCACTACACTCAGGCAAGCCAAAGGCAGATTGAGTCGTCCGATACACTCGGACCACGGCAGTCCGAGCAGTTCACGCGGCACGATCGAGGAGGCGAAAAACGCTCCCAGATTGGCGGAAACGTGAGTGACGTGATTTGAAATCGGATCGACTGCAACCAGCGCACCGCAGGCCTGAATCGCACCAGGTATGTGGATCTGTTCGGCTTCACATACGGAAAAATCCAAGGGCGAAGAATTGGACATGGGATAAGGGGAGACGCGGGTTTGAAAGAGAACGTGGTCAGGGCAAGATGGGCTCGGTCGTGAACGGGCGGAATCAGAGTGCCGCACTCAGGCGCTGCGCCCTCACCAAGGGAAGCGGAAGATTACGGAAGAAGCTCATAAACGCGTTCCCCTTGAGTGCCTCGAAGATCGCGATGTTGTGCCTGAAGGCGATGCCCGCTTCATCGATGATCGCCGCCCCCGCGTCTTCGGATTGCGCACCGACTTCATCAAGACGCGCCCGGAACCGCTCCTTCATCTCCGGAATGTTCACAGCAGGGCCGAAGTCATAGAAATCCAGGCCGGCTCCCGGTCCAAGACCGAGCGAGCGTTCTGCGATGCGTGCAAGAATCTGCCCGCCGGAAAGGTCGCCCATGTATCGGGTGTAGAGATGCCCCACCAAACGAACCGGATCCGACTCCGCCACGGCATGAATGCGTTCCGCATAGGCCCGGCTCTCCGGCATCGTTGGAATAAGTTTCGCCCAACGCGGTCCGGCCAGGAAACAAAGATCACGTTCCAGGGCCTGCGTGCGGCCGAGCTCGGGAAAGCAAAACCGCCGCACCAAGATATCGCGCTCCGCACAGCGCCGGGTCTCCTCTTCCATGACGTTATAAATTGGGTACAAAGCCGCGAGCAGCCGCGTATAGGAAGAACGTGTGGCGGTCCCGCGGAGAAAGCCTCGTATAAAAACCGTCTTCTCAGCCCGCGTATGCACCGCGCTCGTCGCTTTCCTCAAGCGAACGGCAAAACCTTCAGCAGGCGTAGAGCCTAGGTTGGCGGTCTCGGACATGGGCGATTCAATAGGGGAAACGAAGCGATAGCGCAAATAATCATACACGGCTTCTTTTCCCGAAACTGAAATCCCTGGTCAACGGCCACTGGGGGGCGTGCGTGCGGATGGTCCTCCGCTTTGGCGGCGTTTGCGGGCGCTCTTGCTTTCCCAGGGTGAGGGGGCTTCCGCGAACATGGTCTGGCGTAGCGCAGCTTGCCCGAGTTCGCTGCGGGATGCGCCTGGCATTCCCGGAGTTTCTCTACGCGGGGCCGAGGATAAGGCAGACGCGAGGGGCAGGCGGGCGGGGCGAGTTGATGATGCACGCCGTGGCGGCGTCCACGAGGACTGCGCCGCCGGACTGAGGGGGAGGCCGAGCAGGAGCTCGGCGTTCCCAGGGCGGAGGCGGGCCGTTGACCGGAGGGAGAGCCAGCTCGGCCAGGCCAAGGGGGAAAGGGCGGTGTGGATCGGAGGCGCCGCAGTCGCCCGCCTGATTTGGGATTTGAGATTTCAGATTGGAGATTCGCTGAGAGCGGGGTGGCGCGATGACTGCGGGATTTGTTGCTGTAGTAGCCGGTAGTAGCGGGCTTGAGGGCAGCCGGGTGCGGGGACTTGCGCGAGTAGGGCGCGGATAAAATCGAGGGCGGAAAACACCTCAAAATTGCGGCGGGTGCTCCAGTGGCGCATGGAGCGGTAGAGGACGGTGCCGGTCTCGGCGTGGCAGGTGATTTTTTCAAGGGAGTAGGGAGCGCGAAGCAGATATTCGGCGAGGCGCCGGCGTCTGGTGGCATCGTCGCCGGCGAGCGGGGCTTCGCCTCCGTCGGCACCGAAGCCGGAGTGGCGCCATTGAAGCAGGCGGTGGGCGGTGGTCGCGGAGGATTTGCCAGACGTGCGAGGCGCGGGGCTGGCGCGGGCGGTAGCGGGTGCAGCGCATGGCGAGGGGGCGGGGCGTAGGGCGGCGATAGCTCTGCAATGAGACGCGAGGGACTGGCGGGTGGTTTCGCAGTTGCTAGAGGCCAGTGCTTTAAACCCGCAGAGTCTACACGAAGCGGGTCGGCCTAGGCCGAGCTACGGGTAAAAAGAAGACATGGGGCGGGACCTCGAAGCTAGTCGCGGTCCTCCGCCTCACGTGTAAACTCTGCGGGCTAGTGTCCGGGCATGAAAAAGCCGCGCCTCTTGCGGAGGCGCGGCTTTGGGGTGGGACGAGGCTGGAATGCGGCTTACTTGCCGGACTTCTTGGCCTTCTGGCGCTCGCCGCTGTTGAGGATGCGCTTGCGGAGGCGGAGGTTCTTGGGGGTGACCTCCAGGAGCTCGTCGGCGGCGATGTATTCGATGGAGCGTTCGAGCGACATCTTGGCGGCGGGAATCAGGCCGGTCGCAACACCCGAACCCTGGGAACGGAAGTTCGTGAGGGCTTTTTCGCGGACGGCGTTACAGGAGATGTCTTCGTTGCGAGGATTCTCGCCGACGATCATGCCTTCGTAAACTTGCTCGCCGGGCCCGATGAAGAGCTTGCCGCGTTCCTGCACCATGAGCAGGGCGTAGGTCGTGGTCTCGCCAGCTTCGGTCGCCGTGATCACGCCGGTGAGGCGGGTGAGCACTTCGCCAGCATAAGGGCCGTATTCTTTAAACAAGTGGGAGGTGACGCCGCGACCGGAGGTAGCGTTGATCACGTCGATTTCGAGACCGATCAGACCGCGGGTGGTGATGGTGGCTTCGATCATGGTGGAGTGCGAAAGCTTCTCCATGTTGGTGAGCTGGCCCTTGCGGTTGGCCAAGTTCTGCATGATGGAGCCGACGCACTCGTCGGGCACTTCGATCCAGACCGTCTCGTAAGGCTCCATGCGGACGCCATCGACGACCTTCTCGATCACGGTGGGACGGGAGACGAGGAGCTCGTAGCCCTCGCGGCGCATGGTCTCAACGAGAACAGCGACCTGCATGGAGCCACGGGCCTTGACGTTGAACACGCCGGCGCGGTCGGCGTCGTCGATGTAGATGGAAACGTTGGTCTTCAGCTCGCGCATCAGACGCTCACGAATCTGGCGGGAGGTAACGAGTTTGCCTTCCTGACCGACGAGCGGGCCGTCGTTGACGGAGAACTGCATCTCCAGCGTAGGCGGATCGATCTGGGTGAAGGGCAGGGGATGGGCGTCGTCGCGGATGTCGAGGGTATCGCCGATGTCCACGTCTTCGAAGCCGGAGATACCGACGATGTTGCCGGCTTGGGCAGACTCGACCTCACGCTGGCCGAGGCCGGTGAACTCAAAAATCTTGGTGACCTTGGCGCGGACTTTTTTGCCGCCCTCAGCGTGTCGGAGCACGAAGACGGGGTCGCCCACCTTGACCGTTCCGCCGAGAATCTTGCCGACCGCGATACGGCCGACGTAGTCGGACCAGTCGATGTTCGACACCAGCATGTGGAACGGGTCTTCGGGCTTGGCGAAGGGAGGTGGGACGTGGTCGATGATGGTCTGGAAGAGCGGGGTCATGTTCTTCTTCTCCTCGCCCAGCTTGTACATCATGTAGCCATCGCGGCCGGAGCCGTAAACAACGGGAGCATCGAACTGCTCCTCGGTGGCATTGAGCTCCATCAGGAGTTCGAGCACCTTGTCGTACATCTTGACCGGGTCGGCGTTGTCGCGGTCGATCTTGTTGATGACGATCACAACCTTGAGACCGAGGGCCAGTGCCTTGCGGAGCACGAAGCGAGTCTGGGCCTGGGGACCGTCGTAGGCGTCCACGAGGAGGAGCACGCCGTCCACCATGCGCATGGCGCGCTCGACCTCGCCGCCGAAGTCGGCGTGGCCGGGGGTGTCGAGAATGTTGACGATCTTGCCGTTCCAGTGAACGGAGGTGTTCTTGGCCTTGATCGTGATGCCCTTTTCCTTTTCGAGGTCCATGGAGTCCATGGCGCGAACTTCCACGGCTTGGTTGGCGCGATAGACGCCACCTTCTTGGAGGAGTTTATCGACGAGGGTCGTCTTGCCATGGTCAACGTGGGCGATGATGGCGATGTTGCGGATGTTTTGGTTCATTTTCGTGACGTAGGCGTACGGATTCTGGAAGGTGCTTGGATTTCGGAAAAAGGTTGATCGTGCAGGGTCGACGCAGCGCGTGGCAAGGGCGGAATCGCACTTGCGCCAAGGATCTACGCGTTCAGCGCGAATTCAGCTATCGTTTAAGCTACACAGGGCGGAGTTAAGCCTGCCTGCCGGGTTAAGAACTGCGGCGAGAGACGGCAGAGCGGGCGGTGACCCAGGCAATGATGGCGGTATCATCGCCTTCGTGACGCCAAACCAAACTCAGCAACTCGGCGGGCAGAATATCGTGGGCTTTGAAAAAACGTCGGTCGCCACCGCAGCCGAACATCAAATTGGAGGGTAGTTCCCCGCGTAGCTTGGCGCGAGCTTTGGGGATGATGCGGGGGAGCCATTCGATGCCGTTTACCGCTGCGGACTTGGCAGGCCAGGTGTCGGGATCGGCTACGTGGGCGGACGGCTGGCCCAGTTGCACGTTTAGGAAATAATCGCGGCGGACGGTTTCAACTTGCAGCGCCTGCTCGTAGCCAGGTTCGCCGCCCGCGATTTGGTCTTCCGCGTAATCGTAGAATGCCTGGGCGCTCAAGCCGTTGGCGGCGAGCCAGGCGGTTTGCTCGGCATCGAAGTAGGTTTCTGCGCCGCGCTGGCCTGCGGCGAAGCGTTGGACGGCATGGTGGTAGAGGGCGTGAAAGCTCTGGGGAAAGGTGTAATGGCGCATCGGCCAAACCGAATACGCGACAAAGCCCGCCGGGCAAGCGCCGGGCGGGCTTTGGGAATAAAACGCTAAACTTAGACCAAACCTAGAATCCGATTAGAACGCGTAGTTCACACCGAGGGCGAGCAACCACGGATCCAGTTGCAGATTGGTGACTTTCGCGCCGCCAGCCGTTTCCACGTCGGTGCGGAGCATGGCGCGTTTAACGTCGAGATTCAGCGAGATTTGTTTGGTGATGGCGTAATCGACGCCGACTTGAGCGGCGGGTCCGATACTGTAGTTTTCCAGTTTCAGTGCGCCTGCTGCGATGGTTTCGTCAAAAATCAGGGTGAAGTTCGCGCCTGCGCCAACGTAGGGGCGGAAGCCGGCCCATTCGCCGGGATAGTATTTGGCCAGAAGGGTAGGGGGGAGGTGCTTAAAATTACCGATGGGGGCGCCGTTTAGTTTGACGTCGTGCTCTTGCGGGACGGTCAAAACCAGCTCGATGGCCCAATTATCGTTCAAGCGGTAGTCGATGTCGAACTCAGGGATGAGCTTGTCCTCAATCGTGATCGCATCCTTGGCGTTGGTGCCGAAGGCATCGGAGCCGTCGGTGGTGACCAAGTAAGTCGCGCGCAAGGCGACTGACCATGGACTGGGTGCGGTCACGGTTTCGACCGGTACAGGGGCAGCGTTCAGGCCGAGGGAGAGGAGGGCGAGGGGCAGGAGGTGGTGAAGTCTCATAGTTGTGGGTTTGCCCGAGCACCCTAGCGCTTATCCTTGGTTACGACATTGCGGCGATTGGCTGAAACGGTGTGTTTATTGTCGGACCGGACATAGAGATACGGATGCTTGCGTTGTGATCGGTGAAATCAGGGCTTGCGCCGGGGAAGGCGGATCTATGCGTTCTTCCCTTTTAACCAATCACACCATGGCTCAAGAACTCGTCACTCTGGAATGCACCGAAGCCCGCAAAGAGGGCAAACCCGTCTCCCGTTATCTGACCTTCCGTAACAAGAAGACTGTCACCGAGCGCATCGAAAAGA
>CANIWJ010000051.1 GCA_947471035.1 Verrucomicrobiota bacterium
GGGTGCTGGGCCTGGACGGCCCAGCACCCTCGCTCCCGCCTCGCCCCAGCCCTACTGCGCTCCCGGCGCCGCGCCCTTTGTTTCCAAGACACACCCTAAGTTAAATTTACTCGCCCAGTCTGGTTCCTCACTCGGATGTTGCATTCGTTACAAGATACTAGCGCATGTGCCAGCGCCGCAGTTTGGTTAAATTCAAAAAGCGCAGAAAGGGAGAGGCTTTCATTTAATGGGCAAAGTTCATATTGGTTTTCACTTGGCAGTGAGTCTGTGGCCATCGGCAGACTTCCCTGGGAGCTGCCTTCAAAATATCCCGACGCTCAGCTTGCGCTCTACGGGTGAGCGGGAAACCAAGCTGGGCCGGCGTGGAAAACCCAGATCACCCTTCATTTTTCAGAGAATTGCGGTGTGGTGTCATAGATGCGATTCCATTGAGTTGGTTTCAGTGCGCTTACCGGACACAAGTCAGGCGCGGACGGAGGTCTTGATTGAGAGTAGGTCCTTCATGACACGAGAAAGGTCGGCGGCTTTGTTGATGCCGCCGAAGGCGTCGTGGAGCTCGCGATAGAGGGAGTAGAGCTGGTTGTAGACTTTTTGGTTGGCGGGTTTGGGCTTGTAGGCGACGCCGGCTTTGAGGCGGGTCATCTTTTTCTGCGCGGTGGCGAAGTCCTTGTGGGCACCGGCCAGCACGGCGGCGGAGATGGCGGAGCCTAGGGCGCAGGCCTGCGACGAACCGGCGACCAGCATGGTGCAACCGGTGACGTCGGCGTAGATCTGCATGAGCAGGGGGTTTTTCTCCGCGATGCCACCGGCGCAGACTACGCGGTCGATGGGCACGCCGTATTCCTTGAAGCGCTCGATGATGGCGCGGGAACCGAAGGCGGTGGCCTCGATCAGGGCGCGGTAGAGTTCGGCTTTCGTCGTGTAGAGCGTGGTGCCGAGGGTAAGCCCGGTGAGGAGCGGATCAACGAGCACGGTGCGGTTGCCGTTGTTCCAGTCCAGCGACAGGATGCCGGACTGGCCGGGCTTCAGTTTGGCGGCTTCGGCGGTGAGGGTGGCGTGGAGTTTCACGTCACCGAGCACGCCTTCGACGAACCATTTAAAAATGTCGCCGACGGCGGATTGACCGGCTTCGAGTCCGTAGTAGCCGGGAAGGATGGCACCTTTGACGATGCCGCAGATGCCGGGGATGTCGGCCACGGTTTTGTCGGCGGAAACCACGCCGCAATCGCAAGTGGAGGTGCCGATGACCTTGATCAAAGTGCCTTCGCAGACGCCGGAGCCGATGGCGCCATAGTGGACATCCATCTCGCCGATGGCGATGGGGATGCCGGCGGGCAGGCCGAGTTTTTTGGCCCATTCGGGGCAGAGTTTACCGGCGGAGGCGGTGGCGTCGTGGGCGACTTCGTAGAGGCGGTCGCGGAGGTCGGCGAGGGCGGGGTCGAGCTGGGCGAGGAACTCCTTGTCGGGCAGGCCGCCCCAGTCGGCGGCGTAGAGGGCTTTGTGGCCGGCGCAGCAGACGCCGCGTTTGACGGCTTTCGGGTCGGTGATGCCGGCAAGCACGGAGGGAATCCAGTCGGCGAGCTCGACCCAGGAGTAGGCGGCTTTGAAGACGGTGGGGGCGGTGCGGCGGCAGCGGAGGATCTTGGACCAGAACCACTCGGAGGAGTAGGTGTTGCCGCACTTGGCGATGTAGTGCGGGCGGATCTTGGCGGCGAGGGCGGTGATCTCGGCGGCTTCCTTGATGGAGGTGTGGTCCTTCCAGAGCCAGCAGTGGGCAGCGAGGTTTTTGGCCCATTTTTTCTGCAAGGCCAGGGGGGTGTTGGTGGCGTCAACCGGGATGGGGCTGGAGCCGGTGGTGTCCACGCCGAGGCCGATCACCTTGCGGGGGTCGAAGCCCTTGGTTTTTTTGGCCTGGGCGAGGGCGAGTTTGATGGACTTTTCGAGACCGAAAAGGTGGTCGGCGGGGTTTTGGCGGGCGAGGTTGTGGTCCTTGGGGTCTAGGAGCACGCCTTGGGTGCCGCTGGGGTAGTTGACTATGCCGGTGCCGAGCTCGGCGCCGTCCGCAGTGCGGACGACGAGGGCGCGGACGGAGTTGGTGCCGTAATCAATGCCAAGGGTGAACATGGTGGGAGCTGGTAAGCTGGTAGAGCTAGTAAGCTGGTAGAGCTGGTAAGAAGTGATGGAGGGCGGAATGACGGATGGGGTTAGGCGCGGAAGAGGCCGGGGACTTCGAGGAGAAGGCGGCCACGGGCGGTGGCGGGTAGGGTGAAGGTGCCGTCGGCGGCTCGGGTGAGTTTTTCCCCGGTGCCGAAGACGCGCACCTCTTGGGCGGCGGCGGGCAGGCGCAGCACTTCGCCGGCGTAGGAGGAGCGTTCCTCGATCATGTCGATGTCGAGGGCTTTGCGCACAGGGATGTAGTGAAGCAGCGTGAGCGCGAGGTCGTCGCCGCGGCGGCGCGGATACACCTGAATCGTCGAGGCGAGGCCGTGGCCGTAGGGCGCGGTCCCGATGAGGCGCTGCATGGCGAGGCGCCAGGCGTCGCGGGCGGCGATGTTGCCGGCCTTGCGGTATTCTTTGAAGATAGGATCCGCAAAATAAACGAAGCGATCACCGGCCACGATGACAGGTTGGCCGCTGGACTCGGGGCGGGGCGGGGTCTGCAAATGCGAGCAGTAGCGCACGGCGTCGCGTTTGAAGTAAGGGAGCACTCGCTCGGCGAGCGTCTCGGTGCCGGGGCCGGCTTTGATGACGAGGCCCTGTTGGTAGAACACGCGGTCGGTGCGGGCGAGCTCAGGCGAGAAAGCGGCCTTGGTGCGCCAGTAGGCGGGGAAGAGATCGACGTCGCCGGTGATCTGGATGGGGAGGAAGTCGAGAGCCCACTTGCCGGAGGCGTCGCAGCCGCCTTTGTGGGTAACGAGGAGCTTGCCGCCTTTTTTGTAGAAGGCCCGGAGCTTTTCGACGAAGGCGGGGGTAAGCGTGGAGCTGTCGGTGAGGATGACGAGCTCGAGGCCGTCGAGGGTGTTGTCGGCATCGAGGAGCTGGCATTCGTAGTGGGATTCCTCGCACATCTGGATGGCGCCTTCGTCGGACTTGGCGGTTTCGTCGCCGTCGATTCCGGGGGTGCCGGAGGTAGCGATGCCAACTTGGAGGAGGGCGGTCGAGTTGGCGTAGAAGGGCTCGGCGTCGGCGACCTGTTTAAAGACGGCGCCGATGAGATCGTAGGCGGCGGGATCGAGGGTGCCGCCCGGAGGGAGCTGGTCGCCCACGGAGTTGGCGCCGCCGAGGGCCTGCGGGCGGAAGCATTCGAACTCGAGGGCGGGCTGGGGTTTGATGCCGCCGAAGTCGCCCCAGAGCGTCTGGAAACGGCCGGTCATGCCGAGCCAAGGTTTACCCCAGTAAGCGGTGGAGCGGGCGAGGCGCGGGAAGTGGTAGTAACCCCAGAAACCGGAAGGCAGCGACTCGATCTCCATGTGGGACATGTTGTTGAAACGGGCGCGACCACCAAGGCCGGGTTCGAGGAAGGTGTCGGTGCCGGCGTTGAAAAAGACGGTGGCGTCGGGGCGGGCGGCGCGGATGACGTCCCAGTAGCGTTTGGAGAAGGTCTCGTGGGCCTTGGCCATGAAGCGTTCGTGGCCGGCGAGAGAGTCATCGTTTAGGTTGTGTTTATCGCGAAACTTGCGGGTTTCGGGGGACCAGCAGGCTCCTTTGGGGAAGAAACAGATGTCGTAGAAATAGCCGTCCACCTCTTTGCCGTAGCGGGCGAGGGTTTCCTTGGTGAGGTCTTCGAGGTGTTGCTGGAATTCGGGGTGGAGCCAGTTGACGAAGGCCCATTGACCGGGCTGGCCCTTCCAGTCGCCGAAGTGACCGTCCTTGAACTGGGCGCGGAGATCGTGGCGGGTGTTGGTGAGGAGGGCATCCCAGCCGACGGTGAGGTAAATCGGGCAGCGGATGCCTTCGCGGTGGAGAGCCTCGATTTGTTCACCGAGGAGGTCGCGGCCTGGAGCCAGGGTGGGATGGAGGGTGCCGACTTTGGACGGGTAGTAGGTGTAGCCGTGGTGGCACTTGGCGAAGATGGTGACGCTGTTTACGTGGGCTTTCTTCAACGTGGCAGCGAAGTCCTTGGCGTTGAAATCGGCTCCGACCCCGGGGATGTGTTGCGACGTGTGGAAGTCGAGGTGGATCTGGCGTTGGTGGGTGATGAGCGGGTGTTGGTTAGGCATGGGAAAAGGGAGTTTAGATAGAACGGGGGCCGCAGACGGACCAGTCGTAGGGTTTGAAACCGGCGGCGAGGGCGGGGGAGTTTTTGGGCAGGGTGAAGGAGGTAGCGGTTTCGCGGAAGCGGATCGGCGTGACGACGGAGTTGCGGTCGTGGCCGGCCTTTTGCCAAGCGGCGAAATCGAGACGGTGCGGTACATCCTTGCGCCACTCGGGGTGGACGGTGGGCGGCAAGTCGGCGGGGCGGGCAAAAGCGAAGACGTTGGCATCGGTCTCGAAGCCGTGGCGCACGTCGCCTTTGTAGGCTCCGCTGTAGAGCGATTTGGCGGGGCCGATGAAGAGATTGTGGAGCAACGTGGCCTGGATGGTGGATTCTACGCGGCCGATGCCGGCGAAGCAGTCGGAGGGGCGGGCAAAGACGTTGTGGCGCACGACGAGCTCACGGGCGAAGTGGATGCCGAGGCAGCCGCCCTGGGTGTCGTGGACCCAGTTGTGCTCGATGATGACGTGCGAGCAGCCCTCGTCGGGATAGATGCCGGAGCCGCCGTAGTCGGCGGCGGTGACGCGGGTGATGTGGTTGCCGCGCACGACGGTGCCGGGTTGGACACCGAGCAGGTAGATGCCGCCGTTGTCGCTGAGCACACCCTCGCAGATGTCATGGATGAAGTTGTTTTCGATGCGGATGTTTCGCGTGATGGTCTCGCGGAAACCCCAGCTCCAGCCGACGGAGATGCCGGTGTAACACGTGTGGGCGATCTCGTTGTGGGCGAGGGTGCAGTCGAAGGCGTGGGTGAGGAGGATGCCGCAGCTCTGGTGAAACACGCGGCCGACGTTGCGTATTGTGTTGTCGGTGATGTGAACGTGGCCGGTGCGGTCGGCGGGCGGGCCGTCGAGTTCGGTGCCGCCGAGTTTCACGCCGCCGCCGCCGAGGTGTTGAAGGGTGTTGCGGGTGGCGGAGCAATCGCGGCAACCGGGGCCGAATTCGAGGGCGGTGAAGCCGGTGTGTTCAACGGTATTGGCCTCGAAACGGCAGCCGCGAGCCCAGTTGAAGTTGATGACGGCGGGCACGTGGGCGGCGGATTGGGGGGCGCTGCCAAGGGGGATGTCGGTGATGCCGAGCTTGGCCTCGCGGTCGTGGGGCAGCATCTCGGAGGAGGGTTGATACCAGTCGGCGTGGCGGAAGGTGAGGCCGGTGAAGACAAGGTTTTCCACCGGGCGGGCACCGTGGGGGTCGCCGATGTCGCCAGGGCCGCGGTTGTAGGCGTGGCCGAGGACGTCGATGAACCGGGTGACGAGCGGGATAGTGATGTGGGTGGTGGCGAGGTTTTCGCCGTCGAGCGGCAGGTAGGTGAGGCGGCCGGTGGAGCGTTCGACATACCATTCGCCGGGGTCGGTGAGGGCTTCGGCGAGGTTGTCGATGTAGTAGCGGGCGAGCTTGGGGTTGAAGGACTCGTAGAGATTAAAAACCGAGCGGCGGGCGCAGCTGACCCAGCCGGTGGCGGGATCGAGGCGGGGGTTGGGCAGGCGGGTTTCGACCCAGTAGTGGAGAAGGACGATCTCGGCGTCGTGGAGACTGGGCCAAGGCTGGATGTCGTCTGCGGCGGGTTTGAAGACGTGGTCGCCAGCGAAGAGTCCGCGTTTTTCGGGAAAGCGCATAGCGCCGAGGCGGAAGGTTTTTTCGCCGTCGTGGGCGTTGGCGGAAAACTTGGGCAGGCGGGCGCGCGGACGACGCTGGCCGGAGACGAAGAGCGAACGGAGGTTGAGTTGACCGGAGGAGACCTCGGGCAGTTGCAGCGTCCAGGCGCGGCGGCCGGCGTGAGTCGTCTCGGTCCAGCCGGTGAGCACGCGGCCGCCGTCAAAGACGGTTTCGGCGGTGCCGGAGGAGGCGGCGTAGGTGGTATGGCTATCGAGCGGGCCGAAGGCGACGGGCTCGGTGAGAGGGTAGCGACCGGGCGCGACCAGCACGGTGGCGTGGCCGGTGAGTTTGCCTTCGGCGCGGAGTTTACGCAGGGCATCGCGTGCGCCGGCGAGGGAGGCCCAAGGGCCGGCGGGGGCCGTGTCGGAGCCTTTGGGGTATAGGCGGAAGGTGGCTTTCACGGGGAGAGGTGGAAGGGCAAGGCGGGCAGGCCGGCGGCGTTTTCGAGGGTGGTCTCGGGGTTGGATTGCCAGGCGTAGCGCACGGCGACGGGCTCGGGCGCTACGGTGGCGTGCACGAAAACCGTGTCGTTGGCGATCGTGGCGTTGTCGGCCCAGTGCCAGGTGCCGTCGGTGGTGAGAAGTTGGAAACCGCGCAGGCCGTCGCCTCGCACGCGCAGGCCGGTGGCGTGGGTGAAGCGGATGCGCAGGCCGTCGGCGTCGGGCCAGAGCTCGGCGGGCTGCGGGCCGGAGTAGGGAAGCGCGGTGTATCCGTAAGCCTGGTGCAGAGCCCAGAAGGCGAGGCGCTCGCCGACGGTACGTTTGTAGCGCGGGTGAATGTCGTCGGCTTCGCCGGCGTCGATGGCGGTGGCGAGGCCGCAGGCGGGGACGTGGAGGGCGACTCGGCGCTGGGCTTCGCGCAGGGCGGCCCAGCTGTCTTCGGACGGGGAGGTTTTGCGCGCCATGTGGTTGGCGAGTTGCACGATGCCGAAGGGCAGTTCGGGGGCGTCGAAGGCGGCGCGCCAGGTGTTAATGAGGTCGGTGAGGAGTCGTTGGTAGAGGCGGGCGCGCTCGGTGTCGGATTCGCCTTGATACCAGAGGATGCCGTTGAAGCTCGTGCCAAGCAGAGGGGCGATCATGGCGTTCCAGAGGACGGACGGGGCGAGGGCGGGGCCGCCGGGGAAGCGGCGGGGCAACTCCAGCTCGGCTTTGGCGCGCCAGCGTCCAGAGAGCGCGACGGGTTTGGCGTCGGGTTGACCGACGGGACGCAGGGTGACGTTGCCCATGATGCCGCCACCGCCCCAGATGTCGAAGACGCGCACGGCGAGGTGCAGGGTGGCGCCGGTGACGAGCGCGGACGGAACGGTGTGGTAGCGCGGGGTGGACCACCAGTTGGGTGTTTCGATGCCCATGGCGCCGACCTGGGTGCCGTTGACAAAGGTGCGGTCAAAGTCGTCCACGATTCCCAGGTAGAGTTCGAGGTCGTGGCCGATCCAGTCGGCGGGAATTTCGACGGTGCGGCGATACCAGACGGCGCCGTTGAAACCCCAGCCCTCGTCCTGCCACTGACCGGGGACGTTGAGGAGGGTCCAGTCGGCGTCGTAGAGGTCGGGCGACGACCAGCTGGCGGCGTGGGCGGCTATGCCGGGGTCTTCGTATTGTTTATACTGGTCGGCCGGGATGGCGGTGGCGCGGACCTGGGCGAGTTCAGCCACAAAAGCGGCGTATTCCGGGCGGGTGTGCAGGGTGGCCTCCGGAAGCCACGGGGCGATGGAACTGCCGCCCCAGGCGCTGACGATGATGCCGAAGGGCAGGCCGGTCTCGGCGACCATTTTTCGGCCAAAATAGTAACCCACCGCACTGAGGGTGCCGGCTTCGCGTGGATTGCTCACCTGCCAGCGACCGCCAAGGGTGGTGAGCGGACCGGCGGAGTGGCTGGCCTTCACGACCATGAAGACGCGCAGTAGGGTCTCATGGGAGGCGGCGATGTCGGCCTCGGTCTCCTTGGTCTGGGAGAGGTTGTATTCCATGTTGGACTGGCCGCTTCCGAGCCAGACCTCGCCGAGGAGGATGTCGGTGGCGATGACCTCGCCGGAGGCGTCGCGGGCGCTAAGCGTGTGCGGGCCGCCGGCTGGGAGCGCGGGGAACTCGGCGAGCCAACGGCCGTCGTTGCCCGTGGTGGTGAGCACGCTCACGCCGGCGAGCGTGACGGTGACGCTGGTGCCGAGTGTGGCGGTGCCGTGGATGCGGGCACGGGCCGACGAGATGACGGCGTGATCGGTGCAGAGCGGGTGGAGTTTGGGCATGGCGGCTCGGGGATTTGGGTAGTGTGATGGAACTTACGTGGAGGCGCTCCGACTTCTGGTTGAGTGACCTTGTCGGTCTGCCGTCGGCGTTCCCGTCGGGATGGAATGCGTCGGTGGGCGGGGCTGCAGGGGGTGGTGGTTAAACAGGTGAGTTAGGCGAGACCGAGGGCGCGGAGGCGGGCGGCTAGGTTTTCGGCCATGAGGGTGTGGCCTTCGCTGGAGGGGTGCACGAAGTCGCAGTTAAGTCCGCCGAATTCGGGCAGAATCTCGCGGCCGTCCAGGAGATGCACGGCGCGAGGGGAGAACTCGGTGGCGAGCGAGGAGAGGATTTCGCGGTAGGCGGCGGTGCGGCGGCTGTCGCGGGTGGGCTCGATGGCGAAGTCGGCGGCGCTGGTAAAAGGGCTGATGAGCACGACGGGCTTGCCGGGGTGGCTGGCAGTGAGCGTTTCGACAAGGTAGCGCACGCGTTGGGCGAAGACTTCGGGCTCGTAGTGGGCGCGCATGTTGACGCCGAGTTCGCAGGTAATAAAATCCCAGTCGGTGCGGCTGGCGAGATAGTCCACGGCGGCTTTTTCGCACATGCAGGAGCCGGAGAGGCCGAGGTTAAGCACATCCACGCCGAGGCGGCGGGCGGTCTGGGCAACGTAGCACTGTCGTCGGGTGACGGGGGTGAAGCCGTGGGTGATGGAAGAGCCGTAGGCGAGCCAGCGGCGGGCGGGTTTTTCGTCGGCACGGGGCGGGCGGATGGTGGCGCCCATGCGGTCGATGCCGTGGAGGAGGGTGGGGCCGTCGAAGACGACGCGCCAGACGTGGCGGCAGAAAGTCTGGTTGGCGAAGGCCTCGGGGCGGAGTTTGGCGTAGGGGTCGTTCTCGAAGTCGAGGAGGTGGCGAATCACGACACCGGCGGGGAGGCGCAGGTGGTTTTGCACGAAGTCGCCGCGATAGACGAAGAGGTCGCCGCCGCCGAGGGCAGTTAAGGACAGGGCGAGGCGGCGGCCGGCGACGACGACGAAGCGCAGTTCGGAGAGGGAGGCGTCTTCGGAGGCGCTGGCGGTGTTTTCGAGGGAGTCGGCGACGGCGCGCGGGTAGCGGCGGAGCAGCGGGCCGGGGTAGCCTGCGAAGGGGTCGAGTTCGGCGATGTTATGGAACTCGATGTCGGAGAAGGCGGGGTAGGACATGGAATAGATACCGGCTTACCGAAGGCTTGATGCGAGCGTGATGAAGGCGCTGGCTGTCCAGGTGTAGGCGCGATCACAGAGGCCCTCGCCGGTTAGGGCGTCGTAGTTTTCGGCGCTGCCGGATTTGGCGAAGGTAGCGCAAAAGCGTTTGCTGACCTCGCGGGCGAGCTTGGTTTCGCCTACGCCGTCCAAGGCGGAGACGATGAGCTGGGTCGAGGGTGCCCAGATGGGGCCGCGCCAGTAACCGTTACTGCGATACAGCGAGCTCCGGGGGCTTTCGGTGGCGAGGCCGTGGGGCGTGAGGAAGCGGCCGGGGTCGGAGAGGCCGGCAATGAGAGTGCGCAGGATCTCGGGTGGGAGGCGGCGACCGAGCAGGAGGGGCATGAAGGCGACGAGGCTGTCGCCCTCGGCGAGGGCGTGATCGCCGGAGCGGGGGGCGACGAAGCGGTCGCCGCGCCAGGAGTGGGCGAGGAGTTTGGGCACGAGGGCGGCGGCGCGGGCGGTCCACCGGGCGGCGGCGGTTTTGTTTTTTAAGCGCAGGTGGAGGTCGGCGAGCACGTCCATCTGCACGATGAGGAAGGTGGCGAGGTCGGGGCCTTCGACCGGGGTGCCGGCGCCGAAGCAGGAGGCGTTGTCCCAGCCGGAGTCGTTGCCGTGGTTGTATTGGGGGAGGCCGTCGTGGTCGTCGTCGCGGTGGGTGAACCACCAGTCGGTCCATTTTTCCAGCCAGCGGACGGCTTGTTTGAGCTGGGCGGGGGTGGGTTTCCAGCCAAGGGCCATCATCTCGCGAAGTGCCCAGCCGTGGACGGGAGGCTTGGTGAAGTTGAGGACGAGATCGCGGTCGTTGAGCGAGTCGGGAAGTGCGCCGGTGGGGTGCTGGTGATCGAAGAGGATGGCCCACTGGTCCCAGGCTAGGTCGGGGTGGCCGGAGGCGAGGGCGATGGCGTTGAAGCAGTGGTCCCAGGACCAGATATTGGTCATCCAGTTTTTGGACATGAGCATGCCCTCGCGGTGGAGGTGGCCGGAGGGTTCGACGAGGGACGTCCAGAGCACGTAACCGGCGAGGTTGCGGGCGGCTTTTAGGCGGGCGGGGGCGGCGGGAAGCGCGCTGGTGAAGGCGGAGCAGGCGGCGGTATTACGTTTCGAGGCTGGCGCGGGGAGGGTGTCGGCGGGGATTGGGGCCGGGGGCGGAGTGACGGAAAATTCGGTGAGGGTGGCGCGCCAGGGGGTGCCGTCCTCGCCGAGGGTAACGGTGATGGCGGTGGATTTTTGTTCGGCCCAGGGGGCGAGGACGGTGCAGGTGCCGGTTTGGCGTTGGAGGAGGAGTTGGAGGCGTTGGGAGTAGAGGTTGAGCTCCCAGAGGTCGGCGCCGGCGGGGCGGGCGTAGTCGTAGGAGGTGGGGGTGAGGTCGAGGCGGAGGGGGAGGCCTTTTCCGTGGAGGACGAGGGTGTGGGTATCGGCGAAGGTGAGCTCGACGAAGCCGCCTTTTGAATCGGTGAAACGCAGGCGGCCGGGCCGGGCGTCGTCGCTGGGGGTGAGGGAGTTGCCTTGGGCGTCGAGGAAAGAGAGTGCGGCGATCTCGCGCTGGTGCATGGGGACGTTGCCCCGGTAGGTTCGCAGGTAGAGGGAGGGGGATTTGCCGAGCTCGGCGGCGCGTTTTTCAGGCAGGCGGCTGAGGCCGAACCAGGCACCGCGGAGGCTGAAGGGGACGAGTTCGAGATCGAAGGCGAGGGTAGTCTTGGGTTCCATGGTGAAGTGAGTTTAGCGGGAGAGTTCGCCCATTTTTTTGTCCCAGTCGGCCCATTCGGTGGAGGTGAGGCGGTCGTCTTTGCCCACGGCGGAGGGGGCGGGGACGAACTCGACGTAAAGCAGTTCGAGGGCGGCGAGGGTGACCTCGATCTCGGCGTAGCCGCCGACGAGGCGGGCGGGTGCGAGGGACCAGACAGGTTCACTGCGGTTGCGCAGGAAGGCGGTTTGGGCGGTGGTGAGGTTTTCGGGGCGGCCGAGTTCCAGCCAAGCCTCGTAAACACTGCCGCCGGCGGGGCCGACGCGGGCGGTGAGCACCTGCGGGGCGGTGGCGGAGGACCACGGGATGCGGACCGTCTCACGCCAAGGGGCGGGGGGGGCGAGTTCGACGTGGGCGTGGTTCCAGAGCAGGGCACGGGTGGTGTCGCCGCTTGTGGTGGCGATGGCACCGGCACCGGAGTGGGGGGCGGTGAAGCCGGGGGCGAGGTCGAGGCGGTTGCCTTCGAGGCGGCGCAGCAAGCGGAAGACGTTGGCGGCGGCCTTGGGCAGGCCGTGGAGGGTGAGCAGGCCGTAGGTGCAGGAGAGCGGGGAGGAAGGGATGCCGCCCTCCTCGAAGACATCGCTGGCGACCCAGTAGCCAAACATTTCGCAGGCGGTGTCGAGGGCGGTGCAGTTGCGGGCGATGAAGGTGCCGGCGAAGGCGTTGTCCACGTAAACGTTTTCGCCCCAGGTGACCTGGGCGGCGGTGGCGGCGGCCTGGGTGTTCCACTCGCTCCAGTAGATGGGAAGGGCGGGCAGGGGGGAGGCGCAGACGACGTCCTGAACGGAGCGGACGGTGTCGGAGAAGAACTCGCCGATGGGGTGGGGGCAGTCCTTGCGGTCGGGGTAGGCGACCTGTTCGTCCTGCGGGTAGAGGTGGGTGGAGATGAAATCGAGCGGGATGGCGCGGGCGTGGCAGTGGGCGATGAACTCGGCGATCCAGTTGGCCTTGGAAGTGGCGGGGCCGCCGATGAGGAGGGCGGAGTCCACGGCCTTGAGGGCGCGGGCGGAGGTTTCGTAGAGCTTAAAATAGTCCTCCTTGGTGCCGGACCAGAAGCCGCCGAGGTTGGGTTCGTTCCAGACTTCGAAGTTCCAAGTGCGGACCTCGGCCTGGCCGTAGCGTTCGAGGAGGTGGCGGGCGAAGGCGTCGATGAGCTGGGCCCACTCCGACCAGAGCTTGGGCGGGGTGATGTTCATCTTGTAGTAGAACATCGTGTCGGGGCCGCTGGCGAGGGCGGCGGGCATGGGGTTGAGCTCGATGAAGGGCTTGAGGCCGAGGGCGAGGAGGGCGTCGTAAACCTTGTCGATGTGGTGCCAGTGGAAGCGCAGGGAGCCGTCGGAGGCGCGGGTGACGACCTTCATGTCGTCGTGGAAGACGGCGTGGAAGCGGCAGGCCTCGTAGCCGATCTCGCGCTGGAGCCAGTCGAGGTGGGCGATCAAGTCCGTGCGCATGAGGTCGTAGGCGCGGCCGACGGTGATGAGCTTGCGCCAAGGGTGGCGGAGAGGCGCGGGCGAGGCGGCGGCGGCGAGGGTGAGCATTGAGTGGCGTTGACGGAGTGCTTCTACACTAAGCGGAGTGCGCGGAGGTTGGTGCGCCCGGTGAGGGCGGAGGCGGGGATGAGGTCGGTGGGGAGTGGCTGGCCGTCGAGGGTGAGACCGGGCTTTTCGCCGGGGGTGGCGCGGCGGACTTCGATGCGGATGGCGGTGCCGCGGAAGAGGCGCGTGGCGGTGAAGCCGGGCCAGTCGGCGGGCAGGCAGGGCGCGATGCGCAGGCCGTCGAGCTGCGGACGCAGGCCGAGTAGATATTGGGTGACGGTGAGGTCCATCCACGCGGCGGTGCCGGAGACCTGGGTGACGTTGGCCCAGCCATATTTGGGGTTTTCGGGCCCGATGATGTTGGAGACGTAGGCGTAGGGCTCGGCTTTGTAGCGCTGGAGGCCGACCTTCTGCAGAGCCAAGTGGGGGACGAGCTGGCGGTAGTAGTGCCAGGCTTTTTCGGGGCGTCCGAGAAGGGCTTCGGCGATGATGGCCCAGGTGTTGGCGTGGCAGAAAATGGCTCCGTTTTCGCCACAACCCGGTGAGTAGCCACTGTAGGGGTCCTGCACCTCGGGGAAGGATTTGTAGCTGGGGTGGAGTTTTTTGATGCCGCAGTGGCTGGTGTCGAGCAGCTCGGCCACGGAGTCCATGGCGCGAAGGTGTTGTTCGGTTGTGCCTACCCCGGACAATAGCGCCCAGCTTTGAGTGTTTAACCAAATTTTTCCGAATTCAGAGGATGCGGTGCCGACGGGCTGGCCGTCGTCGTCAAAGCCGCGACGCCACCAGGAGCCGTCCCAAGCGCAGGCTAGGATGGCGGCGCTTTGTTTCTCGCGGAGTTTGGCCAAGCGGCGAGCGGCGGGTTCGTCTCCTCGGGCGCAGGCGAGTTCGGCGAGGAGGTGCAGGACGAAGACGTATTGCTGGGCGGCGAAGAGGGACTCGCCTTTGCCTTTCTTGGAGAACTTGCCGATGGAGTCGTTCCAGTCGCCTTTGTGGGTGAGGGGGATGCCGTGCGAGCCGAGATTGGCCTCGAAGAAATCGGTGATGCGCAGCAGGTGGGCCCAGATAGAGGCGGAGCCGACAGGGGAGAGGTTGTCCGCGGCGGAGAGCCAGGGGAGCTTTTCGTCAAGCAGGGAGAGGTCGCCGGTCTCGCTGACGAGGGCGTGGGCGAGCATGGGAACCCAGAGCGGGTTATCGATGTGGATGCGGGCTTCGGCAGGTTGTTTTTCGACGGGGTTGCACTGGTGCGGCGTGTGGCCGTCCTCGTATTGTTGGGAGACGAGGTAGCGGAACATCTCGGTAGCTTGGGCGGGGCGGCGGTAGGCGAGGGCGAGCATGTCCTGACAGGTGTCGCGGTAGCCGAGGGTGCGCACGCCGGCGGCGTGTTGGCTGATGGAGCGGGAGTAGCGGGCGGTGTGCACGCTTTGAACGGGACTCCAGGTGTTTACCTGGCGGGCAATATCAGCGTCCGGCAGTTCGACTTGGAGAACTCCGAGATGGTCGGTCCACCAGGTGGTGAGGTCGGCCTTGAGCTTATCGACGGCACCGGGGGTGCGCAGGCGGGCGAGGGAGGCGCGGGCGGCGTCAAGGGCGCGGGGCCAGGCGACGATGGCTTGTTCTTCGGTGGAGAGGAAAAACTGGAAACGGGAGGTGCCGCCGGCGGGGATGGCGAGGGTGACCTGGAGGGCGGCGGCAGGGTCGCCGCAGAGGTTGTTTTGGTTGTCGCAGACGTTGCGCTCGACGGCGACGGGGTTGCGTTCGTCGCGGTAGTTGCCGACGAAGGCGTCGCGATCGCAGGACCAGGAGGCGACGGGGGCGCTGGCGGCGAAGTGGACGAGGGGGCAGTCGGCGAGGTGGGGGTTGAAGTGAAAATGCCGATACACGTAAACGATGGCCTGGGCGGCTTCGTCCCACTCGACCTGGAGGTTGTGTTTCACGTAGCAGGCCCAGTCGGTGTCTTGTTTCCAGTCGAGCAGGCAGAGTTCGACGTAGCCGAAGACGTCGAGTTTGACGGGTTGGCCGGAGTGGTTGGTGACGGAGACGTCCCACACGAGGGAGTTTTCACCGGGGGCGATGAAGAGTTCGAGGGTGGCCTCGAGGTCGCCGCGACGGGCGACGAAGCGGGTGAGGCCGGGCTGGTGCTCGGCGCGCCAGGCATCGAGCTTGGTTTCGACGGGGCGCCACGAGGGGGACCAGACGGTGCCGTCGGCCTCGCGAATATAAACGTAGAAGCCGGGGCTATCGATGGGGAGGTTGTATTGGCGATAGCGGGTGAGGCGGTTTTTGAGCGGGCTCTTCCACCAGGCGAGGCCGCCGCCGGATTGGGAGACGAAGGCGTGGAGGTCGCCATTGGAGAGGTAGTTGATCCACGGCTGGGGCAGGCGGGGATCGGTGATGGTGACGACGCGGCGGGAGTCTTCGAAGCGGTAAGGGAGGGGGGAGATCATGGATACTCGACGTAGGCATGTGCTGACATGACTTTAGTCGCGAACACGTCTTGATGATACTTGTAACGGATTGCGTAGGGTTAATACTCCGCCATAAATAGGTGGATGTGCTCCGATATTTCCAAACCAGTTAATCGCCTGCTTACGTTGGATGATGTGGCAAGGGAGGCGGGCGTTTCCAAGATGACGGTATCGCGTGCGTTACGCGCCGCTTCGGAATGCAGCGAAGAAACACGGATCCAGGTGCGCGCGGCGGCGGAGCGCATCGGTTATAAACCCAACCCAATCGTGACGCTTTTTCACGCCGCCGTGAGACGTCGTAGCGGGGGTTATCATGCCACGCTTGGGTGGATTAATGATTTCGAGGAACGCGGCCACCATACGAAAATCCTTCATTTGAGACGGATTTGGCGAGGAGCGCAGTTGGAAGCGGAACGTTGTGGATTCAAGCTTGAGGAAATTTGGGTGGAAGGAGCGACGGAGTTGTCCACAGAACGCCGGGCCTTGCGGTATTCTCAGATTTTGCAGGCGAGAGGGGCGCCGGGGGCGATATTGCCCACTTTATGTAATGGGGATTTAGCTTTGCAGCCATGGACCGACATCAGTTTGGTGTGTTTGGGGGGGATGGTGGCGAGCATGGATGCCAGACCGATAACGAGTGCGTTTCCCGAGCGGTTTCATCATGTGCAAGCGGATTTTTATTCGAACGTTGAGCTGGCCTGTATCGCATTGCGGGCGAGGGGCTATCGCAGGATAGGACTGTTTATTAGTGATTGGCATAACCGACAAAACGGCAGGCAGTATGAAGCCTCTTTTAGGATTCAAATGGCCGAGTGGCCTGCTGCCGACAGGGTGAAGTTATTAATTACGCCCGAGCTATGCAGCGTGGCCGAACAAGAAGCCCTGTTGATTGCTTGGGTAAAAAAGGAAAAGCCAGACGTGGTGCTCTGCGCGTTGGGCCAAACCTGTGACTGGCTGCGGAAGGCCGGGTACTCCATCCCCGGTGACATTGGGGTGGCGCACATTTGGCTATCGGATGATACGACCCATTGGTCGGGTATAGATCCGGACTTGGAATCGGTCGGTGCCGCGTTGGTGAATTTGCTTTTGGCTCAGATTCAAGCCAACGCGCGAGGTACACCCAAACGCGTGCACCGGCTATCGTTTTTAGGGAATTGGACGGATGGAGAAACGACGCGGTGAGCGTTTGTTGAAAAATGGTCTTTAACGGAAGAGCGACTTATGGAATTGGAATTCAGATTCATGGATTTACGTTGGTTTATGACAGGCGTAGGCGTAAGTTAGGGCACTTCCCCGAAATAAACCGGGCCAGCGCGAGGGAGAAAGGGCGCTCGGCCAAGGCGACGGAGGCGGAGGTGGCCCAGCCGGCCATGCCGCCGAGGACAACGCAGGCCCAGTGCCCTTTCTCCCTTGCTCGCAGAGCTTCAGCGATAGGCTGGTTTTTTTCAGAGACACGCCCAGGTTGGCTTGTGACGTTTGTTCTTTTTCTGGCACCAAGACAACCAGACCGCCTAGGTGGGGGATTTGATCAATTTTTGGAAATTATGATCACACCCAAGCTCGCCGGGGGCAGCGTTACGCTGAGGGGTAATCGGTTACGGCTGGTTTGATTAATTTGGAGGGAGAGGGCGGTAAAGGGACTATCGCCGGGGTGTGCGTTGCCGAGCAAAGTGATTTGTGTGGAGGTGCCGGTCGTAGGGGTGCCGGGAGGCAATTCGATGACCAGGTTTCCGGGCTCGGTGCGGTGGCGGTGGATAAAATGCACGTACCATGCGTTCGCGTCGGCGGAGACGACCGTGTCGAACTGGGCGACTTGTGCCGCGACCGGCCACCAGGTGGTTAGTCGCGGAGCGGGACCGAGGTCGGGAACGTCGATGAGTTTGCTGGCGACGATGTGGTCGCCGTGGTGTTCGGCGTGTAGGCGCACCGCCTCGGCTTGAGGGATGTAGCCGACGGTGCCGTTCTTGGCGACGCGCACGCCGGTGATGCCCCAAGTGGTGCCGAGCATCATGGATTGGGTGGCGAGCGCGATATGGGGCGAGCGCATCATCCCGTGCAGAAAACCGGCGGCGCCAAGGGCAGAGGGCAGTCCGTCGTCAAAGCCGGCGTGGGGGAATTTTTTTTTCCAGTCCCAGCCATTCCAGTTCCATTCGGTGACGGCGGCTCGGTAGCCGAGGGCGGCGATGTCGTCGTAGACGGCGCGGTCAGCGACGTTTTGTCCATCGGAGTCGAAGCGACCGAGGGTGGCGAGGGCGGCGAGCCAGATCTCGTCGGGCGATAAGGCGGCGGCGGAAACCTTTTGGCCGGCGCGTTCCGTGTGCCAGAGGCCCATAGGGGCGTAGGCGTGGGCGGCGAGCATCTGGTAACGAGAGCGGATATCGGGGTGGTCAATGGCGGCGCGCCAGACGGCGGCGGCGTTGTTTTCGAGGCCGCCTCCGTCGAGCGGGCGGGGGGCGTCGCAGATGAGCGGGATGGTGGGCGAGACGGCGTGGGCGGCGTCAGCGTAGGCGATTAGGCAGGTGCGGAGCCACTCGGCGGCGGCGGGGTCGTCGGCGAGGCCCAGGGCGGTGCGTTCTTCGGGTTTGGCGGGGGGCCAGAAGAACCAGCCTTCGTTTCCGATCTGGAAGGCGGCGATCGAGCCGGCGGGAGCGTGGTCTAGGCCGTAGCGGAGGAGGGCGGCGGCGTGGGTGGCGGCCTCGGGGAGGGGTTTCTTTTTGTAGAGGGCGTCGCGGAGGTTGGCGACGAGCAGGGTTTGCCAACCTTGGCGGGCGGCGAGGGCAAAGTATTCGGGGAAGCCGAAACGGTTGGTGACGATATTGCCCTTATGACCGGTGGTGGCGGGGCGTTGGGCGCGGCCGGGCAGGTCGATCAGGTCCTGCCAGTCGATGTAGTCGCCGTCGGTTCCCACGGGGAAACGGACGAGGGGTGCGTGCAGGCCGGCGAGGGCGGTTTCGACGGCGGGAGAGAGCTGGCCCTTGGCGTCGCAGACGCCTTCGGGGCCGTATTCCCCGCCCCAGGACGGGCGTTCGAGAAACTGGCCGAAGATGGCGGCGGGCAGCGGGTGGAGCCGCTGGTCGGTGATCGTGAGCAGCGGGCTCGCGTGCGCGTTGAGAGTCAGCAGCGGGGCGAGGCCCAGCAGTACGAGGCCGGATGCTTTCATGGAGTCGTGACGGGTGGGGGAGGCAGGTTTTTTGACGGGAAAAGCAAGAGGGAGAGAAAGAGCAGGCCGGTGCCGATGAAGAGCAGGCCGGCGAGGGCGATGAGGGCGGCGCTGCCCCACTGGGCGAAGACGCCTTCGCAGAGGCGGCTGAACCAGGCGAGCGGCGCGCCGTCCACGGGGCCGGGAGTCGCGATGAGGATGGCTTCCGCCGGGTTGGCGGCATCGTAGTAAACCATGCAGTTGCCGTAGAGCTGCAGCGCCAGGGTCGGGCCGCCGCGGCGCCCGATGTGGGAGAGGCGGGCGATGGGCTGGCCGTTGGCTTCGAACCCAAAGACGGGGAGAAACTGGGTGGCGTAAGGTTCGGCAAAGAGGAAGAAGTTCTTTTTTTCGGGCGTAAGCGATTCGCCAAGGCGCAGGTATTCGTAATCCACGAGCGAGTTGCCCTTGTTGGCTTTGACCCGGGCGGGATCGCTGAAATCAAAGACGCCGCGGATGACGACCGTGCCTTGATCGGGGGCGTTGGCACCGGATTTGTCGAAGGTGACTCTGCCGTCGCGCAGTTTCAGCACGGGGGGGATTTCCTTGAGGCCAAAGTAGCCGTGGACCGTCTCCGTTTTTACGATACGGACCACGCGACGAGGATCGGCGATGCGGCGGTTTTCTCGGAGGAGTGCCCAGCGCACGATCGCGGCTTCGCCTTTGACCGCATCGTTAAGCACGCGGAGCAGCTCCGGAGAGAGCGAGGTGGCACTTGTTTCGGCCGAGCCATCGAGTTCGCGGGCGGTGAGGGTGCGCAGGGTGCCGCCCGCCGGCGCTTGCTCGGTGGCGGAGGTCAGGGCGTAGTTATGGTAAAGAGCCTCGATGCGGGTGCCGTCGGCCAGCAGGAGATCGAGTTTTGTATCCAGGGCGGTGACGAGGTCGTTCGTGCCCTCGCGGTCCAGTGCCATGCCGACGATGCGACCTTCGGTTTCCTTCCCTTGGAAGCGCAGGCGCAGGTCGCGTCCGCTCCATAAATAGGATGCGATGAACAGGGCGAGGGCGATGAGCGGAAATACGGAGAGGGTTAAGATTCGTTTCATCGTTAGGCCTTCGGTTGGGAGGGGGAGGCGGTTTCTTCAAGCGGATGGAAGCCGGTTCGTCCGAGGGGCTTGATGACGCCGCGTTTTACTTGCCGGCCGAAATAGAAGAGGAAGCCGCAACCGAGGGCGTTCATCAGAATCATGAAGAGATAGCCGCTGAAGTAGTCGAAGGTGCCTTCGGGCATGAACCATTTGGAGTAATAGGCCACCCAGAGACCGATGCCGTTGAGCGTGATGAGACGGGTGACGCTGCGCACGAAGTTGAGCCCGGCTTGGGCTGTGCCCATTTTGTCACGCGGGATGTAATCGAAAATCAGCGGCTGCAGGGCGACGCCGCCAAACTGGCCGACCATCGAAAGACACTGACCGAACAAAATCATGTGAGTGATCGTCGGACGCTTGTCCGGTAAGATGAACTGAACGAAGACGTAGTAAGCGATTTGGAGTATTAGTGTCCCTATGACGCTGTAGGTAAACATCTTGAGCCGGTCGATCTTGTCCACCACGAGGCCGACGAGCGGGATGACAAGAAAGAGATTGATCATGCCGCCGACGAAGATGTTCGTGCCCATGTCCTGCTTGGAGTAGCCCCACTGCTCGGTCATGAGGAGGGGGTCGATGGCGCCGAGTCCGGTGCTCATGAGCACGGTGGAAAACACCAGGAGGTAAACCGGCCAGAGGGATTTTTCGGCAAAGAGATTGGTTATTGCGCCCTTGATTCCGCTGCCGTGATCCACGGGTGGCGGGCCGATGGGTTTGTTCTCACGTATGAACAACCCCATGAAGATGACGCAGAAAACCAGACAGAGGCAACCCCACCAATAGATGAGCATTTCGCCGGGGAGGGTGAAACCGAGGGATTTGACGACGTCATCGAAGCGGCCGCTGATAACGATGGACGAAAGAATGATGATGGCCTGGAACATCCAGGCCCCGATGGCGGCGGAGCGACCGCGTTGTTCGGGTGGAATGATTTCCATGATCATGACGTCGAAGGTCGAGCCGACGTCAAAGAATATGAGCCAGAGTACGACGAGCACGGCCATCGGCACTGCGCTCCCTGCCAGCGGCAGCAGCAGGATGACCACCGCCAGCACAATGAACGAGGACATCACGAAAGGCAGGCGACGTCCGTGACGGGTCCAGATCCTGTCACTGTAATAGAGGCAGGGTGCGGCGATCAGGAGATTGAAGAGCACATCAAGGCTGGAGACCGAGTTGATGATGATCGGTGAGTCGATGAACTTCCGCATCGTGAAGGTCATGCTGCCGGAGGCAAACAAGGCCAGGATGCGGGTCGCACTCATGATCTGGAGTAGGATCACCCACCTCCAGGGTATCCGCTTATGTTGGGTTTCGATGATGTGCATAAAGGGGGGCGGACGAGTTCGATCACCAGCGGTAGTAGCGAGCGTAGTCGTCGCCTTGGGCGTAGTCGTCGCGGTAACCGGGGGTGTAGGGCGAGGGGCGCTGCATGGGCTTAACGAGTTCGATGCGCATGGGGTTCGTGACGGTCGCGCCGAAGCCGCCGCCGCCGAATTGATCCCAGAGGCGGATGGCGATGACGTTGCGGCCGACGTTGGCGGTGCCGGGGCGGAGCTTGAAGACGCGGTAGATTTCCCAGTTGCGCGGCGTGCCTTTGGCGAGGCCGCCGACGCGCATGCCGTTGAGATAAACATCTTCAAAGTCGTCCATCGGTCCGAGCACGAGGTTGAGCGGTTGTCCGTCGAACTCGGGCGGCAGGGTGAACTCGCGGCGAAACCACACGGCGCCGTCGAGTTTTTCCAATTCAGGCGGATAGGCGGGCAGGGTGACGGTGGACCAGGAGGAGTCGTCGAAGGTTTCGAGATGCCAGTTGAGGTCGAAGCCACGGTTGCCCGGGTCGATGGAGGGTTTGTCTGGACTCTTGGCCCCGGGGATTAACTCGCCTTCGATCTTGGTGCGCCATTCGCCGCCGAGCATGACGGGTTGTCCGCGAGGCAGAGAGAAGTCGAGCAGGTCGGCGTCGCGGGCGAAGCTGGCACCGAGATTGGCGAGCAACTGACTGGTGGCGCGGTTGAGACGCCATTGGCTGAAGCGCAGGTAGGTCTTGGTGTCGGCGGGGAGCGCGGTGGCGTCGAGTTGGAACAGGATGCCCACACCGTCGCCCTCGGTGATGCGGGCGAGCGCTCCGTCGGCTGCGACGTTTTCAGAGGGTGCGAACAAGGCGGCGTCCTGATCGACGCGCAGGCGCAGGTCGCCGAGGCTGAGACCACGGGCTTCGGGCCAGTCAGGCAGGGTGCGGGCGAGCGACCAGGGGGCGCGGGCAGTCTTCAATCCTCCCGGATACGCGCCGGTTTCGGGGCGGGGAAGGAAGAAGGCGTTGCCACCGCGGGCGAGCCAGTCCTTGAGGTTGAAAATCGCGTTGGGGGCGGCGACGAGGAGTTTGTTGCCAGCGGGGCCGGCGGGGACGGAGGTTACGCGGGTGAACGGTAATTCGAGGGCGGTGAGGCGGGCGGCACCGGCGTCGTCGCCGAGGTAGAGCACCTCGCGGCGCGGGGCGGGGCTCACGTCGGCGAGACGGCTGACGAGTCGGGTGGTGAGATCGCGGGCGAGGGGTTCGTCGGTGCCTCGGGCTTCGAGATCGAGTCCGCACCAGAGCACGTAGCCGCGACCGAGGACGAGTTCGGCGAGGGGAGTGAAGGCGAGGTCGAATTCGTTTTCCAAGAGGGGAGTCCAGCCGGAGAAGTGGGGTTTTTCGAGCGAGGCGGAGGCGACGGAGCCGCGCGTGCCCCAGCGCCAGCCGAAGGTGGGCGGGCGGAAGCCGGGGACCTTGACCTCGGGCCGATCGAGGGCGGTTTGGTAGTTGGGAGCGAGGAGTGAACCGTCGCCGCGCCAGTCGCGGAAGTCTTCGGAGTCGAGTCCGGCGAGTAGCGGGTGGTCGCGTTGGGTGACGACGGGGAAGGCGCGACGCGAGACGTGGCGGGCGAAGCGGAAAGCGCTGTGTTCGCGGAGCCAGTCCGGGTCTTGGACGAGGAGGAGAAGCCGTCCGCCAGCCTGCACCCAGGTGGTGAGCGCGGCGGCCCACTCGGGCGTGAAGGCGGGGTCGCGGACGGCGTTGCGACCGAGCACGAGGCTGGCACCGGCCGGCGGGAGGGAGCCGGAGGTGAGGGCGGCGGGGGATTGGCCGGCGGCGCGGAGGAGCGCGAGGCTCGCGCCTTCGGGGTCGAAGACGAAGAGCGGAGCGGCGGCGGGGGCCGCGGACTTGGGCGCGGGAGTGACGCGGAAGGCAAAAGTATCTTTTTTGTCGATACCGTTTAGGCGTGCGGTGACCTCGATGCGGCCATCGACCGGCGACGAGACGGCGGGGGCGGTGAAGGTTATTGGTGTGAA